>JAZBPE010000229.1:0-11200 GCA_036353345.1 Erythrobacter sp. | reverse complement strand
GCTTTATCAAGACCTTGCCGTCCGCCACGCATTGGAAAAGGTCGTTTATCGTCCGCTTCAAAATCCAGGGATCAATCTGGTCGAGTTCGGCGAGCGCAAGAACCCGGCCCAGCGCGTTATCGCAGGCGAGGCGGATGCGTTTCGAACTCCAGAAATTCCCGAAAAGGTGCTCGTAAGCGATACTCGCGAAGCCGCGTTTTCGATAGTCTCCCTGGCGTTCAAGGAGGACAACAAGTGGCGGTTGCACGACGGGCAGAACTCCGTCAGCGCGACGATTGAGGATGAGGACTTTCTGCGGCGCGTGAACCAGAACACCATTCGTTTCGCCAAAGGTGATGTGCTAATTTGTGAAATCGAGTTCATGCAGAAACAGACTGCAAAAGGATTGGTGACAGAGAATGTGGTCAAGAGAGTGAAGCGCCACATTCCCGCGCCGCGCCAGCTCGATATGCCGCTCCCGCCCCCAACGGAGAATGATGGTGACGACCCTTCGCGAAGCGATCGAGCAAGGCAAGCTCGACCAGTTCATCGCCGAGCACAAGGGCAAGGCCGGCGACCCCGCCGAGTTCGAGCGGATTATCCGTTCAATGGCCGGAACGTCGAACGAAGCTCCGGAAGCATCGTCTCCGGACGATTGCGACGGTTGAAGCGATACTCGAATTCCTTGACGTAGCTGCCAAGGTGCTTGGCGCTAACGCTGGTGTGCGTTCCGTTGATTGAGCATTTCAGGTGACGCCAGAAATTCTCGATCCCGTTCACCGTGACCGTCTCGGCTAGACGATAATCGTAATAGGCATATTCCATCGCGCCGTGGTTCACGCGAGCGTGGCGGTAGCCAGCCTCGCTTAGGGCCGCGTAGCTGCGAAGTTCGTCAGTGTGGACGTTGCCGCCAATGCGAACGTTGGCCATCACGAACGGCTCTAGCGTGGCACGGCGCTGGTTCGGCACCACGGCGCAGATTAAGTCCCCGCCGCGCTCTAGCGCGCCGACAACGACCGTCTTGGCCGCGCTGCCACGATTGTGCGTGCCCTTCTTGACGCCGCCCATGAGCGTTTCGTCTATCTCGACATTCGTGCCCGGCCCGCCGATCGGGCGCTCGCCGTCCACGTCCGCCATGTGCTCGCGAATGAGCGCCGCCATGCGCCATGCCGTCTTGTAAGTGACGCCAAGCTGGCGCTGCAATTCCTTGGCGCTGACACCATTCCTTGTGGTGGTGAACAGGTAAATTGCGTAGAACCACGATTGCAACGGGGTCCGCGTCTTTTCGAACGGAGTGCCCACTGTCGGGTGCAGGTGGTGGCCGCACCATTGGCAGGAATAGGCGCGCTCGGCTTGGATGCGAAACCACTTGGAAGCTCGCTCGCACTTGGGGCATTCGAAGCCCTGCCCGAAACGAACCTCGAACAGGTGATTGAGGCAGGTTTCATCGTCCGGAAAGAGACGGAAGAACTGGGCGGTCGTAAGGGGCTTCGTCATAGCCCATTATATAGCAAACCTAGTTACGTATGGCAAGGGGATACACCCCCATCTTTGCTCGATTTTCGCTTGAAGGTCATCGCGCCGCGCTGCCCAATTTTAGTGCTGCCAGTAATCTCTTTTGGTTGTCTGGAAAAGTTGACCCGAACTTCCTTCGGCTTCGCTCCCTTATACGACGTAGCGTCGTGCCTAAAGGTGTGGGAGACAACACGACCTTTGCCTGGCAAGAAAAGGCGTAAAGTTCTCTCCAATTTACCGTAACCGCCGAAAGTGCCGAGATATTGGCTTCCGACGTAAATCCGACCGCTTTCGGAAAGGTAGATTAAAAAGAAAAATGGACGAAGGCTGACACTACTATCGGGTATCTCGCCTACATCTGTGTTTTCATACGCATGGCCGGTGTAGCGAGCGCGAAAGCGTCCGAACAGTGTCCTGTCATCTATCATTTCGCACTTTTCTACCGGGGCGTTGACCGAAGCTTTAATCTGCTTGCATGTCTTTTCATCGGTAATGTCGATGTCAGGCTGCGCGATAAGACGCTTGCAGAACGTCTCGAAATCTTCCTCGCTAAATGGGACAACTTCGGGTTTTTCACCATCGTCGCGTTTCTCGCGAATAAGATAGTGGAAGCTGCAATTTGCCTCTTCGCGCTTATGCTCCGCCAATTTCCAACCCCTCGTTCCAACGAAATACCAAGCTATCGCAGAAACTCATATCGCACTGAATTTGATATGCGAAGAACAACAAGGTTTGAGAGTAGGATAATCCCCGCTGATCCAATCGGCGCACTTTCCGTCACGAATCACGGCGAAATGCCGCCAATTCTATCGACCTTAGCTTGTGGGGCGGGTTGTGGGACGGCGCAACTTTCCTTCATAAAAAGTCGTAAAACCAACGGTTTATGAAGGAAGGTGGCGGAGACGGAGTCCGACCTACTTCTCAGATAACGATTTGATATCAGATAGCTACTCAAAGGCCCGGATTTTCGAGCCCCACATTCAGACCCACACTTTCTGGTGGATGCAAGCGGACATCCTGGGATCATGGGTGCCGAAATTGGGTCATGCAACCGGTTCAATGCCCGCTACCAGCCATAGGGACTGGGATAGAAACCTTTGTCATCGTCAGGCCCAAAGACGTGCTCAGCTTCGAATAGCAGTTCCAGACCGTTGACGTTGGCCGCCTGCTCGGCTCGCTCAAGCAGGCCGCTAAGCCAGGTGATGAACTCGGAAGCGCGGGGGGACTGCGTATCCTTCAGCTCTTCGGTAATCTGTTCCGAAAGGCGTCGCAGGCGGTCGCGTGTTTCGGCTCGGTTGAAGACGGCTTCAAGGATCTTGAGCCGCCGATCCTCGATGTACGCGAGACGTCTGGCCTCGTTGCGCCGGCGCGCTTCCTCTTCCGCGCGAAGCCTATCTTCCTCCGCACGACGATCGTCCTCTCGCTTTGCGGCTGCAAGAACGGCAAGGCCGACAGCAATATCATTAGCCATATTCTCCAGGCGCTGGATCTTGGCGTCCTTGAAGGATCGTCGAAGGGTCGATGAATATCGAAGGTACAGATCGAACTCGAATGAGACCTTGCCGGTGGGCGCATATTCCCATTCCGGCCAATGGCGGGAAAGGCCGAAGCGCGGGACGCAATCCCAGTCGTTGCGAGCCCATCGGCGCTCGCGCCGCTTCCGTTCTTTTTCCTCGTTGGCCAACTCGTCCGGACTGGGTTCGTGTTTGGTCCGCTGGACGGCCTCCTTCAATCGGAAAGGCACTGTGATGCTGCCGTCTGTGAAGGCCCCGAGCTCGTCTTTCCTGCTGAGTTCGAAGCCCTGCGCCTGCGCGGCGGCAACGATCCGATTGAGAGAAAGCTCAATTCGATCGATCGAGTCAGGCGCGATTTCGATGTGGATCAGTCCGGATTGCGCCAGTCTCACCAAGCCTTGTTCGTCGGGCTTTGCTTTACGCAATTTCGCCATCGATCGAGTAACCAGCGGGTGCTCCTGAACCGTCGCATCTTGATCGAATTCGGAAGCTCGTACTCGAGCATCCTCGCGGCTTTGCGCCACGCTGTCTGGCTCATTGCGAAGCTCACCACCCGCAATGCTGATGGTGCCAGATATACCGGCCTTTAGTTTCGGCAGTGGCGTACGCTTGACCTCGTGACCGGCTGCATGTTTCGCCCACCAACCGAGCGGTGGATTTGGGACACCGTGTTTCCGGCAAATCTTGTGCAGCGCGACGTCGGAGAGGCCGAAATCCTTGGCGAGATGCGTCATCGGTTTCGACCACACGAGTTCGTAGAATTCGGATCGTGTGAATTGTCGTGTCACGAGCTACCTTCG
This sequence comes from Erythrobacter sp., assembly GCA_036353345.1. Classification (GTDB taxonomy): domain Bacteria; phylum Pseudomonadota; class Alphaproteobacteria; order Sphingomonadales; family Sphingomonadaceae; genus Erythrobacter. The sequence continues at coordinate 7,392 of JAZBPE010000229.1, read as the reverse complement.
GCCTTTCGGACGTTTCGCTGTTCAACCCTCATCCTGAAAGACGAATTCGGCACTTGCAGGATCGTAGACATGCTTAGTGACCGTTCCGTCGCTGATCCGCGAAACCAGCTCGTCGATGATCGAGAGCGGCGCAAGGAACCACTCGCGGGGCTGGACTGTCTTGCCGAAGCGGTCTCCCGCGGAGAGATCGAGGCGGGCGGGGCCGAGCGCCCGATGGATTAGGCGCTCCAGTTTGGTCCGGTTGATATTGTAGAGCCGGTATTCAGCCACGACCTCGACATCCGCGAGGAGGAAGGTCGGATCATTCCGCGCATTGCAGATGCGGCTAGCAACCGGTTGCCCCGTAACCCCGATCTTGTGGATCAGCTCGCGGTGCTCGTCGACGTAGGGATGCGAAGACTTGCTACGCAACACATAGATTGTTCCGCTTTCCAGATCATCCGGCTCAGCCGTATCCCCAAAGAGTGGACCAGCGCTCTGCTCGCTCACACGCCGGGCGGACTCGTCCCGGTAGAGCGATTTCTGGAACGAGCGGGAGAGCACAGTTGCCTCGGTCGCATTGTCATAGATCACCCGTACCCGCCGATCGGCGCGTTCATATTGCGTCGTGAATTCCTCGGTCGATGCTGCAATGTAAGCCAGTTGCCCGCCGACGATGAAGAAGTTGCCGGGCTGGATTTCCGCCAGCGTCACTTCCGATTTCCCGAGCGGCTTCCCGTGGCGCAAACCTGCCTTGAGGTCGGCCTGGACGCTTTCGAAGAGGGGCCTGAATTCCTCGAAATCCTCGCACTTCTCGCGATTGGCGATCTCTTCCGCCGCGCGTTTTTCGGCACGCGAACTAACGTGGCGGAGCTTGGCGATATCGTCTTCCAAGCCTTGCTCGATGCCGAGCTCGGCCAGAAGCGCACTATCGTCGAGTTCGCTGGAAACCCTTGCTGCCGGTTCGACTGCCTCCAGAATGCCGTCAGGGTCAACGCTGGCAAGAAGTACGCGCGCCTCTGGAATCGCTCGAAGCTTCTCCAGGCGAACCGCATAGAGCCGTTCGAAGATGTCGCGATCCTCGCCGTGTTTCGGCAGACGGCTATTTTCCTTCACGAAGCGCTGAATATCCTCGAATCCGGCAATGATCCGCTCCTGAAGCGGCGTCAGCGTACGCACGGGCCCGGGTGTCGTGTCGACGCCAAGCTCCGCCAGCAATTCGCGGTCGCTCAGCTCAGCCATTGCCGGCCTCTTTGGTCGCATGACGCTGGAGGAAGGCGACGCCCTCGGCCATCTTGCGCTCCCAGGCGTCTTGAGAAGTCAGTGAGGGCAGGCGTCCGCGCTCACGTTTGAAGTCCAGCGCCCGCTCGGCAAGCGCGCGAGCATCTTCGTAGGTCAGCTTATCCTTCTTCGCATTGATGACCGCTTGGACTTGCAACAGCATCTTCGCGTCCATCGACTTCGCGAGGACTGCGAACGTTGCCGCAAACGGATTCACCCGATCGATGAGATCGATGTCCAGATCGGTCACGCTGAGCGCGAACTTCCGCACACCGTCGATGAAGGCCGAATTCGCCTTGATCTCCCCATCCGCATCGCTCGTCAGCGCAGCTTTAGCTTGCTGGGTGAGGGTCATCGCGGCGATGGCATGCTGGCGAACAGCTTCCCGATCGTCATCGCCCAGTTCGGGATATTTCTCGCGGATGATTTTACCCATCTTGAGCTGCGTCAGCTCTTCGGGGACCACTTCGGGATCGAACACGCCGCGCTCGACCACGGATTTGTCCTGGACGAAGCTGGCGATGACCTCATTGAGGTCTTCGCGACAGATTCGCGTCGCTTCGATGCTCTTCGGTAGCTTGAGCCCCTTGATCTCGAAATGCATCTGGCCGTGGTCGTTGACCCCGAAGTTCGTCTCCCCTTCCTTGTACCCGCCCGGCCCGTAGTCGAAGTCGGGCTTCGGACCTGCATCTTTCGGCGTGAAATCGAACCGCGGGGCAAGCACTTGCTCCATCAGCAGGCTGGCCGCGATGGCCTTCAGGTAATCGTTGATCGCATCGACCACGAGCGGATCGTCTGCCGCCGGTTCGGCAATCAGGTTGGTGAAGCGCGCGCGGATCTTGCCCGGCGCATCACGCGTAGCGCGACCGATGATCTGGATGATCTCTGTGAGGCTGGAGCGATAACCGACGGTCAGAGCGTGTTCGCACCAGATCCAGTCGAAGCCCTCTTTGGCCATGCCGAGCGCAATGATGATGTCGACGAAGTCGCGATCCTCGCGCGCTTTGGGCGATTTGAGCGCACCCACGACGCGGTCGCGCTTCGCTGAATCGTCGTCGACCAGGTCGGCGACTTTGATCACGCTCCCGGCGGAAGTCTTGATCAGGTGGAAGCCCGTCTCGGGATCGATGCCCTGCCAGTCGCCGAGGTGGTTCATGATATCCTCGGCCTCGCGATGTTTATCCTTCAGGCTTTCGCGCGAATTGACCGAGGGGATGTGGACGATGGTTTTCACCGTCGGATCGAGCAGCGCCGAGATTTTCTCGGTGTAGGGACCCATGTAGAAGCTGTATCCGATATCGAGGGTCTTCAGATACTCGTAGCCGTTCAGCTGCTGGTAGTATGTGTAGGTGACCGTCTCGAACCTGGCTTCGTCCTCCGGCGCGAGCACCGGAATGGCATCGCCCCGGAAATAGCTGCCGGTCATCGCAACTACATGCGCCTTGTCGCGGCCGATCAGCTGGGCGAGCTGCGCGCCCAGGCGGTTGCCTGCATCGGCCGAGACATGGTGGAATTCGTCAATCGCGACCAGGCGGTCATCGAAGGCTTCTGGCCCAAGCTCGTCGAAGGCGAAGCGGAAAGTCGCGTGGGTGCAGACCAGCACCCTTTCGTCGCTGGCCAGGAATTCGCCGACTGCCTTGACCTTTGACTTCGCGACTTTCGGATCATCGGCACCCGGCGTGTTGCAAAGGTTCCATTGCGGCGCGACATTCCAGTCGGTGAAAAAGCCGAACTTGCTGAGCGGCTCGCTGCCGAAGCTCGCACCGATCGAGCGTTCGGGTACGCAGATGATGGCCTGCCGGACATTCTGGTTCGCCAGCTTGTCGAGCGCGATGAACATGAGAGCGCGCGATTTGCCCGAGGCTGGCGGCGACTTGATCAGCAGATATTGCTCGCCGCGCTTCTCATAGGCCTGAGCCTGCATGGGGCGCATACCCAGCTCGTCCGACTTCGCCGAGGCGCCCGTCCGGGCCGCCGTGAAGGACACGGCGGGAATGATCTTGTCGTCGGCGCTCATTTGAAAAGCTCGCTGTGTGTCCCGGCGCGAACGAAGACGATCGTCCCGCTCGGTCCCGCTGCGTCGTCGACCTCATAGACCAGAAGGAAGTCGCCGCCGATATGGCATTCCCGCGTTCCCGCCCATTCGCCCTTGAGCGCGTGATCGCGCCATTCCGGGCCGAGCGGCTCGTCATTCGCGATGAGCAGCAGCATCGCCTCTTTCATCTGCCGCATGTCATATCGCCCGGATCGGGAGAGGCGCTCCCAGTCCTTGCGGAAGGATTTGGTCAGATCGAATGTACGCGGAAGACGCGCGCGCTTATCCTTCTTTGCCATCGAGTTCGGCAAACATGGCATCAGGATCGTCATAGCGCGCACGGCGCTCTGCGATTATTGCGCGCCCTTCCTCGATGGCGTCGCGAGTTTCCGCATTGGGAACCTTGAGTTCGAGCGGGAAGGCCTGGTCGGAAGCGATGCGATGGAACAGCAGGCGCACCGCGTCCGCGGTCGATAGCCCCATCGCCGCAAGCGCCTCGGTAGCGCGCTCCTTCAGATCATTGTCCATCCGGACATGGACCATCGAGCTATGAGCGTTCATATCGCCTCCTGTATCTCAAATGAGATATATGCAGATTTGAACGATAAGAGTCAAGAAATCTCAGCTCAAGGAAAGTGCGTAAAATGGAGCTCGACGCGCCTCCGCGATAGCGAAAGCCTTTCGCTCTCCGTTGGCGGATTTGTGGAAGTGCGCCTTGTGCTTCTTCCTGCTGATATCGACCGAGATCGGAGAGAACTTTGCAAACCATGTCCGGAGGTTGCCCCGCTTGGAAGGTGACAAAAGGCCGGCGAGGTCTGCCGCGTGTGAGCAGTCACCGTGCTTGTCGGCCCTTTCCAAGATCATGATCGCAGCGACGTGGGCGGCCTCGTCTTTTTCGCGACCATTCAAGATCGCAATCAACTGCAAGAGGCTGCTCAGCTTCCACTCACCGCCACTTCCGACAGACTTGTGTCTGGCCAAGAGCTGGCGTTGCTTGTCCGACAGGCCGTCGAGCGGGGACGGTTCGATTGCAGACCGAATCTTCTTGGTTTCTGCCGAAGTCAGCAATTCCGGTAGGTCGAAGCCTGCATCGACGAACGCGCGCGGGACGGAGAGCGTATTGGAGATCAAAAAGGCGAGATGCCTCTCGTCGGCGCAGAAAATCCGGCGGCGAGGGCCATCGATAATGACGATCTTTCCCACGAAGGAATCGGCGCCTCCCTTGACCAGTATGACGAGGTCTTCTGGTTCGGCGACTTTGATGGTGAGTAGCGTCCTCCTCCGATCCTCGCTGATCTCGGAAATCTTGACGACGCCGGCTATGATCCCTTCGCGTTCGCCCAGTTCCTGCAGAAGCTCAGGATCGACAGCAGATGTCCGTTCGCCGGTGCTCTTACCTTCACCCCTGCCATCGCTGTCGTCCATGCATGGATGACGATACCACGGTGGCCCGAGCGGTGGGTCGATCCAGACATTTCCGCCGTTGTGGCGGATGAAGAAGACGGGTTCAGCGCCCCTCGGACAGCTGGTCCTTACGCAACTACTGTCCGCACTCTTGCGGACGCGGTCATTGTCGCCCGAGCCTCTACTGCCTGAGCAGCCGCCTTCGAAGTGAAGGGGAATCGGTCGCCCATCCATGAAGCGGAACTCGACCGGCTGCCCACATTTGTCGCAAATCTTCATTCGAGGAATGCTCGACTGAAACGGAACAACGCGGCCATCACGCCGCCTTTGCGCTGGTCATTTTGGTGTAGAGTTCGAACAGCTTTTCGAGGCGTTCGGTGTCGTTTTTGAAGCGGCGGCCGATGTAAACGCGTTCCAGGACTTCGTCGTTGCGATCGTGCGCGTGGCGGAGGTTTTCGGGCATCTTCTCCGGATCGTAGAGCTCGGCGATGGTCTTGGGGAAATGCGCCTCACGGGCGAGGAGGATGTCCTCGGCGCAGCGGGTCAGGTCGGCTTTGTTCTGTTGTGTGAGGCCCCCGATAGGGACCGGAAACGTATTCCAGCCGAGGGTATTCGAGAACCTAAAGTCGGTTTTGATCTTGCCACAAACCGTAGCGATCCAGACCAAGGACATCTTCGAAGCAAAGATGGCGACAGACCAAAGCGGAGGATCATAGAAGGAAAAGGAACCATCTCCGACAATCGCTCCTTCAGGTAAAGCTATGACCGGATAGAATTCTCTCGTTTCGGAGGAGTGTCGGGGGATCTGAAAAACGCGTTCGGTCCCCGACTGACGGATCTGCTGAAAGGCATACGGTTGGCTTGCTCCCTCTCGAGTAAGCGGCTTGTCGCTCTTGCTTCGCATGTCGCGAACGATTTCGAAGCGATCGCGGAATTCCTCTATCGACTTCAAGGCCTCATATTCTTCGAGATTACACCAGATGCACCATCGCCAAGTTCCTTGGGTGCCGTCTTTTGCGCCCACAAAGGGCCGGATCACAGTTGCCAATGGACCTGCGACAGATTTGAGATGATTTGCCTTATCGGTATCAAAGATAAGGCCACCGCCGTCTGCGGGCTTGTTGCCGTTAACAACCGGAGCCAACCCGTTCTGTGGGGAGGTTTGGTTCTTTACGTATACATCGCGGTAAGGCACCAAATAGGCGTTAATGTTCTCTACTTCGCGGAGGATGCCAGCTTCACCGTCATAAAGTCGGCCCACTTTCGGATTCTTGGCGATCCCTACAATGCAGACGGACACCCCGGCATTCTTGCTCGCAAGGTTCGCCCATTTGAAGGACGTTACCGCGAACGAAATTCGAATTCCGTCCTTTATACAATGTGGCCAGAAGCGATATACCTGCTCGCCCTGGCAAACAGAATTCGTTGTCACGAACGCCGCAGACGAGTGACTTTTCTCGATAAATTCTCGAGCTTTCTGAAAGAAGCCCAGAATGTAATCGAAAGATTTCCAAGTCGAAAACTTGGCGGCAAAAATCGACTCCATGTCTGACTTTTGAAGCGCGTCCTGTTCGGTGCCGCCCTTATAAGGAGGGTTGCCGCACAAATAGGTTTCGCCACCTTCGTTCTCAAATCCAATCGCGGCTCGGTCCAAAGGAGCGCCGTAGAGATCGTCGGCGAATATCTTTCCGCCGCCCCTTCCGCGTGGCTCGCAAACGCTCAGCCAATCAATGCGGAGTGCATTGCCGCACTTGACCCAGTTCTCGCTATCGAGGGGCAGGAAGTCTGCGAGCGCCTCCTTCTGGCCGCGATAGAGCACGTCGCACTGGAACTCGGCAATGATCAGCGCGAGGCGCGCGATCTCTGCCGGGAAGTCGCGCAATTCGATGCCGCGAAAGTTGGTCAGCGGGATGTCGCTGTCGCGCTCGCTCTCGCCGCGCCGCTTGTTTATCTCGGCCTCGATTTCGCGCATCTGCTTGTAGGCGATGACAAGGAAATTGCCCGATCCGCAGGCCGGGTCGAATACCCTGATTTTCGCCATTCGATTACGCAGGTTGAGCAGTTTGCGGGCATTGTCGTCTGCTTCTTCCAGCTGCTGGCGCAGGTCGTCCAGAAACAACGGGTTCAGCACCTTCAGAATGTTCGGCACGCTGGTGTAGTGCATGCCGAGCGCACCGCGCTCCTCATCATCGGCGACCGCCTGGATCATGCTGCCGAAGATATCGGGGTTGATCTGTTTCCAGTTCAGCCCGCCGATATGGAGCAGATAGCTGCGCGCCATACGGCTGAAACGCGGCACCTCCACACTGCCTGAAAACAGCGCGCCATTCACATACGGAAAGACATCGGCGTGGGGCGGCGTGTTCGCCGCCTTGCGATAGCGATCGTCTGGCTTGTCTTCGTGTCGCGTGGGCGTGTCCATCGCGCGAAAGATGTTCGAGATGATCTCGTGAGTGTTGGAGCTGTCTCGCTCGCTGAACCTCTCAACGGTACGCGTAAAAAGACCCTCTTGCCGGAAAATGTCGGTATCCTCCGCGAAGAAGCAGAAGATCAGCCGCGCCATGAAGTGGTTCATATCGGGCCGGCGTTCCGCCGTGGCCCAGTCGGGGTTCTCTTTCAGCAGCTCGACATAGAGCTTGTTGAGCTTGCTGGTGGCGCGGATGTCGAAGCTGTTCTCGCGGATTTGCTTGACG
>JAZBPE010000002.1:0-113951 GCA_036353345.1 Erythrobacter sp. | reverse complement strand
GGCGCAACTGGGCACCAATCCATCGCTTACCACGCTCTTCGGCGAAGGCTTTATCGCGATCACGTTCGAGACCGAGCAAGGCCAGCGCTATCAAGGCATAGTCCCGCTTGAGGGTGAAAGCCTGTCCGAAGCGTGTGAGCTTTACTTCAGCCAATCGGAACAAGTGCCCACGATGATCCGGGTCGCGAGCCGTCGAACAGGAAAGCGTCATTTTGCTGCTGGTTTGCTAATTCAGCATTTGGCCGACGGAGAGGAGGGTCGCGAGCGTTTGCATGTGCGAATGGATGACACTGATTGGGAACACGTGGAGGCGCTGGCAGGCACGATCAGCCATGACGAACTGCTGGACAGCGCGTTATCTCTCGAAGGGATAGCATGGCGCCTGTTTCATGAGGAGGAAGAAATCAGGGTCCAGCCGGGCGTGGCGCTGGCAAGGGGCTGCCGCTGTAGCGAGGAGCACTATAAAGCAATTCTAGCGCGTTTCCCTGATAAGGAGCGGAAGGCCATGCGTAATGAGACGGGGGATATCGTCGTCGATTGTGCTTTCTGTGCACGCGAATTTGCATTGCAACTTTGACGGGGAATGGCTTGTCACGAACCTTTCATCGGAAACAAACGAGTGCGATGCAATTTTGCCGTCGCTCACGTAATAAGGTCTTCGGGGCCAAGGAGAGTTGGGTGAAATTTGTCAAAACCATGCGAATGGGCGTTTGTGCGGCGGCGCTCGTGTTCGCTACCCCCGTTCTCTCGCAATCCGGTGGCCTAGCTATGCTGGGCGAACTGGCGAAAGGGGAATGGACCATCCGTTTTCGCGACGGATCGCAGCCGCGCAAGGTCTGTGTTGGAACGGGGTTGGAGCTTATTCAACTGCGCCATCCACAGCGCGGATGCAGCCGTTTTGTTGTGGAAGAATCCGCAAGCCGCGCGACCGTGCAATACACTTGTCCCGGCGACGGCTATGGCCGCACGAATGTCCGCCGGGAAACCAATATGCTTGTCCAAATTGAAAGCCAGGGAATTGCGAATGCGCTTCCCTTCCAGTTTGCGGCCGAAGCTCGCCGGACCGGATCCTGCTGACCGTCCACACGGCGGCGTTGAATAGGCGGGCGCAGGCGCGTAGCCGGCCGTGATGCAAGACTATTCCGAAAGTCCCAAACCGCAAAAAGCAATCGTTCTGCTTTCTGGCGGGCTTGATTCGATGGTCAGCGCGGCAATTGCGCAGGAGCGCGGGTTTGCGGTTCATGCGCTGACGATCGATTACGGGCAACGGCATCGGATCGAGCTGGAATACGCTGCCCGCATCGCCGAGCGGCTTTCGCTCGCCTCGCACACGACCCTGCAGCTTGACTTGCGTGCGTTTGGCGGGTCGGCGCTGACCGATGCGATTGCCGTTCCAACTGACGGTCTCAGCAACGAAATTCCTGTGACCTACGTACCGGCGCGAAACCTGATTTTTCTCGCGCTCATGACAGCCTACGCTGAAACAGCGGGAGCGCGTGACCTGTTTATCGGCGTCAACGCGCTCGATTATTCCGGCTACCCCGACTGTCGCCCGGAATTCATCAAGAGCTTTTCCGAGACCGCGCGGCTCGGCACAAAAGCAGGTGTCGAAGGTGCACCGTTCCGCATCAACGCGCCACTTCAGCACATGACGAAAGCTGATATCGCCCGCGAAACCGACCGGCTCAAACTCGATCCATCTTGGAGCTGGTCATGCTACGATCCCCAGCCGGGCGAGTGCGCTTGTGGGATCTGCGAATCCTGTCGGCTGCGGAAAAAGGGATTTGCCGAGGCGGGGATAGTCGATACCACGGCGTATTGCGCGTGACATACAACAGCGTGTCGCGCAGTGCGGTCGCCCGCGACATGAGAGGGGTCATTGGTGAACGAGACGAACGCCGTTGAGGAGGGCGCGAGCGATACGCGCGTTCCGGGCTATAGCTGGTATGCGCTAAGCGTCCTGGTGCTGGTCTATGTGCTGAATTTCATTGATCGCCAGATCCTCTCGATCCTCGCCAATGATATCAAGGCTGATCTTGGAGTTGACGACGCCTACTTGGGTTTTCTTTACGGCACCGCCTTTGCGATCTTCTACGCTCTCTTCGGGATCCCGCTCGGGAAGTTAGCGGATAGCTGGAAGCGCGTGCGGCTGATGACCCTTGGCCTTACGCTGTGGTCTGCGATGACAGCCGTATCTGGCCTCGCCCGCGATGCCGGAACGCTTACGGTTGCGCGGATCGGGGTGGGCGTTGGTGAAGCAACCGCGAGCCCTTCTGCCTATTCGCTCATTTCCGACTGGTTCCCGGCGCGTCTCCGGGCGACGGCGCTCGCGATTTATTCCTCTGGGCTTTATATCGGGGGCGGCATCTCGCTGGCGATCGGCGGACTGGTGGTCGAGAACTGGAACGAAGCTTTTCCCGATGGGGGGCCGCTTAATCTCGCTGGCTGGCAGGCGGCCTTCATAGCCGTTGGCATACCTGGGTTGCTGCTTGCAATCTGGGTGCTGACGCTCAAAGAGCCTGCGCGCGGAGTGATCGACGGGATCCCCACGCCCGAAGACCCGCACCCGTTCCGGGGTTTCGTGCGTGAGCTTCTCACGGTGATACCGCCCTTTACCTTTGTGGGTGCGGCGATGCGCGGAACAAAGGCGTTTATCCTGAATGTCACGGTATTTGCCGCGGCGCTGGCAGCAGCACGCGCACTTACCGTGGCCCTTGATTCAGGTGCGGGGAACATCGTTGCGCAGTTGACAGACCAATGGCTGCTTCTGGCGATAGGATATTATGCAGTGTTCTGCTGGGCAAGTGCCCTGAGAGAGCGCGACTATCCGACCTTCATGTTGACTTGGGGATCTCCAGCTTTCTTGTGCACGATTTTGGGTTACGGCACCGTCGCTTTCATGGCTTATTCTGCGTCCTATTGGGGTGCACCTTACGCCGAGGACCGGTTCGAGATTTCGAAGGTCGAACTCGGCTTCTGGCTTGGAGGAGGAGGGGCTGCCGGAGGATTTCTTGGCGTGATCCTCGGGGGCCGTCTTGCCGATTTTCTGCTGGAGCGGTTCGCGGCAGGACGGGTCTGGGTGGTTCTTTTTGGTCTCGTCAGTCCGATCCCATTCGCTGTGGTTCAGTACACGACAGACAACCTCGTTCTATTTTATATTCTGAATGTGGTTGTTGGCGCTCTCGCGGCGTCAGCTCTGGGGGCGGCTGCGGCAACCAGTCAGGCGTTGGTCTTGCCGCGCATGCGCGGGACGGCGACTGCCACATTCTTTCTTGCAACAACACTCGTTGGGCTTGCGCTCGGCCCGTATCTTGCGGGCTATGTCTCAGCGGCCAATGGCGGCGATCGCAGCCTTGGGGTACTTTCGACATTGTGGATCGCACCGATTGGTCTTTGTCTCCTGATTGCCGCCATCAAACTAGTGCCTCGCGCGAACGCCACCGTTCTTGAACGCGCCATAGCTGCAGGCGAACCCCGGTAGCCAGTCAAGGATCTATACGGTGAATCTTGCGCCGGCTCCTCATCGAAGGGGAAATCTATAGCCGAAACGCGCAACGCGTTTGTTCAGGGTCCGCACAGATTCGAATGTCGCAAGATATCACGCCAATACCACCGCATTGCTTTACCCGCTGGACGCAAAAAAAGGGGCCGGATCGCTCCGGCCCCTCATCTGTTTCGTCGGTTGATGCGAAAGCTTACATGCCCGAACCCGGACCGTAAGTGACTTCGACCCGGCGGTTCTGCAGTTCGCGAACCCCATCAGCCGTTGGCACCCGGGGCTGCGATTCCCCGAATGCTTCGCTGCTGATCCGCGCACCCGGAACGCCACGGCCCGAGAGATAGTCACGTACCGACGCGTTGCGACGCTCTGCCAGGCCCATGTTGTACTGGACGCTCCCTGCACGGTCCGTGTGACCGGCAAGCATGACATTGGCCGTGCCGCAATTGGCGTAAGCCGTAACCGCATTGTCCAAAATCGTGGCAGCGTCCGCCGTAATTGTCGATTCGTCGAATTCGAAGAAGACGATATACGGGCCGGTATTGCATGGCGGCGGCGGCGGCGGCGGGGGAGGCGGCGGCGGCGGCGGTGGTGGTGGTGGCGGCGGGGGAGGTGGCGGTGGCGGGGGAGGAGGTGCCTCATCACCACCGAAGTTGAAGATCAGCGAGCCCATAAGCGAATGGGTCCGAAGGTCCGACTCCAGAGGAAGACCGCGAACATCCACCAGGCTCACATTTTCAGCGTTGAAAAGGCGATACTTCAGGCCGACGTCGATCGAATCGCTCAAAGGAGCGCGGACGCCGGCAAGAACCTGCCACGCGAAACCGGTATCGGAATCGTCAAACGCTCCCGGGCCCGACTCTTGGATCGAACCATCGAGATCGACGCGGGCTACGCCGACGCCGCCACCGGCAAACGCCTGGATACCGTCATCGTCGCCGAAGTCGAACATGCCGTTCAGCATGAAGCTCAGCGCGTTGAACTCACCGATCGCCGGATTGCGTTCCGAAAGCGAAACTGTGTTGTCACCGCCTACGGGGTTATCAGCCTGAAGCCCGATCGTGCCGGACTGCAGCTGATCGAGATCCGCGGCGCGATAGCTGGCTTCCGCCTCAAGGCGAAATACGCCGAAATCGTAACCCACGGCACCACCGAAGTCATACCCGGTATCGAATTCAGCCGTGGCGCTGTCGAGATCTTCATCCACGTCGATATCGACGTCTTCGACAATCATCACTCCGCCATCGCCCTGGATGTACCATTGGCCATCTCGGGCCATAGCGGGCGCGGTGAGTGCGGTCGAAGCCATCGCCATTCCTATGACGATTTTACGCATTCTTATTTCCCCTTTTTCGGTCTGAGGCGCTAAGGACCCCTATCTTTTCGCCAAAGGGGAGGCAAGCCGACAAAAGCGGTAAGGTGTTGCATGAAAGCATCGAATCAGCTCGCCATTCCGGAAAACAACTAGTTTTGAGCGAGATCGTGCGTCAAATTCCATTATGCAACGACATAAAGTGCTCATGACTTGGCGAAAATACCGACATTCTCAAGTGCAGTTATGAGAGCTGCGATGGCGGCTCGCGCTTCACTATCTACCACGCTCCCACCGTCCAGCGGTTGGGGTGGAGTTGCGGTATGCCAGGACGTATCAAAATGGATGAGGGCGCCAGCAGCGCGGTCGAAGAAGACCATACCATCCTGTGGCTCGACGAAGCGCCAGGATCCAGCAAGGTAGATCGCCAGTTCATCTTCGCGACCCGCCCAGGATGCAGTGGCTTCCCCGGTCACTCGGTAAGCGGTTCCTTCGACAGGGCTGGTTGGGGGCTCGTTTCGCGAAGCGGAGATAGCGCCAGGCATGAGGGCATCGATCAAGGCCAGCCCTTCATTGATGAATACTTCTTTTTGCGCTTGGCCGGTAAACAATAACGGTAGGCCGATGTTTGCTGAAGTCGAGGGAAGATCAAGCGGTTGTGCCATGGGTCGCTCCTGTGTTTCAATCAAGATATTCGAGTAAAAGAGGGCTCGAACGGCCGTATGTTCCGATCTGCATGACCCACAGAGCGCCCGGGCCATGCTGGGCGGTAAGGCTTGATCGTTCGTCTTCGGACAACTCGATACGCGCTTCTGCGAGGCGCCAGCTGACCGCTGGCCGCCCAGTATCGCCAAAGCCGACAAGATATTCTTCGTTCTGTTCGACCAGCGGCACGTCGGCTCCGTCGAGCCAGTGCCAGTGGCCACGCGCGCGGCGTGTCCAACACCATTCCACCCCGCCGCTTGAAAGCAAGCGCTTGCGCGGTGCCACCGGTACGAGCGGTTGGCGCGATCGCCCTATTTGTTCGAGCTCTACGTCAACCGGCTGCGGATCGACCTGTCCGATTGCGGCGACCCGGGTACCCGCGATCGCAGGCACGCGAACATCGTCGAGCCTTGTCAATCGGTCGTCGAGCAACACTACCTTTGCGCCTGCAGGGTGCCCGTTGCTGGCAAGATCCTCCGTTCCAGCTTGGGCACGCACCAGTCCTCGCAGCTCCCACAAACCGGGTTCAACGGCTATCGCATTCAAGAATTGCACCACTTCGCCGTCGACCCACAGCCGGTTCGCACCCATCGCCAAGCCGGTCGCATCCGTGCTCTCGAAGCCCAAGTCTTGCGCGGCACACCGGACCTGCAAAATTGCCGCCGCCTCGAAGAACAAACCGGTGGAGGCCGGCAATGGCGACGCAAGTGTGCCAATTACTGCGCGCCTAACACCGGTTACGCCGACCGGTTCGAGTGTTTCGCCGCGCACGACATAGAGCGACGCTCCGCGCCAACCCGCTGCAGGTGAGCTTGCCGCCGCGTAGAGCAGCGGGGTGTTCGCATTGGCGCTCCCGTTATTGGGAAGTTCGAAGGCGACGATCAGTGTCTCGCCGGACACCAAGTCGCGCGGAGGTAGCGCCGTGCCTGCATCCGCTGTGCCGGTCGGTGGCAGGCCTGGTGCAATCCTGTCGAGTTCGAGTTCAAGCCCGCGATCGAACCATTCCCAGCTCATGATCCGCCATACGCCACGCCTCCCCGGTACCTGCACCCGCGCGCCGGGAGCAAATCTTTGGTCGATCTCGCCGATTCGCCATGACATTCGCTCGCGTCGGAACCGGGTTCGCTGGGCGTTGTCGTTTGCCAGTCGTCGCGCGCCTTCGGCTTGCATAGCGGCTGGAAGATCCACGATGCTTTCGCGCCCGGATGAGCGCATGCCCAGCGCGCGCTGCACTCCTGGCTGATAATCGCGATCCTCGTCGTAATAGCGAATTGCGATCGGTTGGGGAGCTGCAGCGTCGCTACGCACGCGATGGCGTCGGCCAGCATTTTCACTCTCCCGGTCAGAAAGCTGTTCGGGAAGTATCGCGATCGGTTCGCCCGGGCGTTCGCTACCGCTAAGCGTCAGTCCATTTTCATTGACCGTGCAACGGAGCGGGAAAACCCTTTCGAGGTTGGAAAGCGCTCCCAGAACCGCACCACCTTCATCTGCGAAGCCGCGCGCCTCTCCCAAGACAGGAGTAGTGTTTCGGGCCTGCGGCACGAGCGCGCCGAGGTCGATGGCGCTCGACTCGGACGCGATCACCTCGAACGTCAGGGCTGGTATCCGATTGCCGAAGTCGGAAAGTTCGAGGTTTTCAAACACGACATAGGCATAGTCGCGAAAAGCGGGCGTGTGAGCGGCCTTGTCCGCAGCGATCAGGGGATCGACCGGGTCATCCCCTCGGCCCAGATAGATACGCAGCGCTCCGGCAACCTTGAGATCTTCGTTCGCGCCGCGCAGCAATGTACCATCTGCCCAGATGCGTCCAATGCGCTCGACCGGCGTGCTCGATAACGCAACCGCGAAGGATGCGGAGTAGGAGTAGGTTGTGGTGGACGGTCCGCTCTTCCCGCCGCCCTGCCGCTCGGAGTTCTCGGTAAGGTCGGTTGCCCACACGATGGTTCCAGCGGTGCGCATGCGTCCAAACAGCCGCGGAACAGGCTGACCGTAGCTAGAGGTGGTGACGGCCAGTTCTTTAAGACGTGGGCCTTCGCGTCCTGGCGGGCCGAACAAGGTGCGGTCGGCTTGCTGTCCGAGAAAAGCGCCCAGAGCGCCGCCGATCGGTCCGCCAATCGCTGTGCCGACGGCGGTTAGTACTAGGGTGGCCATTTTCGACCTCCTTGTGATTTGCAATCAGGTAAGGCGCCAGTGGCCTTGCGGTGGCGCGGCGATACGGATCGGCTCGCGCACGACGCGCTTCAACCCGGCGTGAGCGTGGATGAACCAGGGCGAAAAGTCGGCAATGGCGAAATGCGTCTGCCCCGCTCCGGGGGAAACCAATACGAGATCGCCGCGGGTCAAGTCACCATTCGCCGGGATGAAGCCTGCAGCTTCGATCGCGGGTAGCCAGGCTGAGATACTGAGGTTGCGCAAGCCATATCCACTCGGAGCTGCAGCCGGGCGCTCGATAGCGGCGAGACTGGCGCTGACCAGTCCGACGCAATCGAGGTTTGCAAGCGGGTCGCGGCCATGCAGGCGGAACGGGACGCCTACAAAGGCAAGCGCCGCATTGGCGAGCTGGTCTCCCGGCGATATGTCAGCGGTCACGCGCCGGGCCGACCATAGCGCGCCAGCAGATCATTACCGGGGAGGAAGGGCTCTCCGCGGAAATTGACCGCGTTATCGAACCGACCCGAACAGGTTGCGATCGTATGGTCGCATCCTTCGCGCAGTTCTGCCATCGTTCCCTCCGCAAGACCGTCGGCGACGACGCGATCGAGCGTAAGCCAATCGCCGTCCACGCTCACGATGGCGAACGGCAGACCAGTCTGCGGCCCATCCAGAAACCGCACCTCTCCATCCAGCAGATCGGCTGGAACATGATTGTCGAAGCGGACCGCGTTGCGCTCGACGTCAATCTCGCTGAGCGCTGCGGTGCTACTAAAGCGGGCGGCGCTCAGCGCGCAGCCGGGCCCGCAGAAAATGGCGCGGCAGGTCGGGCTGGTTCGTGGCACCAGATCCTCTTCGAGTAACGCCTTGGCAGAGCGTAATTCGGCGGAAAATCCCCGTGTATCGTCTTCGATCCGGCCGATTGTGCCGGTATAGAAGATCGTGTGTTCGAGCGTTTCCCAATCCACGATCCCGATCCCGATCGACGCATCATCGAACAAGCCCGCCGCAAGGTCCTCGATGCGGATCGATTCGTGGCTGAGCGCACCTTCGACATCGGCGGAATCCTCGCTAAGATCTGCCGTCATACGCACTGCGCTCGGCACCATGCCTGGGGCCGCCCGATGGCGCAGTCCGGCGAAAACGAGATCGCGATCGTGACTCGTAAAGCCCAGCGCGATCCCGTCGCGGCGGTAGATTCGCCAAATCGTTGCTGCGCTTTCGAGCTCTGAGGCGAAGAAGGTCCGCATTACAGCTCCTCGCGCAGTTCGATAAGCGGGACGCTTGGTGCCTCGCCCGCAGCGAAGTTGACCCCGGAAACATCGATCCGGTCTTCAGCGAACCGCACAGGTACATCGAACAGGAACCCGGCCCGGATCTCAGCACCTTTGGGCGGCGCGGTACCGAAGCGCAGCGCCCCCTTCTCGCCGAGTGTCCAGTCAAGCGATGGCGCACCCGCGACACTTATGAGCAGGCTCGCACCACGCGGACGAGTGATCGGGCGAACTTGCGGATCGGAGCCCGAACCATAGCGCTTCACCAGCTGAAAATCGGCACTTAGCCCGTCGCCAATACCGATTAGCTGGTCATTCATCGTCGGCGTGCCGGTCATCGCGTTGGAGCTGTGATCAAACGGGTCGCTGATGCGGAACGCCTTGGCTGCACCGCGCCGGGCGCGAAAAAACGCGATGAGCTCGGACAGTTCGGTTTCGGAGCGAATGCCCGGCCCTACGTCGAAATGTATGCGCGCATCGGACCACAGCGAATTGCGCCGCTCGTGCCCTGATGCGGTAACCGATACCGACGTCGCAAATTCGGGCGCGACTGCGGTGGTGCGTCCCAGGGCGAAGGGATAAAGTACGTCATCGAATGCTTGCATGGGGTCCTCCACAAGGGATGGCAGGCGCGTATATCCGTCACGGGCGACCTGCGGCAGCGCCCACACATATCGGCGGGCAACGCCGCGCCCCGCTGCTTCGTCAAGACCTGCATCGATCCGCGCCCAATAAGTTTCCGCATCTTCCGGACGCAGGACGAATCCGGAAAGGTAGTCCTGCTCCTCGATCGGGTATTGAAGTCGTGCATCGGCAAAGATGTAGGCGTTGCGACGCAGGGCGTCGGCCCCCGTGGTCAGCCAGTCGTAATCTTCAAGCTGCAGCCGGTCGAAGGCGGGGCGCGCCCAGCCGGTCGGCAGGTTGGCGCGGTAAAGCTCGGGCATATCGGCGGCGAGGATCGTTGGCGTGAAAGCGAGCAGCAGCAGTTCGGCCGGGCCCGTCGCAGCTGCACGGATCGCGTCGCCGAGCGCCGCGGTCGAAGCAGCGAGCAACGCGCCCGCTTTATCGAGGAGGGCACGCTGGGCGCTATCAAGAGCGCCGCGCATGTCAGGGATGGCGACCGGCGTCCCGCCCAAAGCGGAGCGCGCAGCTTCGTCGTAGAGACAGATTTCGCCGGCAGCGGTGGTCCACCACCATGGCTCTCCGATCTGGAAGCGCACCGGCTGGCCCGCCGCTTCCAGCAAGGCGACAAACGCGCGGGCGCTGGACCGGAGCCAACCCATCGCCGCGCTGTTCGCGGGCGACAGCAAAGTCGATGGGGGTTCCCAGCCGGTCAACGCTGGATCGCCGCTTAACGTGCGCTGCTTCCAGTCGCCGGGGCAGAAAGCGTCGAACAACTCGTAGGAAATCGAAGCGATCACCTCGAGCTGGTTCGCCGCCGCTTTGGCGAAGAACTCCGCGTGCCAAGCTCGCGCAGGCTCGCACAACACGCCCGCCCGATCGACAAGCAGGCCGCCCGGCTGCCGAGCAAGCCGCATGAAGTGGCTCATGCCAAGGTAATGGACCACGTCCTCACGGTAGCCGAGGCCGACGATGCTGCGCACCAGGCGCGCGGGCGTCTGGTTGTAGGCATCGTCATAGGCGGTCGCCATGCGCTCGCCATGGATCGGCAAACGCACATCTCCGATCTCCAGCATCGCTCCGCGTCCGTCGGCATTGATGCGCGAAACAGTGACGCTGCCATTGAACCGTTCTGGCAGCGGCGCAGTGCTGCCCGCGACATAGCCGGGGGCGACGAGCGAGATGAACATGCGGTCGATATCGGCGGGATTGATCAGTTCTCCGGGCAGTCCGAAACCGCTTTCAAGCTGCGAGAAGGGCAGCGTCACCTGCGCATCCTCGGGCGAACCTTCGGCGTAATTCCACAGCCGCACATACCAGGCGCGGGCATTGCCCGCCGCATCGCGCCCTTCGATCGTGAGCGTGGGTCCGTTTATGCCATCCAGCGGGATAATTCCGGTCGACTGCCAGCGAAAGCTGAGGGTCGTGTTCGAATAGTCCCTGTTCGTCTCGTAGCCGAGCAGCGGGTGATCGAGCGAATCGACACTATCCCAAATCAGACCTATCAACTCGCCTTCATGGTGAAGCTCGACATCAATCCGCATCGCGTCGGCCCGGGTAGTCACGACCGAAGCCATCGCAGGGCGGGGGAAATCGACCGTCCAGAAACGCGGATCGAAGCGCTGGATGAAGCTTGATTCTTGTGTACGGCGCTCGCGCGCAAGCCAGAAGCTCATTGGAGCTCTCCCTATCGCTCAGACAGTGCGCGGCGAACGGCGCTGGCGACTTGCCGCGAAGAGCGCTGCATGGCGACCGGCGCCGCCGTGCCCCGCGGGGCGTTTAGATTGATCGCGACCCGCACGTCCTGTCCGCCCTGCGCAGCTTCAGTTCCGGTGGCGATCCGGCCCGCGCTGGTGGGCACGAAAAGCTCCGGTCCGCGCTCGCCGACGACATAGCCGCGACCCGGCGAGACGGGGCCGCCGGTGGCGCGACCCGGAAGACCAAGTAGCGCACCCACCGCGTTGCCCAGAAAGCCTCCCGCGCTCTGACCAGACCCGCCGAAAATCGAGGATATGCCCGACTGGAGAGCATGGTTCGCGATTGCATCGAGCGCGCCGAAAGCGACCCGTTTGAGATCATCGAAGCCCAGGCTCCCCCGGCGAAGGGCGGATACCAAGCCGCGCTCGAGCACATCGCCCGCACGCCCGAAACCGTCGAGCAGTCGCGAATCGACAGCGCCGCGCATGGTTTCAACATCGGCAGCAAAGCCATCGGTGGCGGCGCGCACCTCGATGACGAGTTCTTCAAAGGCATCGTTCATAGCGCGTCACGCTCCATCATTCGGGCAATCGTTTCAGCGTCGGGCGGAAGGATTGCGGCAGCAGCGGCGTCCTCTCCTGTCGCAAGTGCCAGTTCGGCCGGGGTCGCGGACCAGAAGTGGTCCGGTCGCCAGCCGAGCAGGCGTGCGGAAAGGGGCACCAGTGGCGCGATCGCCTGCCCAAAGTCATGCGCTCGCACCAAAGCATCGCTCATGACCGGCCCTTGAGCACCTGTGCGAGGATCACCCGGACCGGCACGGTCGCTGCGACCAGGCCCCGCTCGATAACCGCCGCGCCAACCATGTCGCGCGCCGGGCGTGCTTCCGGATCGAGGCAGTGCCAGATAAGCGCGGTGATTTCACGGATAGTGAGCGAGCCTTGAGAGGCGCGTTCGACAAGTGCGAAGAGCGAACCGAGCTCTTCCTCAGCTGCAACGAGGGCTTCGAAACTGGGTCGTAGCAGGAACGTCCTGCCACCGACCTCGAAGTCCGCTTCGCCGCGCATCGGGTTTGCGGGTCGGCTCATGCGGGCAGGACCGGACCGGAGCTTTCAAGCTGCAGCGTGTAATTGCGCTCGCCGTTGAAATCACCGGAATAGTCGAGCCGCTGCACGAGGAAACGCCCGCGCATTCGCTCGCCATCTTCGAAGGACAGTTCGTAATCGTCGATCGTGCCAGCCAGCGCGTGCGTGCGGATCGCGGCTTCGGCTTCGCTGCCAAGGAAGATCCCCGCAGCGCTGACCGAAACGGAGCGTGTGCCGGCCCCCGAAAGCAGATCGCGCCAGCCGCCCGATTGTTTGTGTGTGATGGTTACGGTGTCACCATTGATCGAAAGCTGTGTGGTTCGAAGACCGGCGACGGTCTCGTAGCTCGGCGGGTTGCTGCCATCGCCGATCTTGAGGAGGAAGGCGGAGCCGTTCTGGGCGGGCATGGGTGTTCTCCGATTGAGGAAGGGGGAAACAGGGTCAGGGTGCGAAGATGCGGAAGCGGAATTCGAGCAATGAGCCGCGCAGATTGTCGGGCCGGGCCTCGCTTCGAGCGCGCAGGAAGCGGACCGACGCGATTTCGAAATCCGAATGGAACGGGGGGAGATCGAGCACGCGTCCCTCGATCGCGGTAAGCCACGGACCATCGGCGACCACATCGTCGGTGCGGGTTTCCAGTTCGATCGCGATACGGACCTCGCGGCCTGCGCGGGTTTTCGTGCCCCAGTCGGTCGAGGCGCTGGCCGCGATGCCGAGCCAGGGGGGACTGGCGGCGGCGGGGCTCTCTTCCTCGAACGCATTGATCGAGGAGAGTGCGGGATCGGCGCGCAACCAGTCGAGAAGCGCAGCGCGCAAAGCGTTTTCCATCGGATCAATCCTTCGTGAAGTCGGGCCACAGGGCGCGCGGATCACGCCAGTAGCGTTGGCCATTGCGGGCGCCGCCCGGTGGGCTGCGACCGAAGCCATCGCTCGGGTTATCGCGCAGCTGTTGGCGCACCTTGTCAGCGGCGGCGTGAGCGGCGCGCTCCGCGAAGGCGGTAAGCCGCCGGGACAGCGCGCTGGCCTTCAGCTCGGCGACAATCATGCCAGCCGCAGCGCGCGCCAGGGACGCCAGAGCGCGACAACGCTTGCTGGCGGGGTCGAGAGCGTCCCGCTTTCCGCTCGGCTGCGCTCCCGGTAAAGCTGGGCGCTGAGCCGGATGATTCCCTGCCGAAGCGCAGGCGGAAGGGTCTCCCAGTCGGCTGCGATACCGGCCTGAAACGTCACCGCGAGCATGTCCGCATCCAGGCGGGCGGGGATTGCGATTGCCGCTCCGCCGCTCGCATGGATCGTCGCCGAAAAGTCTTCGAGCGCAAGCGCGCCGCGCGTTCCGTTGCTGGCGACTGTCTCGACCGAAACCACCCGGCGCACAGGCTGCGTGGCCAAAGTGTGCCAGCCAGTGTGGGGGTGCACCCGCTCCTCGATCGTGGCGAGAAGCGGGACGCGACCAATAAACGCCTCGCACATGTCGAGGCCGGAGTGCAGCAAGCCCTCCAGCAGTGCATCTTCGCCCGGACGACTGATGCCGAGCCATTCCTTGAGGTCGGCGAGACCCGTCGCTGAGATATCGGCGGGCTGTATGATTGTCCGCTGCATCGCGGGATCTCCCGAATTGAAACGCGAGTAAAAAGCACCCGCGCCGCTTGGTGAGGCAGCGCTATGGGGACGCGCGGGTTCACGCGGCGCGGGTGCGAGGACTTCGGCCGGGACGAAGCGGGAGTGGGGACCCGCCTCGCGCACCGTGCCGAAGCGATCAGGCTTCGATCTTGAGAAGCTTGATCGCGTTCGAATCGAGCACTTGACCGCCCACGCGCTTGGTCGCGTAGAAGTGGACGAAGGGCTTGTTCGAATACGGATCGCGCAGCACCCGCGTCGCCGAATGTTCAGCGATCAGATAGCCGTGGCGGAAATTGCCAAATGCGATGGGGAAGGCGTCCGCTGCAACGTCCGGCATGTCTTCGGCTTCGACCACCGGGTAGCCCAGCAGTCGGTCCGGCTGACCCTCGACAAGGCCGGGCTGCCACAGGAACGCGCCGTCGGTCGTCTTGAGCTTGCGCACCCGTGCCAGCGTCGCCGAATTCATCACGAAGCTTGCGCCCTGGCGATGGCCCGACTTGAGCGCGTGGATCAGGTCGATCAGCTTTGCATCGGGCGCGGCATCGAACCCGTCAGCATCACCCGACGGGACATATTGCAGAACGCCGAAATTGCGCACGCCATCCGCAGCGGTGCTCGTCGGTGCGGCCAGGAAGCCTTCAGGCTGGTTGTTGCCGGTGCCGTTGACGAAGGCGGAGCCTTCGGCCCGAGCGAATTCGAGCGCAATCTCGTTTGCCAGCCAGCTTTCGATGTCGAAAGCCGCATCGTCGAGCATATTCTGGCTCGCCGCCGGATTGGCGTAGAGATCACCGGAAGGAGGCGCGATCTCGGCGAAGACGGGCGTGTCGGTTTCCGGGCGAAGTGCGCTCTCGCTAACCCAGCCTGAAGCCGTGCCGCCGGTCGCAATGAGCTTGCGGTAACCTGACGTTCCGGTCTGCACCACCTGAGCAAGGCTGCGGATCGGGCTGATCTCGGCCAGTTCGCGGGCGATGATCGCATCGATCGTGCGAGGCACGGCATAGCCGCCTTTACCCGGCGTTGCACCGCTGATCGACTTGACCTCGGTTTCGCGGCCTTGGCGCAGATAACCCTCGACGAAGCCCTTGACCTCGGGCGACGCGACGTCGGATCCGGCAGCGGCCATCACCGGGCGGCTGGCCGCGCGCGATACCTTGTCGAGCCGAGCCTTCACTTCGTCGACATCACCGCGAAGGTTGGCAATATCCGCTTCGTTCTGTTCGGTGCGAGCGACGAGATCGAAACTTTCTTCAAGAGGATCGGCAGCAGCTGGGGCCGCAGGTTGGATGGTTGTAGTCATGTCCATGGAAGTATGGCCTTTCGGTTGGCAGGAGGAGACCGCCTGCAAATGGCGGCCGGGTCACGCGCTGGGTTGGCGCGAATTCAGGTGACGAGATGGACCCGCGCCCCATGCTGGAGCGGATGGGTGACGAGGCTGATTTCAAACAGGTCGATGGCAAGAAGCGTGCGCCCCCGCCCGGTTTCCACGGCTTCGCGGGCACGAAAACCGAAGCTGAGGCCCGAGACTTTCCCCTGCTGCAGCAGCCTGGCGCCGCGCGTTCGGGTGCGCTCGATCCGCGCGACGACCTTGAGGCCGCGGGCATCTTCGGCGATGGTCTCGATCACGCCAAGCTTTTGCCCGGACCGGTGTTGCCAGAGCAGCGGGAGCGGCTGCGTCCGCGCCGCGAGCGTTGCGGCGAAGGCGCCGGGGCGGATCATATCGCGCGTGCCGTCGGGAACGTGGAACAGCGCGGCATATCCCGCGAAGCGCAAGGGTACATCGGGCACCATCACAGCAGTTCCCACACACCCAGCCGCACCGCGATCCCGATGAGCAGCGCTGCTAGAAGTCCGCGCACCGCCCATTGGACCAGCGCTTTCCAGGCGCTCGACTTTGCATCGCGCCAGGCTTTGAGCAGCTCGCGCAATTCGCCGAGATCTTCCAGCGCTGCATCGTCCGACAGGCCAAGCCGCAGGGCGACCCGGTCAGCCGCCAGCTCGCTCGCTTCCTCGATGATTGCGCGCAAGGTCATGAGTTCGGCGCCTTCGGTCTGGGCCTGCGCCATGAGGCTGGTGAGCATGTCATTGCGGGTCACGACGCCTCTCCCTCTGCGCCGAAGCCAAGCAGAGCGCGCTTTTCCCCGCGGCTGAGGAAGTCCGCCTCAGTCACCTGCTTCCACAGGCGCTCGCGGTCTTCGGAAAGCGCGGTCACCCGGTCGAGATCGATGGTGATCGCGGCGTTCGGGAACCAGGCTGAAAGGCCTTCGGTGATGCTCGCGAACAGCTTGTCGGCAAGCGGCAGGAGCGTCAGCCGCCACAAGGCGCGATTGGCTTCGCGGTAATTGGCGTAGGTGTTGTCGCCCGGCAGGCCGAGCAACATCGGCGGCACTCCGAA
Source organism: Erythrobacter sp. (assembly GCA_036353345.1). GTDB lineage: Bacteria > Pseudomonadota > Alphaproteobacteria > Sphingomonadales > Sphingomonadaceae > Erythrobacter. The sequence goes on along the minus strand of JAZBPE010000002.1, from coordinate 97,600 downwards.
GGCGAGCGCGATTTCGCGTGCCGCAGCGCTTTTGAGTGTCGCGAAGTCCATGTCGGCAGGCGACATCGCAATTGTCTGCCATTTGAGGCCGCCATCAAGCACCATGGGGCGCCCCGCATTCACCGCACCCGAGAATGCCTGTTCCAGTTCGACCTTGAGCCGCTCGAACTGTTCGCCTGTCAGCCCTGCGCCATCGCCGGTGTCGTAGACCAGCGCGCCGGAAGGTCGCGCGGCGTTCTCCAGCAATGAGCGGTTCCAGGCCGAAGCTGCGTTGTGGATCGCCACAGCCTGATGCGCAGCGGCAAGGGCACTTGCGCCCAGATGATCGTCGAGCGGGTGCATCGCCTTGATATGGATGATCGAGGGCCAGCCATTTTCATCCTCGCACGGGATCGTGATCGGCTCTCCCGCCACGCGGTATTCGAAGCCGATCGGCCAGCCATCATTGCCGGTAATGACGCGCATGCGGTCGGGGCGAAGCGCATAGAGCTCGGTCGGCTCGCCGTGAGCGTTCTTGGCGATCTGGACATAGGCGTTGCCGTGCAGGAGCACATGGGCGGCCAGCGTCTCGATCAGCGACTGGCCGGCGCTGGTCGCAGCGATGAGGCGTGTCAGGGTATCGTCGCCGACGTTCAGCGGCGCCTGTCCGATACCCTCGGCCACGATCCTGACTGCGCGCTGCGCGATCGGGTTGCCAAGGAAGCCCTCGCGCACATCGCGTTCGTAATCAAAGCCGCGACTGGTCGGACCCGCTTCGAACGCGGGCGACCAGCCGGCGAAGGTTGCAGGCGCGACGGGCACGCGCGATCCCTCCGCGCCTTTGAAGGCGGAGAGCATCTGTTCAAGCCAGGCCATCACAATTCCTTTTCGAATGTCGTCTTTGTTAAAGTGCGCGCACGCTTGGCTGGCCACCGCGGCGCAGCAGTAAGTCGGTAAGTGCCCACACAAGCGCGTCGACGCGGTCGGGACTGCGGCCCGGTCCGGCATATTCGCCGCCGATCAGCAGGCCGCACATCTGGTCTTCGAGCTGCGGGAACGTCCCACAATGAAGGACCTTGCCCGCCGCATAGAGCGCTGCGACCGGCTCGGCCCGGGCAGCTTTTCCGCGACTTGCATGGACCAGCTTTACGTTGAGCCCGGCATCGGCCGCGCGCAGGACATGTTCGACCATCGCGCCGCCCTGATTGGCTTCGGCAACGACGCAATCGGCGTTCCAATGCTGCGCCGCCACGGCTACCGCCCGGGCCCATTCATGCGGCGCCGGACGCGCGACCGAGCAATCTGCCAGGACATGGCCGCGACCGTCTTCGCCAAGCATCGCGACGATGATCCCGGCCTCGTCGCCAGTGGCCGAGACAGGCGGATCAACGGCGACGACTATTCGGCGCGCTTGCGGCGGCGCGGTGCCCAGCCGTGCGGCTTCAAGCTGCGCACGGGTCCAGAGCGCACCTTCGATATCGCGTAGCAATTCGCCGCCCAGTTCCTGGCGTGCCAGCTGGCTTGCGCCATATTCTTCCTGCATCGCATCGAGGAAGCGGCCGGGAAGGTTCGCGGCATTATCGTAGGTAGAGCCTCTGGTGACTGAGACCGCTTCGCCAGCCTCGCCCTTCAGCAGGCGTTCGACAAGCGGAACCGCGCGCGGCGTCGTCGTCACCAGAACGCGCGGCTGGTGTCCGAGCCGCAAGCCCATCAGAAGGTTATCGTACGTCTTCGTCGCACGTTCTCCGGCAAGGGGCCATTTTCCAATCTCGTCGCACCAAGCATGGCTGTGCTGCGGACCTCGCAGGCTTTCGGGTTCCGAAGCGGCGTAAAGCTGAGCCTGCGCGCCGTTGGGCCAACGCAGCCGTTTGAGCGAAGCTTCGAATACCGGACGGCGATCGGGCGGAGCGCAAGCGATAATGCCGCTCTCGCCCTCGACCATGACCGCGCGCGCTTCGGCAAGTGAGGAGGACACCAGCGCGATCCGTGCGCTGCCGTCCCCCTCGGCGATCATGCGCACCCATTCGGCCCCTGCCCGGGTCTTGCCAAAGCCGCGACCGGCCATGATCAGCCAGACGCGCCAATCATTCGCCGGTGCGAGCTGTGCCTCGCGGGCGAAGAACTCCCAGTGGTAAGATAATTCCTCACATTCCTCTGCGGTCAAGGCGGTGATGAACCGCTTGCTTCGAGAAGGGTCGAGCGCGGCGAGCCACTGCGCCTTGCTTATTCGTGCGATGATCGGCTCTTTTCGTCGCGTATCTGCGTGCGCAGCATTTCGAACTTGCGGTCGATCGACGCGCGGGTATCGGCGGCGCTGACATTGCGCTGTTGGGCCACGGCCTGCGCCGCGCTGTCCCGGTGTGCGCCGAGCAGGCGGATGGCATTGGCGAAATCGTACTTGTCGGCTTCGTCGGTTTTGAGCCGGCCTTCGCGCAGACGGCACAGCACCTCCATTTCAAGAAGCGTATAACCATCGGCCAGCGCGGCCAGCCATTCTCTGGCGAATTCGGGGTCTTCGCGCCGCAGCTTGTACGCCTTGCCGGGGTCGATTCCAGCGGCCTCGGCACTTTTCTTGACGTTGGAGCTCTCTGCGAGCGCTGCGAGAAACAATGGTTTCCACACCCTTGGCGGATTGGTTTTTGTCTTGCGCGGCGCGCGGCGCGGCGAGCGGCGGCGGGCGCCGCCTGGAGTGTCTTTTGCCATCCGTGTCCCTCCCAGAACGAGAAAGGCGACCGCTTCCTTGAACAGGAAGGGCCGCCTTGGCGTGATTGCGGTTGCGAATCACAATTTCGCGATGTTGTCCTTTGCTAACCAAAGAGCGTCACGAAGTCAACCAGAAATAACCAAATAGGAGATATCAGGACGGTTGCGCGGCTTCCGGCTCTCCCCTAATCGCCCGCTCTGAGCTAGGGAGGGGACACAAATGGGTTGGCTGCGCGCGCTCTACGAATGGACGATAGAAAAAGCCGCGCACCCTCTGGCGGTGTGGTGGCTCGCTTTCTTCAGCTTTATCGAAGCAAGCTTCTTTCCGATCCCGCCGCACCCGCTGCTTGGCTTGATGTGCCTCGCGGAGCCGAAGAAGGCGCTGAAGTTCTCGATCATAGCGACGCTCGCCTCGGTTCTGGGCGGATTGTTCGGCTATGCGATCGGCTATCTGCTCTACGATTCGGTAGGCGTGCCCCTTCTCACGGCGATTGGCCTGATCGACAGTCTGCCGGCGGCCCGATGTACGTTCGACCAGTACGGAGCCTATGCGGTCACTATCGCTGCGGCGACGCCCGTCCCGTTCAAGCTGCTCACGATTACCGCAGGGTTTCTTTCGATGGACCTCGTGCCGTTCCTGCTTGCAAGCCTGGCGGGACGCGCGCTGATCTTTGTTACCGTCGGAGTGCTGTTCCAGGTGTTCGGCCGCCCGATCAAGCGAATCATCGACAATTATCTCGGGACCGTGACGACCATCTTCGTGCTGCTCGTCGTCGGAGGTTTCCTTGCGATAACGCAGATCGGCGGCGGTGGTGAGGCAGAGGATCCTTGCGCCGATGTGACAGGTCGCGAAACGAGCCTCTCTACTAGCTGAGCCAGCGTGAGCCGTCCCGGCGCACGGGGTCTCATCCCCGCGTTATCGGCTCTCAGTTGATGATGCCGACAGTCTTGCCCGCGCGTTCGAACATGCCAAGCACGGTTTCGACTTCCTCGGCGGTATGTTCGGCGCAAAGCGAACAGCGCAACAATGTCATGCCAGCAGGTGTCGCCGGGGGGCGAGCAAGATTGACGTAGAGGCCTTCCTTCAGCAGCGCCTCCCACATCATCGCGCCGCGCTCCAGATCCGGCATGATGACAGCAACGATTGCGCTTTGCGCTTCTTCGGTGCCGAGCTCGAAGCCGAGGTTCTTCAGCCCGGCGTGAAGCGTGCGCGAATTCTCCCACAAATGCTGGCGCTTGTTCGCGCCGTGCATCAGCTTGCGGATCGACACCGCGGCAGTGGCGACGACGCTGGGCGGAAGGCTGGCGGTGAAGACGTAAGGTCGGCACACGAGGCGCAGGATGTCGAACTTCGGGTGGTTCGAGACGCAAAAGCCCCCCACCGTTCCCACGCTTTTCGAAAAGGTGCCGATGATGAAATCGACATCGTCGATCACCCCTTGTTCCTCGGCGACCCCGCGCCCGTTTTCGCCAATGAAACCCATCGAATGCGCTTCATCCACCAGCACCATCGCGCCGTGGCGCTTAGCGATGGCGACCATCTCCTTGAGCGGCGCAACATCGCCGAGCATCGAATAGACGCCTTCAAGAATCACGAGCTTGCCCGCGCCTTCGGGGATGCGCTTCAGGCGTTTTTCCAGCGCTTCGATATTGTTGTGCCGGAAAGGCACAACCTCGGCGTCGCCCATCTTGCAGCCGTCGTAGATCGACGCGTGGCTGTCGATGTCGAGGATGATGTAATCGCCCTTGCCGGCAAGCGTCGAGATGATCCCGAGATTTGCCTGATAACCGGTCGAGAAGACCATTGCGTGGTTCATCGCGTAGAACTCGGCCAGGGCATCCTCGCACTCCTTGTGCCCTTGATAGGTGCCGTTCAGGACCCGGCTGCCCGTCGTCCCCGTACCATAGTCGCGCAGCGCCTGCGTGCCCGCATCGATCACGTCGGGATCGAAGGTCATGCCCATATAATTGTAGGTGCCAAGCAAGATCGTGTCGCGCCCGTTGCAGATCGCGCGGGTGGGTGAGAGCACACGCTCCATCACGAGATTAAAGGGATCCTCAACCCCGCTCGCCAGCAATGTCTCGCGGGTCTGGATGATATTGTCGAACTTGGACAACAGATCGATCGAAGGCGCAGCGGCGGGAGCGGCTGGCTTGGTAATGATATCGGTCATGGCAGGGTCTTTATCAGCTATCCTGCAGTTTGTGGACTGCATCGACAAGTTGGCCATAGGTTTCGATCTCGGCCTGCTGGTTCATCGTGATTATGATGTCGAACTCATCCTCGATCTCTGCGACGAAATCCATGACCGTCAGACTGTCGAATTCCAGATCGTTCTGGAAGGTGGTCGCATCGGTGATTGACACGCCCTTCTTGTTGAACGGTTCGATAAGCGTGCGAATGCGCTGGTCGACTTCGGCCCGCGAGAGCGGCGTATCGGTCATGAGCGAACGGTTCCTCGAAGTGGCGCGGGGAAACCAGACCCCGCGTTCTGCGATGCGCCAAAGGGCCTGCGCCCACCCTTGTCAAGCTGACCGCTTCGCAAGCGCGAGGCTACCTGCAATTCGCCGGGCCGCGCGAGCGGATCAGGCCCTTGCGCCCGCGGTCCGCTGCGCTGCGGGTGCTTCCTCCGGGATCAATGCATGGACCGCGTCCATGAACGGGGTGATCGAAACCGGTTTGGCAATGTAGCCCGCAGCCCCGGTTGCAATGACGCGTTCTTCATCGCCCTTGCCCGCGAAAGCGGTGACGGCAAGTATCGGGATACCTTCGAGCACAGCGTCTTTTTTCGCGGCGGCGATCAGATCGATCCCCGAAATGCCGGGCAGCTGAATATCCATGATGATAAGATCGGGTATAGATGCGCGCGCAGCGTTCAGGACTTCATCGCCCGTAGCCACCGGTTCCACCGAAAAACCATTGGCTTTCAAAACGTCACAAAACAGCTTGCGGTTGAGATCGTTGTCTTCGACAACCATTACGTGTCTAATCATTACGCCCCCTGTGTCGGCCTTTGCGGCTCTTCTTAACCTTTGCTAATCCGGTTTTCGTCGAGGTACCAGTACAATTCCGCAAGATCATGACAATTCCGGCAACGAAGTGCAAAATGAACACAGCCCAGGCAGTGTGACGCTGGCGCTCGCTGCGATCGGATGGATTTTGCAAGAGGATGACCGGGCGCAGCGCTACCTTGCAGTGACGGGCCTGGATGCCGATATGCTTCGCACAGGGCTCGATAATCCTGTGGTACTTGCCTCCGCGCTCGAATTTCTGGCCAATTACGAACCCGATCTGGTTCGCGCCGCGGAGGCGCTTGGCATAACCCCGGAAAAGCTTATCGCTGCGCAACAGGAGCTCAACGCATGACCCGCCCGCTCGTAATCAGCGATTGCGATGAAGTAATTCTCCACATGGTGTCGCCTTTTCGTGACTGGCTCGCAGAAAGTCAGGGGGTCAATTTCCATCTCGAGGGCGCGAATTTCACCGAATCGATGCGCTGGTCGGCAACCGACGAACTGCTTGAGCCCAAGGACATCTGGCGCATGCTGGGCGGGTTTTTCGATACCGAGATGGAACGGCAGATGCCGATCGCCGGCGCAATCGAAGCGCTCAACGAACTGGCCGAAGTGGCCGATGTGGTGGTCCTCACCAATCTGGTCGACGAACGGCGCGAGAACCGTGCAGCACAGCTCGCGGCGCACGGACTCGAAGCGCCGGTCTACACCAATCAGGGCCCCAAAGGCCCCGCGCTCCAGCGTATCGTCGAAGAGCACGGGCCTTCGCGCGCGCTGTTCATTGACGATCTTGCGCAGCACCATGCTTCGGTCAAGGAGCATAGCCCCGACGTGCTGCGCCTCCACATGTGCGGCGAGCCGATGATCGCGGGCGGGATCGACTGCGCGCACCGCGCGGGCCATGCGCATGCCCGGATCGACCGGTGGGACCAGGCGTTGCCATGGGTGAAGGAACAGCTCGAACGGGAGCCAATATGAGCACGATAGACGAACGCCTGAGTGAACTCGGTATAATCCTGCCCGAAGCCGCTGCGCCGGTAGCGAGCTACGTGCCGGTGGTGTTGCATGCAGGGATCGCCTACGTTTCGGGGCAACTCCCCTTCATCGATGGCGCGCTTGTCAGCGGTCGTCTGGGCGATGACGTGTCGCTTGAACGCGGGCAGGAAGCGGCGCGCGCATGCGGTCTGATGATCCTTGCGCAATTGCGCGCCGCCGGCCTCGATCTCGATCGGGTGGAGCGCATCGTGAAGCTTGGTGCCTTCGTCAGTTCCACGTCGGATTTCCTCGATCAGCCGAAGGTGGCAAACGGCGCGTCCGACCTGATGTTCGATGTGTTCGGTCAAAAGGGCCGTCATGCCCGCGCGGCCGTAGGCGTGCCCGCATTGCCCCTGGGCGCGGCGGTGGAGGTCGATGCTGTGATCGCGATTGCCGATTAGGCGGGTCGTTTGAAGGCGCGCTTTGCCCCGGATTGGCTGCTCAGCTGGGAATATGCACATCGCGGCCTGCACTCGGCGGGTGTCCAGGAAAACTCGTGCGCCGCGGTGCATGCGGCCATCGCACGTGGCCTGGGCATCGAATGCGATATCCAGCGCAGCGCCGACGGTCACCCGATGGTCTTCCACGACTGGGAGCTGGACCGACTGCTCGGCAAAACCGGTTTCACCCAAGATTTGAGCGCAGATGAACTCGAAGCCCTCGCGCTTCAGGCAAGCGACCAGAAACCGGTGCGGCTTGCGACTTTTCTTGAAACCGTCTCGCAGCGTGTGCCCGTATTGTTGGAGGTAAAGTCCAGGCCGGGGTACGATGTCGAACGCACATGTCTCGCCATGAAAAACGTGCTCGACCACTATCACGGAGACTATGCGATCATGAGTTTCGACCCGCGTGTTTCCGTTTGGTTTGCCGACCGAGCTCCCGATACGCCGCGGGGGCTCGTCATGCGCGAGGACGAACACGGCCACACGCAAACCGCCTCGCAGCGGAAGGAGGCGCTGGCGGCTGCCGCCGCCCCCGATTTCCTCGCCTATCATATCGCCGCCTTGCCCAGCGCCTGGGTTGCTGGCCTGCGCGAACAGGGGTTGCCGATCCTCACATGGACGATCGACACGCCGCAGCGGCGGGAGCGCGCGCTGGCGAATGCTGATGCGCTGATCGTCGAGGGCAGGGGGCTGTCTTGAGCGAAGCCGATGCCCAACCTGATGGGTTGACGGTAAAGCTGGCCTCAGGCGTCAGCGGGTTTGAGGCGGATGAATGGAACGCGCTCGGGGGAACGCGCAATCCGTTTGTTTCGCACGAATTCCTGAGCGCGCTGGAAGATTCGGGCAGCGTTGGTCGGGGCACGGGCTGGGACCCTGCTCCGATCGTCGTTACCGATGCGCAGCACCACCTGCTCGCGGCGCTGCCCAGCTATGTGAAGGGGCACAGCCAGGGCGAATATGTGTTTGACCATGCGTGGGCCGACGCACTTCACCGCGCGGGTCGGAACTATTATCCCAAACTCCAGATTGCCGCGCCGTTCACACCCGCGACCGGACCACGCCTGTTGCTTAGCGATCCAACGCTCGCACCGCATCTGTTGAAAGGTGCTGAAACGCTCTGCGAACAAAATGGTCTGTCGTCGGCGCATGCCACATTTGTCAGCGCAGATCAGATCGCGCTGTTCGAAGCGGAGGACTGGCTGATCCGCCTTGATCTCCAGTTTCACTGGCAAAACCGCGATTACGACAATTTCGACGGATTCCTTGCCGAGCTCGCTTCCAGCAGGCGCAAGAACCTCAGGAAGGAACGCGCCACAGCCCGCGAGGGGTTGAGGATCGTGCGATTGTCAGGCGATGATATCCGCGCTGAGCACTGGGATGCGTTCTGGATCTTCTACCAGGATACAGGGGCGCGCAAATGGGGCACGCCTTATCTCACGCGCGAGGCCTTTACCCTGATCGGTGAGCGGATGGGCGACCGGGTGGTCCTGATCCTCGCGCTCGAGGATGGCGTGCCGATTGCAGGCGCGCTCAATTTCGTCGGTTCCGATGCGATCTACGGCCGGTACTGGGGCTGCGCGCGCGAAGTGCGGTTCCTGCATTTCGAGCTGTGCTATTACCAGGCGATCGACATCGCGATCGAACTGGGGCTGCCGCGCGTGGAAGCCGGCGCACAAGGGGGGCACAAGCTCGCGCGCGGTTACGAGCCGGTCCAAACCCATTCGGCGCATTACCTGGTCGATCCGGGATTTCGCGCTGCGGTTGCCGACTTTCTGGAACGCGAGCGCGAAGGGGTGGCGAACGACCAGTTATACCTAGGCGAGCGCACCCCCTTCAAACGGGGGCATTAGGCCGCCTGGCGCTCGAGATCGAGCCAGCGACGTGCCCGGCGCTGCGCTTCGGCAATTTCGCGCGCGGTCATCTCATCAGCGATCTCTGCGCGGCAATGCCCGGCCTCGCAATGCCCGCGCGCAGCGGCGAGATTGAAGAATTTGTGCGCTTCGATAAGATCGCTCTCGATGCTTTCGCCGCCGGTCGAATAGACAACGCCCAGTTCGAAAAGGGCAGTCGCGTCACCGGCGACCGCGTTGACCAGATGTTGCGCGATGACGACGTCGCTGATAGCCGCTGCCTGCGGACCTGCGCTGTGCTCGATCGCTCTTAGTTCCACGCTGCTTTCTCCCCTTGTTTTCCCGGCGGGTAGCCGCCTCGAAGCGGAAAGGTGCCCGGCTGTAGTCAACATCGTGTTAACGCTAATCGCCTTTTTGCCCATGAGGATCATCGCGGTGCCGATCCCGGCCTGGTGCGCGATGTGTCAAACGGGTTGTGCCGCTCCGGCGCGTTGCCTATAGGCGCGCCCACCCTTCACCGCGTCTAGGATTTGCAGGCCGTGTCCGGCTTGCAATGGGGCGGATCGGCGATGCGCCGGGAACCGTGAACGAGAGGACCAGATGTCAGCCGCGGCCTCCGATGAAACCGCCATCCTCGAACGGGCAAGGAGCATGCTTGGCTCCGAATACATGCCGAGCGAGGATGAGGACTATATGAACGAGCGGCAGCGCGCCTATTTTCAGATGCTGCTTATTGACTGGAAGCGATCGATCCACATGGCGGCTGGCCAGACGTTGCAGTCGCTGGCCGATGGCCCGATGCAGGAAGCCGATCTCAACGATCGCGCGTCGAGCGAGACCGATTGGGGGATCGAGCTGCGCACGCGTGACCGCCAGCGCAAGCTTGTTACCAAGATCGAAGCGGCGCTGCGCCGGATCGAGGCGGGCGAATACGGCTATTGCGAAGTGACCGGCGATCCGATCGGCCTCAAGCGCCTGATCGCGCGGCCCGTGGCGACCATGACGGTGGAAGCACAAGAAGCACATGAGCGGCGCGAGAAGGTCAGCCGCGACGATTGACGCTGGCTCTGTCAACGCGGTCGATTTGATGGCCTCGGCAGACAGCCCGGCACCAATGTATCACTCCGGGACGCTGTGTGTATTCACCTAGGCGAGCGGCTGTCTTTCCTTAACAAGGCCTTTACTACGTGTCCTGCGGTTTCCAGATTTGATCGACCAGAGGTGCCTGGAGGTCGCAAGACGAGCCAAAGCGCGGCACCGGTCTGAACAGGCCGCGGCTGTCGAATGATGAAGGAATTGGTGAGTATGGCAGCGGTCGATACGCGGACCGATCTTCGGAACAGCCTTCTCCTGTTTGGTCAATTGCGCTTAGAAAGTGGCAGTACCGAGCACCGGGTGCGCGTGCGCAATCTGTCCGATGGTGGCATGATGGGTGACGGCAGCGTGACAGTGCGTCAGGGAAACCGCGTGCTCATCGAACTGCGCAAGGTGGGTGTGGTGCCAGGCACCGTCGTTTGGGTGCAGGACCAGCGCTTTGGCGTTGCGTTCGATCAGGATATCGATTCGCAGGCTGCGCGCAGTCTCGATGGCGACGGTCCCGGTGTCTGCAACACCGCAACGAGCTACGCGCATAAAGCGCCGCCGCCGCCCGCCCCGCGCCAGCTCCGCACTATCTGTTGAGACCGCGCTCCATTCGCTCGGTCCGCTCTGGCGAGGCTGCGCGAACCTGCTAGATGCCTAAGCCGTGGCAAGGCTCAGTTTTCGTCGGATCGCTTTTGCCGTCTGGGGCTTGATGGCCCTTGCGGCATGCAGCTCATCGGAAACGGATGGCCCGGTCAACGTGGTCGTAATCGAGTCGCCGGACAAGGCTTCCTCCCCGATGCCGGAAAAGACCCGCGCCGACGTGCTCTTGCGCGGGGCAACGGCGCAGGGGCTGGTGACGCTTGATGCAGCGGGCGAAGTGGTGGCCGGTTTGGCGGAAGCCTGGATCGTGACCGACGAAGGTCGCAGTTACATCTTTCGCCTGCGCAGTGATTCATGGCCCGATGGTGAGCCGATCACCGCAAATCGCGTTGCCGATCTTCAACGCGACGCGATCGACCGGGTAGCGGGCACCGCGCTTGGTCTCGACCTTGAGAAGATCGACGAAGTGCGCGCGATGACCTCGAGGATCGTCGAGATCCGGCTTGCAGGGCCGATGCCGGAATTTCTGCGGCTTCTCGCTCAACCCGAACTCGGCCTCATCAATGGTGAAGGCGGCGCGGGACCCATGATGCTTTCGACCGCGCAAGAGGGTGTAGACAACAGCATCGGCGCGGGCCAGGGTGATGGCGGAGCGAATACCGAAAGCGGGGAGGAAGACGCTACCGAAGCTAACGAGCCGTTCGCGCAATTATACCCTCGCGCACCCGAAGAGCGCGGCCTTGTATCCGCGTCCGTGGACACCTCGCCCGTGCGCCCGATTGCGCTGCGATCCGCCCCCATAACCCGCGCGCTTACCCAGTTTCGCAATGGCAGCGTTGCGCTGGTGCTGGGCGGGACACTCAACAGTTTTCCGCTGGCCGAGACAGGACCGCTCTCGCGTGGCACGGTGCAGGTCGATCCCGCGCTTGGCCTTTATGGTTTGGCGTTTCAGCACGAAGACGGGTTGCTCTCGTCTCCCGCGCGGCGCGAGGCCTTGTCGATGGCGCTGAACCGCGGCGCCCTAATCGAGCCTTTCGCGCTCGGCGGTTGGGAAGGGACGAATTGGATCGTTCCGCAACGTCTGTTTTCGCCGCTGCAATATCCACCGACCCGCTGGAGCGCGCTGACGTTCGAGCAGCGTGTGTCGGTCGCGCGCGAACGTATCCGCGCATGGGAGGTCGAAAACGGCGAAGAGGCGCTTGTTCATGTCGCCTTGCCCGAAGGACCGGGCAGCGACCTGCTGTTTCGCGAACTGGCCCGTGCGTGGAGCGCGATCGGCGTGGCCAGCCGACGCGCCGGACCTGGCGAAATAGCGGATCTTGCATTGATCGATACGGTCGCGCGCTATTCCTCGCCGCGCTGGTTTCTCAACCAGCTGAATTGTGCGCTCGATCGCGGCCTCTGCTCCCCGCAGGCCGACGAGCTTGTGCGCCAGTCCCTACGCGCCGCCACGGTCGAGGAAAAATTGGCGCTGCTGGCCGATGCCCACGCCGATCTGGTCGCACGCGAGGCCTTCATTCCGCTTGGCGCACCGGTGCGCTGGTCGCTCGTGCGCGGAGCGGTGAGCGGTTATCAGGCCAACCCCTGGGCCCAGCACCCCTTGTTCGCACTTTCGCAGCTCACCACATAATGCACATGGATAGCCATCCCGAACCAGCGCCGCGCCGCGCGGCGCAGCGTCCGCGTCCTGTCCACCCGGTTTTGCCGGAAGGCACGGACCCGGCCGCCATCCGCGCGCGGGTGGAAGCCATGGAGACGCTGCTCGAACGCAGCTTTCGCTTGCCAGGCGTCAACATCCCGATCGGTCTCGATGCAATCATCGGCCTGATCCCGGTCGTCGGCGATTTCGTGACCACCGCGCTTGGCGCCTACATCGTGTGGGAAGCGCGCAACCTTGGCATGTCGAAATGGCAACTGACGCGGATGGGCGCCAATGTGGCGTTCGACACTGCGATCGGCCTTGTTCCTATTCTGGGCGACGCCGCCGATCTTGCCTTCCGCTCGAACACCCGCAACCTCAAGATCATTCGCAAGCATCTCGATAAGCACCATCCCGAAACGCGCGTCATCGAAGGATAGAGCCCCGCTGCTTGCGCGCCTGACGCGTGCTGCCTAGACGCATGGCCATCATGGCGAGCGATATTACCTATGGCGGTTATCTTGACCTGGAACGGTTGCTTGCAGCCCAGCATCCCGCCTCCGATGCGCATGACGAAATGCTCTTCATCATCGTCCATCAGGCTAGCGAGCTGTGGCTCAAGCTGTGCCTGCATGAACTGATCGAGGCGCGTCTTCGCATCGAGGCGGACGATCTGCGCCCGGCCTTCAAGATGCTCGCCCGCGTCGCCCGCGCGCAGGCTCAGCTGATCCAGAGCTGGGATGTGCTGAGCACGATGACTCCGCATGATTATTCGCGTGTCCGCCCGCATCTGGGGTCTTCCAGCGGCTTCCAGTCGGCGCAATACCGGATGATGGAGTTCTTGTTCGGCGGACGCGATCCGCGCCATGCTGCGCGCCATGATGGGAACGGAGATTGGGGTGCGCGGCTGCGGCGCGAATGCGAGCGCGCCAGTCTTTATGATGCGGCAATAGCCTTGCTGGCGCGCCGGGGATTGCCGATCGCCGAGCGGGTGCTCGGGCGCAATCCGACCAAACCCTATACGCCCGATCCCAGCGTGGAGGCGGCCTGGGCCGAAATCTATCGTGATCCCGATGCACGATGGGATCTATACGAACTGGCGGAAAAGCTGGTCGATCTGGAATACCATTTCCAGCGCTGGCGCTTCGGACATCTCAAGACGGTCGAGCGGATCATCGGGTTCAAGACCGGCACAGGAGGAACGCCGGGTGTCCCCTATCTAGCCGGCGTGCTCAAGCAGGCGTTCTTCCCCGAACTGCTCAGCGTCAGGACCGCAATATGAGCGCGTCCGATCAACGCCGGCGCTTGCGCGACATCTCGCAGCGGCTGCGACCGGGTCTGCCGGTCTGGCCGGGCGATACCGCGTTCGATCAGTCACGGACCTGGAAGATGGACTCAGGATCGCCTGTAAATGTCTCGGCGCTCACCTTGTCGACCCATTCGGGCGCGCATGCCGACGCGCCGCTCCATTATGACGAGGGCGCGCCCGATATCGCCGAGGTCGCGCTCGATCCGTATATGGGCGAATGCTTGGTCGTTGATGCGCGCTCTGCCCGGGCACTCATCCGGCCGAGCGATCTGCCCGACCTAGCCGGAACCGAACGGGTACTGTTTCGCACCTTTGATGCCTTTCCCCATGACCACTGGCCTCATGACACAACCGCCATCGCAGCGGAAACGATCGCGCAACTGGCGGCGCAGGGCGTCCGGCTGGTGGGCATCGACACACCCTCAATCGATCCGCAGGATTCCAAGACGATGGACGCGCACAAGGCGGTTCTTGCGCATAACATCCGGGTGCTCGAAGGCCTGGTGCTCGATGACCTACCGGAAGGCCGCTACGAATTGATCGCTCTGCCGCTCGCGATCGAGGGCGGCGATGCCTCGCCCGTGCGCGCAATTCTGCGGGATCTGGAATGAGCGTCGCTGCAAGCCTCGATAAACGCGCGTCAGAACTCGATCGCGCCGATCCGCTCAGCTCATATCGCGAGCGCTTCCACCTGCCCGAAGGCATCATCTATCTGGACGGCAACTCGCTCGGCCCTCTCCCCAAGGCCACCCGCGATGCCATGCATCGCGTCATTGAGCATGAATGGGGCGACGGACTGATCCGCAGCTGGAACGAGGCCGAATGGTTTTCGATGGGCGAACGGGTCGGCGCCGCGATTGCACCCCTGATCGGGGCAAAAGCGTGTGAGGTCATCGCCTGCGACACCGTGAGCGTGAACCTTTACAAGCTGATCGCCGCCGCGCTCGACATGCAGCGCGATAAGGGGCGGCAGGTAATCCTGTCCGAACCCGGGAATTTCCCGACCGACATCTACATGATCGAAGGGTTGGAGCGGCAGGGCCTCGCCACCCGGCGCCTTTCCGAACGTTGTGAAATCGCTGGCGCGCTGGACGAGGACGTGGCGCTCCTGCTCCTCACTCACGCGCATTACCGCACCGGCGAATTGTTCGACATGGAAGCCCTAACGAAGGCCGCGCATGACGCTGGCGCGCTTGTTCTGTGGGACCTGTCGCACAGCACCGGCGCGCTGCCGGTCGATCTTGAGGGCTGCGGGGCGGATTTTGCCACCGGGTGCGGCTACAAATATCTATGCGGAGGACCGGGTGCGCCCGCCTTCGCCTTCGTCGCTGAGCGCCATCTTTCCTCGCTCCGGCAACCGCTTACCGGCTGGTTCGGCCATGCGCGACCCTTTGCCTTTGCCGACGATTATGAAGCGGCGCCGGGCATCGCACAACTGCAATGCGGGACATCTCCGATCCTCGCTCTCACCGCGCTGCAGACAGGCGTGAACCTGATTGCCGAGATCGGGGTCGCGCGGCTTCATGCAAAGTCGATGGCGCTGTCGGAGTTCTTCCTCGATTGCGTTACGGTGCACGATCTCGATCTGGATCTCATCTCGCCGCGCGACAGCGCCGCGCGCGGCAGCCAGCTCAGCTTCAGGCACGAACACGCCTACGCGCTTTCACAAGCCCTCATTGCGCGCGGCGTGATCGGAGACTTTCGCGATCCCGATGTCTTGCGCCTCGGTTTCGCGCCCGCATTCCTGCGCTTTGTGGATATGGCGCAGGCAGCTTCGCATCTCGCGCAGATCATGCAAAGCGGCGAATGGCGCGCGGAGCGCTTCGCTGAGCGCAGTAGAGTTACGTAGGGCGGGCTCAAGGTGCGCTTTACGATCTGTTGGGTAACCCTCGTCCGAAACCTCATGGGAGAAAAGGGGCGGAGATAAGATTTCGCCACTTCCAGCTTGCGTTTCGTAGCCGATACGCTTTTGGCGCATTGCCCGATCACTCTTCCGTCGAGCTCAACCGCGAACGCGCTCGAACTTGCGCGGCATCCGGCAATCAGGTGACTGGCAGAGCTTTATTGCGACAACGATCTTTTGTGTCGGATGGACTTGATCGTGGGACCCGGAGTGGGGCGGCTGGACGTTCCAGCAGCCATGGCAAGGACTGACGATCAACGTCTTACGGTTCAGAAATCCTCGTTGAACCACCCGAGGTCGAGATCTTCGTAGCGATCGTGGAACATCCCGATCTCGCGCATACGCTTGCGGTCAAGGATTTCCAGCTGGTCGCTCGTGCGACGAATGACCTGCTCTTCATCGAGCAAGCGGAACAGGCGATTGACCTGAACCTCGGTCAGCCCGATGGCGTCACCGATCTGTTGCTGCGTCAGTCCAAGCCGCAGCGGCCCCGTTTCGCCTACGAGATCGCAGCGCGTCGCTATTTCCAGGATCAGCGCTGCCAGCCGCGCCTTGCCCCGCGTGCGCCCAATCGAAACCAGCCGATCGTTAAGCACAGCGTTTTCCAGCGCGGCGAAGGTATAGAAAATGGCGGCAATGCGCGGCAGGCGGGTGAAGGCTTCAATCAGATTGCTGCGGGGAAAAAGATACAGCACAGCATCGGAACTGACCGTGATCGACTGCGTCGCTTGTTCGAATGGAATATTCGCCGTACCGACAATATCGCCTGCGAAATACAACCGCGTTATGGCCCGTTCGCCGTTCGAAAGACTGTTAGAGGCGAACAACCGCCCGCTCTCGACTATGAACAGCTGGTCGGGGGCGTCGAGTTCGTCGGCCACCAGGTCGGTACCGCGCTCGAACCGGCGTTTTGTCGCGGCAAGGCCGAGAAACGCCTTTTCTTCATCGGGACGAAGCGGCGAGATCACTCCGTATTTGGCAAGAAGCTGCTTCAAACCGTCCCCCCGGTCTGCGAGGGAACGCGCTTCGCGATCATCCCGCTCCTGTCAGCGCTGCAACTGCAAAGAGTTGCGCTTGATCAGGCTTCTAGCTCGATATCCCAATAAAGCCAGTCCCGCCACGTTTCATGCAGGAAATTGGGCGGGAAAAGCTTTCCGTGTTGCTGCAACTGCCAGCTGGTGGGACGGATCGGCGCGCGCCGCACCGGCATCTGCGCCTGTTTAGGCGTGCGCCCGCCCTTCTTCATGTTGCAAGGCGCGCAGGCGGTGATGATGTTCTCCCACGTCGTTTTCCCGCCAAGTCTGCGCGGGATGACATGATCGAAAGTCAGATGCCGTCCATCGCCACAATACTGACATTCAAAGCGGTCGCGCAAGAACACGTTAAAGCGGGTGAAGGCGGGAAATTCGCTTTGCCGTACATATTGCCTGAGCGCGATCACGCTGGGAATTTGCATGTCGAGGCTGGGTGAATGTACCTCGCGATCGTAGCTGGCAACAATATCAACGCGGTCGAGAAACACCGCCTTGATCGCGGTCTGCCAAGGCCACAGGCTCAAGGGGTAGTAGGACAACGGCGTGTAATCGGCGTTCAGCACAAGCGCGGGGCAGGCCGACAGATTGCGTGTCGGATCCTCCTCAGCGCTGCGGAAGCGCGCGGCTCTTTCCATCAGTTCGGCCTGAAACACGCCTAGTGCTCCTCCCTGATTGAATGCATCTTGCCCTGACAAGGATAAGAGTCAAACCTGTGACAGCGTTGCTTTCCCGAGAAAAGGGTTGTTGAAAGCTTGTGGATAGCGTGGGGATCGCTGGCATGGCAAGAGCCCGGCCATGAGCCGCGCCGCGCCACCTCAGATCACCCGCTTCGCGCCGAGCCCCAATGGCCCGCTCCATCTTGGTCACGCCTATTCGGCAATCGTAGCTCATGATCTGGCGCAGGAGGGGAAAGGCGCATTCCTGCTGCGGATCGAAGATATCGACGGGCCACGCTCGCGCCCCGAACTTCCTGAAGCCTTTCGCGCGGACCTGTCCTGGCTTGGCCTTTCCTGGACCGAAGTGCCCGCGCAATCTTCCCGGCTGGAGACTTATGCTGCCGCCGCCGCGCGTCTGCAGGAGGCCGGGTTCCTCTATCCGTGCACCTGCACGCGGCGACAGGTTGCGGCGCTTCCGAAGCGCGTGGACGCCGATGGGCTTGAATATCCCGGCTCGCCGCGTGGCGTGTGCCCGCCAAAGGCTGGCGAGAGCGCAAGAGCGGCCCTTCGGCTCGACATCGAACGCGCGCTCGAAGCGGTCGGCGATCTTTTCTGGGAGGACGACAAGGCTGGCACCGTAGCCGCCGATCCGCGTCCATTCGGGGATGTGGTTCTGGTGCGCGGGGACCTGCCCGCCAGCTACCACCTCGCCGCAACGATCGACGATGCAGCCGACGGCGTGACGCTGGTGACGCGCGGAGACGATCTGTTCACTTCGACCCACATTCACCGGGTGCTGCAGGCGCTTCTCGATCTGCCGGTGCCGCGCTATCATCACCACCGCTTGTTGCTGGATGACAAGGGAGAGAAGCTGGCAAAGCGCAAAGGCTCGCCAGCGCTTTCCATTCGGCGCGAAGCGGGAGAGGACGGCACGATGCTTGCCGCGCAACTGCGCTTGCAGATAATTGCGGCTGGAACTTGAACGCGCGATCCCCATTTTCACAGATATGAATTGGATCCTCATCCCCATCCTCGTCATCTTGTGTTTGCTCGTGGTCATCAGCCTCGTGCGCGGAGTGATCGCTTTCCTCAAGACAACCAAGATCGATCTCGAAAGCGGGGAAGGCGAGACGGTGACCGAGATGCAGGCGCTGCAGAACAAGGCGATGTTCGCGCGGATCAAATACCAGGCGATGGCGATCGCGGTGGTTGCGGTGATCGCGTTGCTCGCCAGCTGATCGCGGCTGGACGCTGGTTCCGCACTGCGCCATAGCCTCGTCCCGATGGTCAAGCTCAATAAGATTTACACCCGCACCGGCGATGACGGCACAACCGGCCTCGTCGACGGCTCGCGTACTCCCAAGCATTCTGCCCGGATCGCCGCAATCGGAGCGGTGGACGAAGCAAACAGCGCGATCGGTCTGGCGTTGGCCGCGCTGGAACCGGGCAGTCTGGATGCTGCGGTCGTGGAGCGGATTCAGAACGACCTGTTCGATCTTGGCGCGGACCTCGCGACGCCCAAAGGCGCGCTCGATGGTGACGGGTTCGAGCCGGGCGAGATGGTGTTGCGCATCGTTCCCGCACAGGTTGAATGGCTCGAAGGGCAGATCGACACGTTCAATGGCAAACTCGAAGCGCTCAGCAGCTTTATCCTTCCGGGTGGGAGCGAGTCGTCGGCCCGCCTCCATGTCGCGCGCGCGCAAACCCGCGGTGCGGAGCGGGCGATGACGGCACTGGCTGAAGAGGAGCCGGTCAATCCCGCGGCCTCGCACTACATCAACCGCTTGTCCGATTTGCTTTTCGTCCTCGCCCGGTCGTGCAATGACCAGGGTCAGAGCGATGTAAAGTGGGTGCCCGGCGCCAATCGCTGAGCTCTCGGCGTTCGTCCATCATCGCTGACCCTCACCGCTAGCCAAGGCTGCGTGCGCCCGTTAGGGAGCCGGAGTTTGTTGCACCTGCGAAGAGAGAATGCTGTCATGCGGAAAGTCGCCATTATTGGAGCGGGCCAGATGGGCACCGGTATCGCCCAGAGCGTCGCCGCTCACGGCATGGACGTGTTGCTATCCGATATCGATCTGGAAAGCGCCACGGTGGGCAAGACCAAGGTCGATGCTGCTGTCGCCAAGCTCGTCGGACGCGGCAAGATCGAAGCGGACGCGGCAGAGAGCCTGCTCGCACGGATCACGCCGGTCGCGGATTACGAGCCGATGGCCGAAGCTGACCTCATCATCGAAGCGGCGACTGAAAAGGAAGCGATCAAGCTGTCGATCTTCGAGGCCGCGGGCAAGGTGCTCGCTTCGAACGCGATCCTTGCTTCAAATACGAGTTCGATACCGATAACCCGCATGGCGAACCATTCGCCCGATCCTGGCCGCTTTATTGGCCTGCACTTCTTCAACCCGGTCCCGGTCATGGGGCTGATCGAGGTAATACCCGGCCTCGCCACCGCGCCGGACACCACGGACCGTATCACGGCCTTTGCGAAAGGGCTGGGCAAGGAAGTCGTACTGAGCCAGGATGAGCCGGGCTTCGTCGTCAACCGCATTCTGCTTCCGATGATCAATGAAGCGGTCTTCCTGCTCGGTCAGTCGACTGCGGGGATCGAGGATATCGACAAGGGATGCCGACTCGGTCTCAATCATCCGATGGGGCCGCTGCAGCTCGCCGATTTCGTCGGGCTCGACACCTGCCTCGACATCATCAAGGTGCTCTACAAGACGACCCGCGACAGCAAGTATCGCCCGGCTCCGCTACTGGTAAAATATGTCGAAGCCGGGTGGCTGGGGCGCAAGACGGGCCGGGGCTTCTACGATTATACGGGCGAAGCGCCGGTGCCGACACGGTAGTTTTCATAATTCTGCCGGGGCGCGGGTGGTCTCGCGCCTGTCCAACACAGCCCCCTTCGGAACAGGTCAAGCGGTTCGTCGGTTGATTGATCTAAGGAGACTTTCAATGACCAAACGCACCAATCCCGTAAGCCAGGAACAGCGCCAGGCGGGTCTCGCCCCGGAAACCCATAATGACGAGCAGGATGATCATCGCAGCCAGGCGCAGGAAATCGCCGAACAAGCCAAAGAGCATCGCACGAAGATCGCTGGAGCTACCGAAAGCCGCAAGGCTCCGTCGCCCGGCGTCGATAACGTCGCCGGAAACGAGACCGATCTGATCGACGAGATGCGTGAGATGGAAGACAGCGGTCGTATCGATCACAGTGCTTTCGCCGGTGAGCCGAACCACGACGACAATACTAACAAGTACAAGGGAAAAGAAGATTGAGCTTGGCTGGCGTCCCCAGTCGATTGCGCCAGAAGCTGGCCTAAATAATCAGTTAGCCAGACGCGGTCTTATCGGGATTGCGTAGGTCCCGTCCGGATTGCGAACAGGCGGATCTCGCTCGGGCGTCCACTGTCCGCGAATGCGCGTACGGGGCGGCGTTGGTGAAGTGACCGGATCGTAATCGTTGAAAACCCTTTCTGCGCCGCGCTGAGGAGAGGGAGACTCAAAACCGTCACTATCGCCCGCCGTCAGCGCCGCTTCGCCCCAACCATCGTCCGGTAATCCGTCCGCGGCATCATCAGCCCAGGTGGGGGTTTCGGGTCCCTCCTGCGCGGTACTGGGATCTTCGTCACGCTCTTCAACGCCTTGTGTCGCAGTTTCCCGAGGGACGAAAGCGCTAAGCGCAAACGAGGCGACCACGGCGAGTACGAGTACTACGCCGGCCAGTGCCATGACGGCTTTCGTATTGCCGAGCAAACCTTGGGTCACACCCGATCCATAGGAAAGATATTGTTAATTTCTGGTAAAGATGGTTCCCCGACGTGCGTTCTCAGTCAAGCGGTCGGCCTCAGTCCAGCGTTCGGCACAGACTATAGACCAGCTCCAGCGCTTCAAGCGGGGAAAGCGCGTCGCAGTCGGTCTCACGCAGGCGTTCGGCGATCGCCTGCTCGACACATGCCACGTCCTGCCGAAGCGTTGTGTCAGCCGCGGCGAACAGCGGTAAATCGCCGAGCCCGGCTGCGAGCCCGCCCGTTTCAGCGCGGTTCGATTCGAGTTTGGCGAGCACAGTACGAGCCCGCGCGACCACCGGCTCGGGCACGCCTGCGAGCCGTGCTACCGCGAGGCCATAGGAGCGATCAGCTGGTCCCTCCACCAGTTCGTGCAGCAGGATAAGGTCGCCCTTCCACTCACGCGCGCGCACATGATGAAGCGACAGGGCCGGGCAGGTCTCCGCAAGCCGCGCGAGTTCGTGATAGTGCGTTGCAAACAGGCAGCGACACGCGATTTTGGTATGCATGGCCTCGGCCACCGCCCACGCTAGAGCGAGCCCATCATAGGTCGAGGTGCCGCGCCCGACCTCGTCGAGAATGACGAAGCTGTGTCGCGTCGCCTGAGCGAGGATCGCGGCCGTTTCCACCATCTCGACCATAAAGGTCGAGCGTCCGCGAGCCAGATTGTCTGACGCGCCCACACGGCTGAAAAGTCGATCGACGAGCCCGATGCGCGCGGCGGATGCGGGCACAAATCCGCCCGCCTGCGCCATGACCACGATCAGCGCGTTCTGGCGCAGGAAGGTCGACTTGCCGCCCATGTTCGGCCCGCCGATCAGCCACAGGCGGTTATCCTCGCTTAAGGCGCAGTCATTGGCGACGAAGCGATCACCTATATGCGCGAGCGCCGCTTCGACCACCGGATGGCGTCCGCCTTCGATGATCAGTGCGCCTTCGTCCTCGATTACCGGACGGCACCAGTCGCCTTCGGCCGCACGCTCGGCCTGACCTGCGCTTACATCGATCCGGGCAAGCGCTGCCGCCGTTTCTGCGATTGCAAGCCGTGCCTGCGTTACGCGCGCGCACATGTCTTTGAAATGTTCCTCCTCCACTGCGATCGCACGTCCGCCAGCCTCGGTGATCCGGGCCGCCTCCTCGTGCAGCGCGAGCGAATTGAAGCGCACCACACCTTTCATCGTTTGGCGGTGGGTGAAGCCGCTATCGGGTGTCATCAGGGCATCAGCATGGCGGCTGGGCACCTCGATGAAATAGCCGAGCACGCCATTGTGCTTGATCTTGAGCATGGGAACGCCCGCTTCTTCGCGATAGCGCGTCTCCATGGCGGCAATCGCGCGGCGCGCATTGCCGGAAATTTTGCGCAGCTCGTCGAGCTCGTTGTCGTAGCCCGCGGCGATAAAGCCGCCATTTGCGCGATCGGTTGCGGGCGCTGGAACAAGCGCTCGACCCAGCATGTCCAGCAACTCTGCATGCCCGGTGAGGGCGGGCAGCAGCGCATCGAGCAGCGCCGGGCGATCCGTTTCGCCCGACAGCCATGCGTGCAGCCGCTGCGCTTCGGTCAGCCCGTCACGCATCTGCGCCAGGTCGCGCGGCGAGGCGCGCAGAGCAGCGATACGCCCTAGCGCCCTGCCGATATCCGGCACGGCGCGTAAGCCGTCTCGAAGACGCGCGCGCTCGATCGGGCGGTCGAGCCAGAATTGAACGAGCGCCAGCCGTGCCTCGATTGCGGACCTGTTCCGCAACGGGGCCGACAGGTCGCTGGCGAGACAGCGCGAGCCCGCGCCGCTGACGCACCGGTCTATCGCAGCAATCAAACTGCCTGCACGCCCGCCACTGACGCTCTCGACCAACTCGAGGCTGGCGCGCGTGGCTTCGTCCATGGCAAGCCCGGTATCGGAGCTTCGCGCTTCGGGTGGCAAAAGCAGAGGTAGCGTGCCGCGTCCCACATGGTCGAGATAGCCGATCAGCCCGCCTGCCGCTGAAAGCATGGCGCGGCTGAAGTCACCGAACGCATCGAGGGTTGCAACGCCGTGAAGCGCGCGCAGGCGCTCTGCGCCGCTCTCGCTGGAGAAGGTCGAAGCAGGCAGGGTCTCGGCACCGTCCGGCGCTTCCGCCCATCCTTCGGGAACGATTGTTTCGCTCGCAGCGATCCGCGCAAGCGCGGCGTCGCAAGCGTCCGGCGCGCATTCCTCCAGCGTCATCGCACCGGTCGAGATGTCGACCGCTGCAATCCCGATCCGCCCGCGCATCTCGGTTAGCGCGACAAGCATGTTGGCACGGCGCGGCTCCAGCAGCGCGTCCTCGGTCAATGTCCCCGCCGTGACGAACCGCACGATATCGCGCGCCACCAACGCTTTGGAGGACGGCCTGCCTTCGCGCTTCGCTCGCGCTTTGGCTTGCGCCGGAGTTTCGGTCTGTTCGGCAATGGCGACGCGCTGCCCCGCCTTGATCAATCGTGCGAGATAGCTGTCCGCCGAGTGCACCGGCACACCGCACATCGCGACCGGCTTGCCATCATGCTCGCCGCGGCTGGTGAGCGCGATGTCGAGAATTTCAGACGCGATCCTGGCGTCATCGAAAAACAGCTCGAAAAAGTCGCCCATACGATAGAACAGCAGCGCATCTTGCGCCTCAAGCTTTAGCGCAAGGTATTGCGCCATCATCGGCGTGGGCGCCGACCCAGGCGCGGCTGACACTGCGGCGCTCGCTTTGTTGTTCACCTTTGCTCCCATCGTCCCGAGCGTAGGGGGCATAGATGCGATTCGGGAAGCGGCATGGACACGCTTTTCACCGTGCTTTGGCCCTATCCACGTTCCCGTGTGCCCGCTAAGCGTCGCGCGAACTCAAGGGCCATCACGGCCGCAACCGATCAAGGGATGACGATGGCCGACGACGAACCGCAAGGCGCGTTCACTGCCCGCGAGGCGCTGTTCTACCATGAGACGATCCGGCCGGGAAAGCTCGAAGTCGTCGCGACCAAGCCGATGACCTCGCAGCGCGATCTTAGCCTTGCCTATTCGCCCGGCGTGGCAGTGCCGGTCGAGGCGATTGCCGCCGACCCCTCGCTTGCCGCGCGTTATACCGCGAAGGCCAACCTAGTCGCCGTTATCTCGAACGGTTCGGCAATTCTCGGCCTCGGCAATCTCGGCGCGCTCGCTTCGAAGCCGGTGATGGAGGGCAAGGCGGTGCTCTTCAAACGCTTCGCCGACGTCGATTCGATCGATATCGAACTCGCGACCGAGGATCCCGAAGCCTTCATCAACGCTGTCGCTCTGATGGAGCCGACCTTTGGTGGCATCAATCTGGAAGACATCAAGGCGCCCGAATGCTTCATCATCGAAGCAGCCCTGCGCGAACGCATGAACATTCCGGTGATGCATGATGACCAGCATGGCACCGCGATCATCGCGGTCGCTGGCCTGATCAATGCTTGCCACCTGACGGGCCGGCATCTTTCCGAGGTGAAGATGGTGGTGAACGGAGCAGGGGCCTCCGCGCTCGCCTGCACCGCGCTGGTCAAATCGGTCGGCGTTCGCCACGAAAATGTCATCGTTTGCGATCGCTCCGGGCCGATCTATCCGGGTCGCGAGGATGTCGATCAGTGGAAAAGCGCGCATGCGGTCGAAACCGAGGCGCGCACCCTGGAAGAGGCGCTGGTGGGCGCGGACATCTTCCTCGGCCTGTCGGCGGCAGGTGCGCTCAAGCCCGAATGGGTCGAGCATATGGCGGACAAGCCGATCATCTTCGCGATGGCAAACCCGGTGCCTGAAATCATGCCGGATGAGGCGAAGAAGGTGCGGCCCGATGCGATCATCGCGACCGGGCGCAGCGACTTTCCCAACCAGGTCAACAATGTGCTGGGCTTCCCGTTCATCTTTCGCGGCGCGCTCGACGTGCAGGCGACGACGATCAATGACGAGATGAAGGTCGCCGCGGCCAATGCCATCGCCGAACTCGCTCGCGAACGTGTGCCAGAGGAAGTCGCAAGCGCCTATGGGAAGAACCAGAAATTCGGGACCGACTACATCATTCCGGCCCCCTTCGATCCGCGCCTGATCGAAGTTGTCTCCTCCGCCGTTGCCAAGGCGGCAATGGATTCGGGCGTTGCGCAGGCACGGATTGAGGATTTCGACGCTTACCGCGTGAAGCTGCGCTCCCGCCTCAATCCCACCACATCCGTCCTCGCTGGCGTCTATAACGAAGCAAAGGCGAACCCCAAGCGGATGGTCTTTGCCGAGGCCGAGGAGGAGGTGGTGCTGCGCGCGGCAATCCAGTTCCGCGACTTCGGTTACGGCACTCCGATCCTGGTCGGGCGGACCAAGGCGGTGCTGGACAAGCTCCATCAGCTGTCCGTCAGCGATCCGAGCAGCTTTGAAATCCAGAATTCCGCCGATAGCGAGCATGTGCCCGCAATGGTCGATTTCCTTTACAAACGCCTCCGGCGCCGCGGCTATACAGAGCGCGATGTTCGCCGGATGGTCAATCAGGAGCGCAACGTGTTTGCCGCGCTGCTGGTCGCGCTCGGTCATGGGGACGGGGTGATTTCAGGGCTGACGCGAACCTTCGCTCAGACCGCGAAGGAAATTAATCGGGTGCTCGATCCAAAGCCTGATGCGATCCCCTTCGGCATCCATATGATGATCGGCAAGAACCACACGACCTTTCTCGCCGATACCACGATCAACGAGCGGCCCAATTCGGAAGAGCTTGCCCATATTGCGCGCGAGACCGCCGCGGTCGCGCGCCGCATGGGCCATGAACCGCGCGTTGCGTTCCTGTCCTATTCGACCTTCGGCAATCCATCGGGCCAATGGCTCGACAATATCCGCAAGGCGGTAGCGATCCTGGACGAGGAGGGCTGCGACTTCGAATATGAAGGCGAGATGGCGCCCGATGCCGCGCTCAATCCCACGGTAATGAAGCTCTACCCCTTCAGCCGCCTGTCGGCGCCTGCCAACGTACTGGTCATGCCGGGGCTGCAATCGGCGAACCTTTCGGCCAAGCTGCTGCGGGAACTTGGCAATAACACGACCGTGGGTCCGATGCTGATCGGGATGGAAAAGCCGGTGCAGATCGTCCCGATGACCGCCAATGCGCCGGACGTCCTGACGCTTGCGGTGCTATCGAGTGCGGGCATCGTGGGGTGAGGCTTGCCGCCGCGGCATCGAGCTATTTCGGCTCGGTATTTGCTGTTGGTTTCATCCTGGGCATCGTGCGGACCATAGTGCTGGAGCCGATCGTCGGCGCCTTGGTGTCCGTCATTATCGAAATGCCAATTATCCTTTTGGCGAGCTGGTTTCTCGCAAACTGGGTCGTCCAGTATTTTCGCATCGTTTCGCGCCGCCATGCGCTTTTGGTGGGGCTATGCGCGGTCTTTCTGCTTTGGCTGGCAGAGCTCGCGCTGGCACTCACGATGGGTGCCACGTTCGATGAATGGGCGCACGGTTTGATGATCCCGCCCGGATTGCTGGGTGTGGCCGGTCAAGTCGTGTTTGCAATGCTCCCCGTTCTTGTCGTCACACGCAGAATGCTGGCGGACGAGGGTTCGACGCGAGAAAACTGAATCGAAAAGGCCCGGCTGGTGGGCCGGGCCTTTAGATGTTCTTCTACAAAGATGCTCAGACGTTAAGCCATCGCTGCCTTGTTGACTTCACCCGTCGCGATTTCCGACATGCGGCGATCGCCATCGTAAGTGTTGTCGAGACAGGTCTGAAGGGTCGAGGCGTCGTCCCTGAGGCCAAGGCGCTTGGCAAAGGCAAGCGCCGTTCCGTAGCCTGCCAGTCCATAGTGCGTCATGCGCTGGTACTGCGTGATGATCGAGGCATCGAGCACGTCCTTATCGGAAATGTCTGCGTTGATCGCATGAGCGTTCGCTTCCTTGACGAGGCCTTCCATGCCCTTGCAATGCTCGCCGGTGGGATCGGCGTTGTGGCCCTGAATGAGGCCCTTAATCTGTTCCATCCCTTGCGAGATGCCCTTGACGCCAGCTTCAAGCGCATCCTTCAACTCGCTGTCGGTTGCCTTTTCGTGAAGCTTCTTCGTCGCTTCGAGCGACTGCTTGTCAGCGCTGTAAAGGTCCTGAAGCTGATCGATGTAGAGGTCTTTGAGGGTGTTGATAGCCATGTGTGATTTTCCTTTAACTGGGTAAGCCGCGTTCTTCCGGCTCTCCCCAAACCAATGATCGACACGGCCTTATCGTTCCGGGACAACCACCCTTCTTATAGGAGCATATGATGGACCGAGATTTGCTTGCGACCAGATGTGCGGGTCAGGATCGCTGGATATTTCTCGTCGTGCTCGGGACTGTCGCACCGGCGCGACCAGGCGTTGGAGGTAGCCGATTATGATGGCTGCTCAATGCAGCCTTTGTGATCGAATACCCCGCCCAAGCTCCAGAACATCTTGCTGACGGGCCGGTGGTTGCGGCAGATCGGATACGCGCCGCGTTTCACCGCTGTTGTTATCACGAACGCGGCTATCACCGCCGCCGGAACCGGAAATACCACACTTCGTGCCCGAACTGCTCGCGCGCCTTTTGTTCATAGCGCGTTTCGCACCATCCATTCGGGCGGTTCTGCCAGTTTGTCGGGCTTTCGACGACCCATTCGAACTCCGCTTCGAAGCGCTGCATGACCATCAAGGCATGACGCACATAGACCGGATGATCGGTGCCGAATCGAAATTCGCCGCCCGGCTTCAGCTTGTCGGCGATAAGCCGTACCGGACCATCGTTCATCATCCGCCGTTTCGCATGACGCGCCTTGGGCCAGGGGTCGGGATGAAGGAGATAGACCATGGTGAGAGCGCCGTTCGGTACGCGCTCCAGCACCTCAATCGCATCGCCGTGATGGAGGCGAATATTGGCTAGCCGCTGCTCTTCGACATGGGCAAGGGCCTGCGCGACCCCGTTAAGGAACGGTTCGGCGCCGATGAAGCCGTGATTGGGCAAAAGGTCCGCGCGGTAGGCCAGGTGTTCACCGCCGCCAAAGCCGATCTCGAAATGAAGCGGGCAGTCCTCTGCGAACAGCGTCTGCGCATTTACCTCTCCTGCTGCAGGCACCGCAATCCGAGGCAGCAGGCGATCGACCAGTTCCTGCTGACGCGCACGCAGCGGCTTGCCGACGCTGCGGCCGTAAAGCCGGTTGATGGTAGTGGGGTCGCCCTGCTTGTACGCACTCATGCATTGGCCCGATGGACGATCGCCTCCGCTCTTGTCCAGCCTTTGGTCCGGCCCCGGGTCCAGCCCCGGGTCCAGCCCCGGGTCAAGCTTTGCGCGACACGCGGGGTTGAGGTTCTGCCTATCCCCGCTATCCGCGCGAAATGATGAACGACTTGCTTGACACTTTCGCGCAGCGCGCCCCCTGGATCCAGTCAGCCATCGGTCTTGCGCTGCTCGTCGGCGCGGCGCTGATCGTCAATCTGGTTCTCAAGCGCGTGATCCTGAACGTGCTCTCCCGCTATATCGATCAGCGCAGCAACAACGACGATCGTGCCGCAGCCTGGCTTGCAAGGGTAATCCCGCTTCTGATCGTTTCGCGGGGGATCGCGCTGGTCCCGCATCTTTCAGAGGATGTACGCAGCCTGGTCGCCAACATTGCGCAGGCCATTATCGTGTTTGCCGTTGCGATGGCGATCGTGCGCGGGCTGGCCTATCTCAACGACGTCTACGAGCGGCTGCCGACGGCGAAGAACCGCCCGATCAAAGGCTTCGTGCAGGTCGGCAAGATCGTGGTGCTGTGCGGGGCGGCCATCATCGCGATCTCCGTCCTCATCGACGAATCGCCGCTGCTGCTGCTTTCCGGCCTTGGCGCCATTACCGCCGTGCTGCTGCTGGTTTTCAAGGACACGATCCTCAGCCTCGTCGCGAGCGTCCAGCTCACCACCAATGACATGCTGCGCGTAGGCGACTGGATCACGATGCCGAGTATGGAGGCGGACGGCGATGTGGTGGATATCTCGCTCTACACCGTCAAGGTCCAGAACTTCGACAAGACAATCACGGCGATCCCGACCTACCGGCTGGTGACCGACGCGTTCCAGAACTGGCGCGGAATGGCCGATAGCGGGGGGCGGCGGATCAAGCGAGCGCTGGTGCTCGATCAGAATTCGATCCGCTTTCTCGCAGATGAAGAGGTCGCGGCGTTGAAGAGGTTCAAGATGCTCGAAGGCTATCTCGCCGACAAGCGGGCCGAGATCGCAGAGTGGAATGCAGCGGAGCTTTCGGGGGAAGATGCACCGGTGAACGCGCGCCGCTTGACCAATATCGGGACCCTGCGCGCTTACATCGAAGCCTATTTGCGCTGGCACCCCGGATTGCAAACCGATGGTTTCACCTTGCTCGTCCGGCAATTGCCGCCCGGACCGCAGGGCCTTCCGATTGAACTGTATTGTTTTACCAACACAACTGTCTGGTCGAAATACGAGGCGATCCAGGCCGATATCTTCGACCATTTGCTTGCCATCGTGCCGGAGTTTGGCCTTACCGTGTTTCAGGAGCCGACCGGGCGCGATCTTGCGCACGCTTTTCCTTCGCATACAGAGGCTGCGCGGGAGCAGGTCCCAGCCTGATGGGTACGCTCGAACGACAAGCGCCCGGCAGCAATCAAGCTACTGGGCGCCTGCCCGCAAAGGACTGGTCAGAAAGAGGCTGGTCAAACAAATTACCGGTTGATCAGGCGGCTTCCGCCTCTTCGTTGGGATCACGCAGCACGTAGCCGCGACCCCAGACGGTTTCGATGTAGTTTTCGCCTCCGCACGCATGGCTGAGCTTCTTGCGCAGTTTGCAAATGAAGACGTCGATAATCTTGAGTTCAGGCTCGTCCATCCCGCCATACAGGTGGTTGAGGAACATTTCCTTGGTCAGCGTCGTGCCTTTGCGCAAGCTGAGAAGCTCGAGCATTGCATATTCCTTGCCGGTGAGATGCACGCGCGCCCCGTCGACTTCGACGGTTTTGGCATCGAGGTTCACCGCCAGCTTGCCCGTGCGAATGATCGACTGGCTGTGGCCCTTCGAACGGCGCACCACGGCGTGGATGCGTGCGACCAGTTCCTCGCGGTGGAAAGGCTTTGTCACGTAATCGTCCGCGCCAAAGCCGAAGCTGCGGATCTTGCTGTCCATCTCCGCAATGCCTGAAAGAATCAGTACCGGTGTCTGCACCTTGGCGACACGCAGTTTCTTCAGCACATCATAGCCATGCATGTCGGGCAGGTTGAGATCGAGCAGGATAATATCGTAATCATACAGCTTGCCCAGATCGAGGCCCTCTTCGCCAAGGTCCGTGGAGTAGACATTGAACCCTTCGGTCGTCAGCATGAGCTCGATCGCCTTGGCGGTTGTCGGCTCATCTTCAATCAGAAGCACGCGCATTTATCATCCCCTGTTGGCACCGGCTGCCCCCGACCATGCGGTCGCCGGAAGAACTGCCCCGTCGTAAACCCCTCGCTAAGAGGTGTTGCCATGTATTAACCACACAAGGTCTGAACGGGAAAGGTTAATAAGGAATGAAATTCGGACCCCCCGCCCTCTTTGCGGTGAGTACCTAGGGGATTGTCCCGTGCGCGCAGGAGCGCAGGTGGAGGAACTCATAAACCGGTCAGCTTCTTGAGCCGTCTTCGCTGCGCGCTGGAACCGATGCCAATCGCCTCGCGATATTTGGCAACGGTGCGGCGGGCGAGATCGTAACCTTCCTCTTTCAGCATATCGGTCAGCTTCTGGTCGGAGAGCACCTTTTTCGGATCCTCCGCATCTGTCAGCGTCCGGATCCGTGCCTTGATGGCCTCGGCTGACGCGCCTTCGCCATCGCTTGAGGCGACGCCGCTCGAGAAGAAGTACTTGAGTTCGAAGCAGCCCCGGTCGCAGGATAGATACTTGCCCGAGGTTACCCGGCTTACGGTGCTTTCGTGCATGTCGATCGCGTCGGCCACTTCGCGCAAGGTCAATGGGCGCAGCTGCGATACGCCCTGTCGAAAGAACCCCTCCTGCCGCTCGACGATCGCGGCGGCGGTCTTGAGGATTGTCCGTTGCCGCTGGTCGAGCGCGCGGATCAGCCAGTGAGCGTCGGCAAGCTTTTCCTTGAGCCATTCTTGTGCCTGCTCGCTCGCCGCTCCGTCGCTCAGTTCGATGAAATAGTCGCGATTGACGATCAGGCGTGGTAGCGTCTCTTCGTTGAGCGCGATGTCCCAGCCGCCTGCATCGTTGGCTGCGATCAGCACGTCGGGCACCACCGCATCGGCCGCGACCGGGGCGAAAGTAAGCCCCGGCTTGGGATCGTAGCTGCGCAGCTCTTGAAGCATGTCTGCGAAGTCCTCGTCATCGACGTCGCACAGCCGCTTGAGCCGAGCGATATCGCCACGTGCTATCAATTCGAGATTGTCGATGAGCGCGATCATGCACGGATCGTAGCGATCCGCCTCGCGCGCCTGGAGCGCAAGACATTCGGCCAGGCTGCGCGCGCCGACCCCGGTAGGATCGCACATCTGCACGACTTCAAGTGCATCCTCCGCGCACGCCATGTCAACGCCGAGATCGGTCGCCACTTCGCGCAGATCGGTCGCGAGATAGCCCGCCTCGTCGAGCAGCCCGGCGATATGGCGCGCAACGAAAGCCTCGCGCGGATTGCAGGCCAGCCCGGCAATCTGGCTATCGAGATGCTCGCCGAGCGTGACATTAGCCGAACAGGTCGCTTCGATCCCGGGCAGGTCCTCGCCGCCGCCTGCCCCCCCACTTCCAAGACCGCCGCTTGTGCCCCAGTCATGGTCCGACAGGCGCGCGCCATCGCCGGTTTCGCAGGCGCGGTCGAGTGCGCCCTGATCGATGTCCAGCGGTGCCTCGCTCTCACCCTGGCCCTGGGCCATCAGCTCATCGGAGGTAAGTTCCTCACGCGGAATATCGCCGGGTTCACTTGCCTGCCCGTCTGGATCCCTCGACACCGGTCCGGCTTCGAGCAACGGATTGGCCTCGAGCGCATCGCCAATGAAGCTTTCGATCTCGAGATTGGTCGCCGCAAGCAGCTTGATCGCCTGCTGCAATTGCGGCGTCATGACCAGCGATTGCGTCTGGCGAAGGTCGAGGCGCGGACCGATAGCCACCGAGCGTCGCGTTAAAGCGTGAAGCTTTCGCCCAGATACAATCGCTTGACGTTTTCATCAGCGACCAGCGCTTGCGGGGTTCCGGCGAACAGTACCTGTCCGCCATAGATGATGCAGGCCCGATCGACGATGTCGAGTGTCTCGCGCACATTGTGATCGGTGATGAGAACGCCGATACCGCGACGCTTCAGGTCCTTCACCAGATCGCGAATATCGCTGATCGACAGTGGATCGATCCCGGCGAACGGTTCATCGAGCAGCATGATTGAAGGCTTCGCTGCGAGCGCGCGCGCGATTTCGCACCGCCGCCGCTCGCCGCCCGACAGTGCCATCGCCGGACTTGCGCGAAGCCGCGTCAGACCAAACTCGTCGAGCAGCCGCTCCAACTCGCCACTGCGCGTCCGGGCATCGGGCTCAACCATTTCGAGCACGCAATCGATGTTCTGCTCGACCGTCATCCCGCGAAAGATACTGGTTTCCTGGGGTAGATATCCAAGGCCCAGGATCGCGCGTCGATACATTGGCAGGTTGGTCACATCCTCGCCATCCATCAGGATACGGCCGGAATCGGGTTTGACGAGGCCCATGATCGAATAGAAGCACGTCGTCTTGCCCGCCCCGTTGGGCCCAAGCAGGCCGAGCACTTCACCCTTTCCCACGGTCAGCGAAATATCGGCCAGAACCGCACGCTTGTCATAGCTTTTCGCGATCGAGATCACCTCAAGACCGCCTTCGGGTAAAGGCGCACTCGCATCCACGCCTTCATCCGCCGCAGCGCGGGCCAGTTCGCTGATGTCGGGCGCTTCGTTCATGCTGGGGTTTCTGGCGGAGCCTGTCGTGTGGGGGAACGGTTCTGGGTGTAGGGCGTGTTCTGGCAGGATTTTTGCCTGGCGACAATCGCGTGGCTTCCCCTGCTGGCTTGCGCAAGATTATTTCATAATGGTTACCGCGCTTGCACGCTCCCTCGCTTTTGGGAATAATGCACAGCAAGGACGAGCGATCATGAAAGGTCAGACCATGGGCGAGCTGTCACACCGCCGGAACGATACTGCCACGCAATACGAAGGGCGTGGCGATGTCCGCGTTGATGTCCATCGTGATGTCCGTCTCGATTGGCGCAAGGCAATGAGCGATCACGTGGCCTATGCGCTGCTCGTCTACACTGCCCTGCACATCTTCCTCACCGTGAAGGCGCTTAGTGAAGGGTTCGCTTCGATCCTTCCCTATGTCGCGCTGGTCGTGCTGGTAGCGGCCATTATTCCAGCCTGTCGCTGGTTCGAGAAACGCTGGACGCGGATTTCGGACGACGAAGCTCACGATCCGGCGCTGCGGCCTGCTTTCCGGCGCGATGCGATGGGTTTGTGGATGCTTGCGATCTTGCTGCCCTTGACGTTGACCCTGCTGGCCAAGGTTGCTTTTGCCGGAAGCTGAAACCGGCGGGAACGCCTTTACCGTTGAGCCGCTCTCTTGCGCGATGCGATCGTTTGGGAGCTGCTTTTGTTCGTGACCTCTTTGCGCCTGTCATGGCTGTCCCGAAGCCTCGCACTCCTCCTTGCCGCCGGTCTTGCCCTTTCGACACCATCGGGCGCAGCGCTTCCCGCCGGCCTTCCGGGAGAGGAACCCGCGGCTGAAGGCGACAAGCCCGCTCAACCGCCGATCGAACAGGAACAGGATGCAGGCGAGGATGAACGCATCGCTAAGCGCATTCGCGGCATTTACGGCGCCCTTCCCGATTTCGAGAATGTCGAGGTCGCGGTCAACGAAGGGGTCGTCACGCTGGGCGGCACCCTCTCCGATGCAGAGACGATAATCCGTGCCGAGGATATCGCATCGAACATAGCCGGTGTGGTCACGGTCGAGAACGGGATCGAGCGCGATCTATCGGTTGAGCAGAATCTTTCGGTGTTCGGCAAGGCAGCGGAGCTAGTCACGGATGCCATGACCGCGCTCCCACTGCTGGGGATCGCGGTTCTGATCGCGCTGGTGATCGGCGCGCTCGGCTACTTCATCGCCGGGTTTGGCTCCCTGTGGCGGCGCATTGCGCCGAACGCCTTCCTCGCCGAACTGATTCAGAGCGCAATCCGGTTCGTCTTCGTGGTCGGCGGGCTCGTTATTGCCCTCGACATGCTGGGGGCGGGCGCGTTGCTCGGTGCGGTTCTTGGCGGGGCGGGGGTGATCGGCATCGCGCTTGGCTTTGCGATGCGCGACACGATCGAAAATTATGTCGCCTCGCTGATGCTGAGCGTTCGCCAGCCATTTCGCCCGAACGACCTTGTGCTGATCAACGATTTAGAGGGCCGGGTGATTCGACTGACGAGCCGCGCGACCATCCTGATGACGCTGGAAGGCAACCATTTGCGCATTCCCAATGCACAGGTCTTCAAGGCGACGATCCTGAATTACACGCGCAACCCTCAGCGACGGCTCGATTTCGAGCTCGGGATCGACGCCGACGACGATCCGCGCGCAGCCATGAAGTCCGGGGCACAAGCGCTCGCCGCGCTTCCCTTTATCCTCGACGACCCCGCGCCCGCGGGCCGGGTCCAGCAGGTGGGTGACAGCAATATCGTCATCATGTTTCTGGGCTGGATCGACCAGCGCGAAGCGGACTGGTTCAAGTCGCGCAGCCTCGCCATCGCTGCAACCAAGGCCGCGCTGGAAGAAGCTGGTTTTGCTTTGCCCGAACCGATTTACCGCTTGCGCTTCGACGGGCGTACCGATCCGCTCCCGATCGGGCGTTCGGCCAGCGTGGCCGAAACGAGCGGGAGCGTAGTCGGCCACGAGGCAGTCGCCGCGGATCTATCGGAAGATGTGCGTCCGGAAACCGAGATCAGCGAACTGGTCGAGGCCGAACGCCGCAGCGGACACGGCCAGGAGAAGGACCTGCTCGACGAAAGCCGGCCGGTAGAATAGTTTCAGGTATCCTCGCAGCTCGGACCAACTTCGAGTGGCACTAACCGTTCTGCTTCTTGCTCTCTTGCGCGCGGATAACGGCTTCGCGAACCACCTGGCACGCCTCGGCCCGGTCGCCCCAGCTACCGATCCGCACCCACTTCTCGCTTTCCAGATCCTTGTAGTGGGTGAAAAAATGCTCGATCTGCTGAAAGATGATGCTTGGCAGGTCCTTGGTCTCGCCGACATCGGAATAATAGGGAAACGTGGTGTCGACCGGCACGCAGATCAGTTTCTCGTCCCCGCCATGCTCGTCTTCCAGATTGAGCACGCCGATCGGGCGTGCGCGCACGACACAGCCCGCGATGAAGGGCGTGCGTGCAATCACCAGCGCATCGAGCGGATCGCCGTCGGGCGAAAGCGTATGCGGCACGAACCCGTAATTCGCCGGATAGCGCATCGGGGTGTGGAGGATGCGATCGACGAACAGCGCACCGGAATCCTTGTCGAATTCGTACTTAACCGGCTCGCCCCCGGTTGGCACTTCGATGATAACGTGGAGGTCGTCGGGCGGATTCACGCCGGTCGGGATCTTGTCGATGCGCATGGATCGTCTCTCAGGTCTTGAAGGGATGGGCGAGCACTCTTGTGCCGCCGGCATGGGAACGTGGCGCGCCGCTTAGCCGCCAGTCCGTGTTGCGGCAAGCCGCGTCCTCGCTTACCTGCGCGCGGATCATGAGCAAGAACACACCGCAAGCCATTCGCGGCACCCAGGACATATTCGGCGCCGAGGCGGAAGCCTTCGCCTTCGTGGTGGAGACTTTTGAGCGCGTACGCCGCCTCTACCGTTTTCGCCGCGCCGAATTTCCCGTGTTCGAAAAGACCGAGGTGTTCGCCCGCTCGCTGGGCGAGACGACCGACGTAGTGTCGAAAGAGATGTATTCGTTCGA
This sequence comes from Erythrobacter sp., assembly GCA_036353345.1. GTDB lineage: Bacteria > Pseudomonadota > Alphaproteobacteria > Sphingomonadales > Sphingomonadaceae > Erythrobacter. The sequence goes on along the minus strand of JAZBPE010000002.1, from coordinate 61,636 downwards.
GGATCGCGGCGGCGATTCGCTGACGTTGCGGCCCGAATTCACCGCCGGTATCGCGCGCGCTTACCTCACCAATGGCTGGCAGCAGCACGCACCGCTGAAGATCGCGACGCACGGGCCGCTGTTCCGCTACGAACGCCCGCAAAAGGGGCGTTACCGCCAGTTCCACCAGATCGATGCGGAGGTTATTGGCGCGGGCGAACCGCAGGCGGACGTCGAGCTGCTGGCGTTTGCCGATCAGCTCCTGCGCGAACTGAATGTGAGCGACGGCGTGAGGCTGACACTGAATACGCTGGGCGATGCCGATAGCCGCGAAGCTTGGCGCGCAGCTTTGGTCGAGCATTTTGCGGGCGTGCGCGGCGAGCTGTCCGAAGATTCGCAGGAGCGGCTGGAGAAAAACCCGCTGCGCATCCTCGATTCCAAGGACCCGCGCGACAAGGCGCATGTCGCCGGCGCGCCGCAGATCGACGATTTTCTGAGCGATGAAGCGCAGGACTTCTTCGGCGCCGTGACGAGCGGGCTGGATGCCGCAGGCGTTGCGTGGGAGCGCAACCCCGCGCTGGTGCGCGGGCTCGACTATTATCGCCACACCGCGTTCGAATTCATCACCGACCGGCTCGGCGCGCAAGGGACTGTGCTCGGCGGCGGACGCTATGATGGGCTGATCGAGAACCTCGGCGGACCCGCGACGCCCGCCGTCGGCTGGGCAGCGGGGATCGAGCGGTTGGCGATGCTGGTGGGGGAGCGTGAGCCTACTGCAACGGACGTAGTGATCGTTGCTGAAACGGACGACGCGATCCCAAAGGCGATTCGCGCCCTTTCGAGATTTCGTGAAGAAGGCTTTTCGGCGGACTTGATCGCTAGCGGTTCGCCAAAGAAACGCTTTGACAAAGCGACGAAAACGGCAGCCTCTGCCATTGTCAGCCTTCGCACCGATGGCGAAGGAGTGGCGTCGAACTTTCGTGGCGAAAATCCTCGTGCTGGCGAAGTCGAATCGGTATGGAACGCGATGCGGCACCACATCGTCTGATGACCATTCCCCCCCAACGCCTCGAACAGATTGCCAACCGCTTCGCAGAGCTCGAAGCACGGATGGCGTCAGGCACGCTTGATGGCGACGCGTTTGTCGCTGCCAGCCGCGATTACGCCGAGCTTGAGCCGGTCGCGAAAATCGCCGCCGAAATCAGCTCCATGCGCGAGGAGATGGCCGGCCTCGAAGCCATGCTCGCCGATCCGGAAATGAAGGATATGGCGCAGGACGAGCTCTCCGAGCTACGCGGCCGGTTGCCGGCCAAGGAACGCGCGCTCGCCCTTGCACTTCTCCCGCGCGATGCGGCCGATGCGAAGCCTGCCATGCTCGAAATCCGCGCCGGCACCGGGGGCGATGAAGCGGCTTTGTTCGCAGGCGACCTTTACCGCATGTACGAACGCTTCGCCGCCGAAAATGGCTGGCGCGTCGAACCCGCCAGCATGAGCGCCTCCGAAGTCGGGGGTTTCAAGGAAATCGTCGCCAATATCAGCGGGCAGGGCGTGTTCGCAAAGCTCAAGTTCGAAAGCGGTGTCCACCGCGTCCAGCGCGTGCCCGTTACCGAAAGCGGCGGGCGCATTCACACCTCGGCAGCGACGGTCGCGGTGCTGCCTGAACCCGACGCGGTGGACATCGCGATCGATCCCGGCGAACTCAAGATCGATACCTACCGCGCATCAGGTGCAGGCGGCCAGCACGTTAATACCACCGATTCGGCGATCCGCATCACGCATGAGCCGAGCGGGATCGTCGTCACCTGTCAGGACGGGCGCAGCCAGCACAAGAATCGCGACAAGGCGATGCAGGTGCTGCGCGCCCGCCTCTACGAAAAGCAGCGCGAGGAGGCGCAGGGGGCGGAGGCCGAGGCGCGCAAGGCCATGGTCGGCAGCGGCGACCGGTCCGAGCGCATTCGCACTTACAACTTTCCCCAGGGCCGCGTGACCGATCACCGCATCGGCCTGACGCTTCACAAGCTCGACGAAGTGCTTGCCGGACCGGGCCTTGGCGAACTGGTCGATGCGCTGATTGCCGAGGATGAGGGCAAGCGTCTGGCGACCCTCAATGAGTAGGGCGGAATGCCCAGACGCGGCGTAATGAGGATTGCCGAAGCGATCCGCGCCGCTGCCAGCACTCTTTCGGATATCTCGGACACTGCCCGGCTCGATGCGGAATTGCTGATGGCCCATGCGCTGGGTGTCGAACGTTCGGCCATGCTCGTGCGGCAAATGGATGATCCAGCACCCGACACCTTTGCCACGCTGGTCCAGCGCCGCGCGGCTTGCGAGCCCATCGCCCATATCCTTGGCGCGCAGGAGTTTTACGGTCGATCCTTCGCGGTGTCGCGCGATGTGCTGATCCCGCGAGGTGACAGCGAAACCCTGATCGATGCCGCGCTCGCATTCGCGCCGGCGGGTGCGCGCGTGCTCGATCTTGGCACTGGTTCGGGTGCGCTGCTCATCACCGCCGTGCTCGAGATTGATGATGCGCACGGAACCGGGATCGACGCATCGCCAAGCGCTCTGCGCATCGCGCAGCGCAATGCCCAACAGCTGGGTGTGATTGGAGCGCGGGCGCGGTTCCTGGCGCGCGACTGGACGAAGGATGGCTGGCCCGCGGATCTTGGCACCTTCGATCTGATCCTGTGCAACCCGCCCTATGTCGAAGAGGATGCCGAACTCAGTCCGCAAGTGCGTGATTACGAGCCGGCGAGGGCGCTGTTTGCCGGAACGGACGGGCTCGCTGATTACCGCGTCCTGATGCCCCAGTTGCGCGCCTTGATGAACGAAGGAGCGCTCGCAATGTTCGAGATCGGATACAGTCAGGCGGATGCCGTCACCGCGCTCGCCCGGTCCGAAGGGTTCGTGGCCCAATTGCGTCACGATCTTGCAAATCGACCGCGCTGCGTGATCTGTCGCTAATCTTTAGGACGCTAGGCCTTGGCAAACGCATTGCGGCCCGCTAGCTGTCCTTACAGGCAGATCGATCGCCGAACGTGCGGATCGGTCAGGTCAAGCTCCGAATACCTGCTCGAACTGGCCAATGGGTCACGCCATTGGCCACGCATATGCGGGCGGTCTGCAGTCTGCGGCGTGATGCCGTGACGGGCCGAAGCGTCGGGGTTCACGGGCGCACCGCGATGGATCGCGGACCATGTGCCACGAATGGGGATGGAACTCCTTGAATAACAATCGTAATAATCGTCGTCGCGGTCGCAGTAATCGCAACAATCAGAGCAGCGGCAATCAGCTAAACCGGATCGATAGCCGGGCGCGCGGCAATGCGCCGCAACTGCTCGACAAGTACAAAAAGCTTGCGCAAGACGCGCAGCACAACGGCGACCGGGTGCAGGCGGAATATTACCTGCAATTCGCCGATCATTATTTTCGCGTTATCGCAGATAACAAGGCGCGCCAGGACGAAGCGCGGGCCAAGCGCAATGACGATCGCGTTCAGTCGAATGACGATGATGACGACGATGACAACGATGAGGGTCGCCGCGACAACCGTCGCACAAACCAGCGTCGCCCCCGCTCGCGCGGTGACGATGGCGACAATGCGTCGGTGGACGAAGGCGAGCGCGGAAATGAGGGCGAGGCCGATGACGGTCAGGACGAAGCTGCGCCCAAGCCGCGCCGCCGTGCACGCAAGCCGCAGAATGACGAAAGCGATGGCGATAGCAATGAAACGCGCCCGCCCGTTCGCAAGAAAGCCACCCGCGGCGAATCACGGCGCAGGCCACGCGGCAATGGTGACGCATCCAGTGCGCGCGACGACAGCACCGGGGAAATCGATTCCGCGGTGCTGCCCCCGGCGATCGGAAGCGACAGTCCGGCCTCGCGCGGCGATGGCGACGACAGTCTCGAAGCGGTCGGCTGACGCTGCGCCTCGCAGGCGCGCTGCGGGCATTCGCCACTTGGTTCCCCAAGCCCCGTGACTAGCGAGGTTGGTGCGATCCGAGCGGCGCAAGAAGGGCGTATTGCGCGTCTGCCCTTCGCCCTGCGTTCGCTTGCGGTCGAACGCCCCGGTCTGACTGCGATTGCGCTGGGCGTTGTCACGGCAACCGGCTTTCCCCCGCTTCATGCGTGGTGGGTTGCGCTGCCGGGGCTCGCGCTGCTGGTCATTCATCTGCATGCCGCACCGAACTGGCGTGCAGCAACGTGGCGCGGCTGGCTGTTTGGCTGGGCGCATCTGACGCTTGCCAACAACTGGATCGCGACCGCCTTCACACATCAGGCGAAGATGCCGGAAATCCTCGGCTGGGCGGCGGTGCCCCTGCTGTGCGTCTATCTCGCCGTCTATCCCGCGCTTGCTGCATTGATCGCACATGCGGCAGCGCGGCGATCAGGAACGCTTGGCTTCGGAGCGATGCTGGCGGCGGCCTGGATCGTGACCGAATGGCTGCGAAGCTTCGTTTTTACCGGATATCCATGGCCGCCGCTTGCCCTGATCCTGCTGGGCGGCTGGGACAGCCCCGGCGTGGCGCGCCTGCTTCCATGGATGGGCACCTACGCGCTATCCGGACTTGCCTTGCTGATTGCTGCAATTGTCGCGGCTTGGGCCGTGCGCAGGCAAATTGCCGCGCTAGTTGCTACGCTTGCGGCATTTGCGCTCGCGATGGTCCTGCCCGGCGCGAACGGCTCGGAAGAAAGCGCGATCGCCTATACGCTTGTCCAGCCGCTCATAACCCAGGACGAGATCAACGATCCGTCGCGTTTCGAGGAACAGTTCAATCGGCTCGCGCAGCTGACCGCCGCCGCAGGGGCAGCATCAGGCACCGCGTCTCCTCGCCTCGTCCTGTGGCCGGAAAGCGCCATCCCCGACTACCTCGAAGACGGCTATCTGCAACGCTACTACACCCGCATGACCTTCGCCGCCGATCCCGGTCTGGCGCGGGCGCGCATCGCACGGGTAATCGGTTCGGACGCCATGTTACTGACCGGGGTAGTCAATCTCGATATGGCAACACGCGAAGACGGATCGCGCGGAGCCGTGAGCGCACGCAACGCCGTCATCGCGCTCGACGGAACGGGCACGATCGCGGCGCAATATGCGAAGGCGCACCTCGTACCTTATGGCGAATATCTGCCGCTGCAATGGTTGTTCGAACCAATTGGCCTTGATCGCCTGGTCGCAGGAACGATTCCCTACGAGCCCGGGCCCGGGCCGCGCACTCTCGATCTGGGTGCGCATGGGCGTGCCGGGGTTCAGATCTGCTACGAAATCGTGTTTTCCGGCCAGGTTGTCGATCGCGACAATCGGCCCGATTATATCTTCAACCCCTCCAACGATGGCTGGTTTGGCAGCTGGGGCCCGCCGCAGCATTTGGCGCAGGCACGGCTGCGCGCGATAGAGGAAGGGCTCCCGGTCCTGCGATCGACGACGACGGGTATCAGCGCGGTAATCGATGCCGATGGAATGGTGCGCGGCGCAATCGCGATGGGACGCGCCGATGCACTCGAAGGTCGCGTGCCCGCCGCTGCCCCGCCCACGCCGTTCGCGCGAATGGGTAACGCACTGCCGCTCGCCTGGGCTGCGCTTGTCGCACTGCTGGCGCTCGCGGGGCCACGCGCGCTTGCGCTCTTTCCGGCACGCGGCTAGGCGAGCCCGCAAAGCGACATAAAGCTTTCCTTATATCTGCATGAGAGGCGCCCTTCGCCTCCTGTTGTCCCGGAGAATCACCATCATGCGCGACGACTACCTGTTCACCTCCGAAAGTGTTTCCGAAGGTCATCCGGACAAGGTCTCCGACCAGATCTCCGACGCCATCGTCGATCTGATGCTTTCGAAAGACCCGGAATCGCGGGTTGCATGCGAAACCATGACAACGACGCAACGCGTGGTGCTCTCCGGTGAAATCCGCTGCCTGCCAATGTATGACCGGTCGCGCGAAGAATGGAAGTACAACAACTACTGGGCACCCGGTGCGCGCGACGAGATCGAAAGCGCGGTGCGCCGCACTGTCGCGGAAATCGGCTACGCGCAAAAAGGCTTTCACTGGGAAACGCTCACGTTTGAAAACCATCTTCACGGCCAGTCGAGTGAAATCGCGCAAGGCGTGGATGCGGGCGCGGAAGGCTCCAACAAGGATGAAGGCGCAGGCGATCAGGGGATCATGTTCGGCTTTGCCTGCGACGAAACGCCGGATCTCATGCCGGCGACGCTTGATTACAGTCACAAGATCCTTGAGCGCCTGGCTGCCGATCGCAAGAGCGGTGCTGCGCCGTTCCTCGAACCCGATGCCAAAAGCCAGGTGACGCTGCGCTACAAGAACGGAAAGCCCGTAGCCTGCGCTGCCGTCGTCGTCTCGACGCAGCACGGCGCTGGCTACCACGAAGGCGAGAAGGAAGCCGAGCTTAAGAATTACGTCAAAGGCGTCGTTACCGACGTGCTTCCCGAGGGCTTCATCTCCGACGAGACTGCATGGCACATCAATCCGACCGGAGCTTTCGAAATTGGCGGCCCGGATGGCGATGCTGGGCTGACGGGTCGCAAGATCATTGTCGACACCTATGGCGGGGCAAGCCCGCATGGCGGCGGCGCGTTCAGCGGCAAGGACCCCACCAAGGTGGATCGCAGCGCCGCTTACATAACCCGTTATCTGGCGAAGAACGTGGTAGCCGCCGGCCTCGCGCGTCGCTGCACCATCCAGATCGCCTATGCCATCGGGGTGAGCGAGCCGCTGTCGCTCTATGTCGATACGTTTGGTACCGGCAGTGTGTCCGATGCGAAGCTCGAAGCCGCGATCAAGTCGATCGGCAAGCTGGGCGGGCTGACCCCGCGCGCGATCCGAACGCATCTGGGGCTGAACAAGCCGATCTATCGCGAAAGTGCGGCCTATGGCCATTTCGGGCGGCAGGCCGATGGTGACTACTTTCCATGGGAGCGCACCGATCTTGTCGAAGACCTGAAGGCAGCGCTCGCCTGATCTGCGCGCGCGCGGTCTGCTAAACCTTTCGCGCTGTGGCAGTCTTGCGCGATCCGGCGAACCGTATTGTAGCCCTCGACGCGCTGCGCGGGTTTGCCGTGATCGGTATCGTGTGGATGAACGTCTACGTCTTCGCGCTGCCGGGGCAGGGTTACCTCAACCCGACCGCATGGGGTCCCGGGATCCATGAAGAGAGCGCTGCGGACCGGGTGGTGTGGGCGATCGGCTTCATTTTCGTAGAGGACAAGTTTCGCACCCTGTTCGCGATGCTGTTCGGCGCAGGCTGCCTCATATTGATCGAGCGTAGCGGGGGACGGCGATGGCGCAGCCACTATGCACGGATGGCGATACTGTTCGTCCTCGGCCTGGCTCACGCGCTTCTGCTGGCGAGCAACGATGTGCTGCGCGCCTATGCGTTTGCCGGCCTCGCAATCCCGTTTCTGGCGCATCTGTCCGCGCGCTCGCTCTATACGATCGCGATCGGACTTGTCCTGCTGCACGTGGGTGCTGGCACGGTGATGTTTGGCGGGGCGGTCGTCGATGCCTATGCCGGACGCACGGGGAGCGATGCGGCGCTGTTTGTCGAGCGGCAATTCGGGCGCGATCCGGCGGCGATCGCGTACATGCTCGAACAGGGACGCGAGGGTCTGGATGAGCGTATTGCCCGGCGCATCGGATCAGTCCGCTCCCAACTGACAGTCGTAGCGGCCTCGATCCCGTTGAACCTGGCCGCCATGGCACTTGGAATGGGACTGTGGAAACACCGGGCGCTGGCAGGCGAGTGGCGGCTCGAACGGCCCCGGCATCTGGCGGCGGTCACCGCGCTTTTTGCGCTGCCGCCGCTTTTTGCGCTCGCATGGTGGATAACCGATCGAGACTTTCCTGCAGCTTTCGTGGCCGCGGGCGCGCTGGTCCTGTCTGCCCCGTTCGATACCGCTTTGGGCCTGTGCTACGCTGCGCTCGCAATGGCATTGTTTGCGCAAGGCGGAGCCTTAACAAAGCGGCTGGCGGCGGTCGGACGCCTTTCGCTGACTAACTATCTCATGACCTCGGTAATCCTGGGCGCGATCTTTGCCAACTGGGGGCTGGGCCTGTTCGGCGAAGTGGGGCGGGCGGGGGCATTGGCGCTGAGTTTCTTGCCGATCGCGGCGATGCTGTGGTGGTCGCCCGTTTGGATCGCCCGCTTTGGACAGGGGCCTGTCGAGCGATTGTGGCGGGCGAGCGCGCAAGCGCTGTCCTGAAGCGTAAGCGGAAGCGCCCAGCAATCGCCGTGCGCCTCGCCGCTCCGATTATTCAGGCGTGTTCTTGGCCGCCCATTGCTCTTCACGCAGCCAGCCGCGGACCTCACGGCTATATTTGACGATGGGCTCCATGTTGAAGAAGTGCACGAAGCCGCAGAATAGGTTCAGTTATCCTCGCCCAGCATCGGGGAAGGGCGGTCGAGCGCGAGCTCCGCTTCGGAAAAGACGAACGGGCTGCGCACACCCGGTAATCCGTCGAGATCGACGCGCAGGCCTCTGGCTACCACCTGCGGATCGGCAAAGACTGCGTCCAGTTCATTGATCGGCCCGGCCGGCACGCCTGCTTTATGGCAAGCCTCGATCAGTGCTGCCTGCGTCCAGCCGTTCGTCGCCGCCGCAATCGCTTCTTCGAGCGCGCGCGCATTTTCCACTCGCACGCCGTTGCTCGCAAACCGGGGATCGTCGATCAGCTCGGTAAGCTCCAGCAGCAGCATCAGCCGGGCGAACAGGCGGTCATTGGCGGGCGCGAGGATCACGTGACCGTCGCGGCAGGGGAACACGCCATAGGGCGCAACCTGCGCATGCGCGTTCCCCATGCGCGGCGGGTTGTCCCCCGTTGTGAGGTGATAGGTCGCCTGATTGGAAAGCAGTGCGACCGAGCAGTCGAGCAGGCTCATGTCGACATGCTGGCCCCGCCCCGTGCGTGCGCGCATCAGAAGCGCGGCCTGTATGCCGTTCGCAGCCCAGACCCCGGTCGCCAGGTCGGAGATCGAGATACCCATCTTGACGGGCGCGCCCTGCGGATCCCCGGTCAGCGCCATGAACCCGCCCATCCCCTGGATCACGAAGTCGTATCCGGCCTCCGTGCTGCGCGGTCCGGTCTGGCCAAAGCCAGTGATCGAGCAATAGACAAGGGCGGGGTTGTCCGCAGCAAGGTTCGTGTAATCGAGCTCGAACTTTGCCAGCCCTCCGGTCTTGAAGTTCTCGATCACCACGTCGGCGGACCGGGCCAGCGCGCGGACCGTCGAAAGGTCGCTCTCCCGGTCAAAATCCGCGACGATCGAGCGCTTGCCGCGGTTGCAGGCGTGGTAATAGGCAGCCTCGCGGCGGATAGTCCCATCGGGCCCTTCGCGATCGATCCAGGGCGGGCCCCAAAGGCGTGTGCCGTCCCCTCCGGGACTTTCCACCTTGATGACATCAGCGCCCAGATCGGCGAGGATCTGTCCGGCGAACGGCCCGGCGAGTACGCGCGCCAGCTCCAGCACCTTCAACCCCGCAAGCGGCGCGTTGGCATTGCGCGGACCTTCGAGCCATTTGCTCATGCGGGCTTTGCCACCATCAGCCACAGTACGCATACCAGCGGCACGGTGCTGATCAGCCCCCAGGTGATCCAGCGACGCGACAATCGGCGATATTCCGCTGTGATCCCGCCGGCCGCGTCGAAGCGCGCGGCGATGCGCGCCTGCCGGATCTGGATCGGCACGAGTATGCCGAGCCAGATCAGCCCGGCGACCACGAACAGCACCTGGCTCCACAGCAGCCAGGCCGGCTCGGTCAGATTGTAGCCGTTGAGAAAGAGAACTCCGTAACCCCCCACCATGGTCAGCACGATGCCCGGGATCGTGAGCCCGAAATCGGTGCCCGTGACCAGCCGCTGACCGAAGGCGACGATGCGCCAGTCATCGCTGCGATCGGCAAAGACCTTCCATACCGCGGTCACCGTGATGTTCCCCGCGAGCAGGATGATCCCGAGATAATGCAGAAACTTGAAGGTGTAGAGCCAACCCATCCGGGGTGCGTTTTATCGCCTGGGAATTGACTTGTCGATCAAACTTGAGGTTCGTGCGGCCACCTCATTTCGACGGATCTAAGGCGGGCCCAAAGCCGTCCATGAGCGCCAAAGTCCCACCGCGTGCACCACCCCGTAGAGCAGCACGATAGCAGATGACCAATAATCGAACGTGCCTTGGCGATATGGTACATTCAGGAAGACCGGCACGATAAGCAGCTCGCGCGCGAGATAGATCGCAATTATCAGCACCAGAGCGGTCCGCAGCAGCGCCAGGCGCGGCAAGAGTCCGGCACCCGAAGCTGCGTATCCCGCCCAGATTGTCAGGCCGCAGCAATGCCGCTCGTCACAAGCGCCGGAATGATCGATCCGCGCGATGCGGCAACGGCATATTGTTCGGGCGCACCGAAAAACCGGTACCAATGCGGACCGCCGATAACCACACCGATATGCAAAAGCGCTGCTACCAACGATAGAGCAGCACCCGCCATCAACCATGGCGTGCCCGCATTGCGTACCAAGCTAGCCAAGCGCCACTTGGTAATGGGCAGTGGTCTTCGACGCGATATCCTCGACGCTAACACCAGGCGCTAGCTCAATCAGCTGGAAAGCAGCTTGCTTGTCCGGGCGTCGAAACACGCCCAGGTTCGTGATGATCATGTCGACCACACCGGTCCCGGTCAGCGGAAGCGTGCATTCGGGCAGAAACTTCGGGCTGCCATCCTTCGCGGTATGATCCATCACGACAATGATTTTCTTGACGCCCGCAACGAGGTCCATCGCGCCGCCCATCCCCTTGATCATCTTGCCCGGGATCATCCAGTTGGCGATATCGCCGTTCTCGGCCACTTCCATCGCGCCCAGCACGGTGAGGTCGATATGCCCGCCCCGGATCATCGCAAAGCTCGTCGCGCTGTCGAAATAGGCGCTGTGCGGCAACTCGCTGATCGTCTGTTTGCCTGCATTGATGAGATCGGCATCGACTTCGTCCTCATAGGGGAAAGGACCGATGCCCAACATTCCGTTCTCGCTCTGGAGCGTAACCATCATGCCGGGGGGAATGTGGTTGGCAACCAGCGTGGGGATGCCGATGCCAAGATTGACATAGTAGCCATCCCTGAGCTCGCGCGCGGCGCGGGCGGCCATATCGTCGCGGCTCCAACCAGAAATGACATCGTTCATGGCTGGCCCTTTCCTTCGAAGGACAACAGCGACGGGGTAAGGAACCAGCCATTACCGATGATCTGTTCGAGCGGAGCGGCCGCGTTGATATCGACGACGTAGTCATAAAGCTCGTCGAAATCGGAACGGCGGTCACCCGCGATGGCAAGCAGGCAGGTATCCACCGAAAGCTCCTGACGCCGGGATTGCTTGCGATCGCCGGGATAGCGCATCAGCAACAACCGGTCCGCCCCCAACGGATCGAGCCCGGACCGCTCGAGCGCCAAGCGCACCTCGTCCGCCATGCCAGCCGTGTTGTCCGAGATCCAGGCAATACCCACACCGCTCTGGCGCAGGGTTGCCAGAGCAAGCGAGGCTTCGAGCTGCGAGCCGGACAGCCGGTCCGGGTCGAACAGGGTTGCGCCGGGATCAAGGTCGATGAGGACGATCGGCGCTTCATCTTCGCCGTCACAGCGTTCGCGTTCCGGTGCGAGCCGCCTGGGGTCGATCAGTACGGCGGAGGAAACTGGCGCGCGTCCGGGAGCGTTGGCGCCGTTGATCGCAGCATATTCGATGAAATCGGCAAGCGCACGATCCTCCATCGTCTGCGCATATTTCTGGGCGAGCCGTTGCGGCATCACGTCGGGGCTATAGACGCGCTCTGCAGGAGCACGTGCTGCCGGCTGTGCCGGGCGCACCGTCGGGATGGCGAATGAGGGTGCAGGCTCGGCGCGCTGTTCGCTCGGTGACGCGGATGCGTCGGCGAATCCCGAAGGCGCGAGGGTGGAAGCAGGCGCTGCGCGCAATGCGGGCGTTGGGGTAGCGGCCATGCGCTGGGGTGACGGCGCGATGGTTTCGGCCGGCGAAGACGACGGGCGCAAACCCGGCGCGCTCGCCACCGGTACGGGCCGCGCATCCGGACGGGGATCACTCTTGGCAACCAGGGGAGGAGCGATATCTTGATCCGTTGGCTCCAACCTGGCCGTGCGGTCGACCTGCGCGGGCGCAGGAGTTTCCACCCGCGCCGCGCCCGCCATCAGGCCGCCCGCCGCGAGTGGGATCGCCGCCGCGACACAGCCCTGTGCAAGAAATGCGACCCCCACCAGCGTTGCCAAACGTGCGGCACCGATATGCCCTGCTCCCTTATCGCGATCGAGCTGATTGTCCTGTATGCCCCGGGCGATCATTCAAGCGTGCTCCCGTTCGCGCGTCGTGCGAAACTCGATTCTTTTGTCATATGGTGCCCCCAGCACCAGCCGGTTCACGAACACCCCTGGCAGATGAATGTCGTCCGGCCCAAGCGCTTCGGACGGCACAATTTCTTCGACCTCGGCGATACATATGCGTCCGCAGGTGGCGGCGGGCTGATTGAAGTTACGCGCGGTCTTTCGAAACACAAGATTGCCGGTCTCATCCGCCTTCCAGGCTTTGACGATGGACAGATCGGCGAAGATGCCGTGTTCGAGAATGTAGGTGGAAAGCACGCCGTCCGCATCGCGGAACTGCTTGTGCTCTTTGCCCTCGGCGACCTGCGTGCCGACCCCGGTCTTGGTGTAAAAGCCCGGAATACCCGCGCCTCCTGCGCGCATTCGTTCGGCCAGCGTGCCTTGCGGGCAGAACTCCACTTCAAGCTCACCAGCAAGAAACTGCCGTTCGAATTCCTTGTTTTCACCGACATAGGACGCGATCATCTTCTTCACCTGCCGGGTGCGCAGCAACTTGCCGATCCCCTCATTGTCGATCCCGGCATTGTTGCTGGCGAAAGTCAGGTTTTTGGCGCCGGAGTCGCGGATCGCGTCGAGCATTCTTTCGGGCAGGCCGCACAAACCAAAACCGCCGCTCGCAATAAGCATATCATCGGCAATAACGCCTTCCAGGGCGGCAGCGGCGTCGGGAAAAAGTTTCGACATAGAGGCGGATCGATCCTGAACCTGATGTAAGCGACAACGCGGGTCATCGCTGGTTTGGCGTGGCTTGTTAAAGCTTTGCGCTGCGCGTGTCACCCGCCTGATCGGAACCGAGCCGGTGCACGGCAATATTGCAACGCATCAAAACCGCGGGGGAAGAAACTTTCGCGAAAAGCCTTTTTCAAACAATCTCCGACCGATCTTGGGAACTTTCGAGCATCAAGTTCATCAAAGAATGCTTTGTGTTCGATAATTTGCAACAGAACATGTGCCTTTCGCATTTGCACAATTTGTGCAGTTGCAGCATAAGCGTTGGTGCCTTTTAGGCATCCTCTCCCAAACTTTCAGAGCCCGGCCTTTGCGCCGGGCTTTTTTTGTCCGGGATCGCCTTTACCCCGTTGCGCCATGATGTCCTCCACTTTGCCTCGACCCTTTCGCCTTGTCGCGGATCGGATCGGGTGGCAGCCCGTTTGCAATCCGGGGGCGGGCTGCCTAGCTGACTTGCCGCGAACATTGTCGCCCGCACGAGAGGACTCTTCATGGCTGAAGCCGATACTGCCACCGAAAGCCGGACGACGCGATTGCAGGTTGCGCCTGCCCGGCAGGAGGAATCGGGTCAGGGGATCGCGCGCATGCCTCGCTCGGCCTTCCAGACGCTCGGCATAACCGAAGGCGATGTGGTCGAGATTACGGGCAAGCGCGCGACCGCAGCGATCGCGATGGCGGCCTACCCGGAGGATGATACGCTCGATGTCGTTCGGCTCGATGGACTTCAGCGCGGCAATGCCGAAGCGGGTTCGGGCGAGCATGTGGAGATCACCTCCACGAAGTCGCGCCCCGCCACGCGCGTGGTCTTCGCGCCCGCCCAGCGCGAAATGCGTTTGCAGGGTCCGACCCAAGCGTTGAAGCGCAACTTTTTCGGCAAGCCCCTCGTCGCTGGCGATCTGGTCGCCACGACCGGGCAGCAGCCAGTCCAGAACATGCCCTCCGATGTGCGCCAGCTTCTGCGCGCGCCGGCCTATGCGCTCACCCAGATCCGCCTCTCGGTCGCCTCGACCAGTCCCAAAGGCATTGTCCATATCGACGAGAATACCGAGGTCGAGCTGCGGACCGAGTTCGAAGAGCCGCGCGATGCGCGTGCCGTCGTCAATTATGACGATGTTGGCGGGATGGGCGATACCATTCAGCAGCTGCGCGAAATGGTCGAGTTGCCGCTGCGCTACCCCGAACTCTTCACGCGGCTTGGCGTCGATCCGCCCAAGGGCGTGCTGCTCCATGGCCCCCCCGGCACTGGAAAGACGCGGCTGGCGCAAGCGGTCGCGAACGAATCGGATGCCGAGTTTTTCACCATCAACGGGCCGGAAATCATGGGCTCGGGTTATGGCGAGTCGGAAAAGCGCCTGCGCGAGGTCTTCGAGGAGGCGACCCGGGCTGCTCCTGCCATCGTCTTCATCGACGAGATCGATTCGATCGCGCCCAAGCGCCAGCAAGTGCCCGGCGAAGCGGAGAAACGCCTCGTCGCCCAATTGCTTACGCTGATGGACGGGCTTGAAGCGCGCGCTAACCTCGTTGTCATCGCAGCCACCAATCGTCCTGACGCCATCGACGAGGCGCTCCGGCGCCCCGGCCGGTTCGACCGCGAGATCGTGATCGGCGTGCCCGACGTCAACGGACGGCGCGAAATCCTCGCTATACACACCCGGGGCATGCCGGTCGGCGAGCGGGTGGACTTGAACGAGCTTGCACGCACCACCCATGGCTTCGTTGGCGCCGACATTGCGGCGCTGGCGCGCGAAGCGGCGATCGATGCGGTGCGGCGGATCATGCCCAGGCTCGACCTTGATGCGCGCGAAATCCCGCCTGACGTGCTCGAAGACCTGTGCGTGACCCGTGAGGACTTCATGCAGGCGTTGAAGCGCGTCCAGCCCTCCGCCATGCGCGAGGTGATGGTGCAGATGCCCAATGTCGGCTGGGGCGATATTGGCGGCGTCAGCGATGCGGTCGACAAGCTCAAGGAAGGCATCGAACTTCCGCTCAAGAATACCGAAGCGTTTCGCCGGCTCGGCATCCGTCCGGCCAAGGGGTTCCTGCTCTACGGCCCGCCGGGCACGGGAAAGACGCTTTTGGCCAAAGCGGTGGCGAAGGAGGCGGAGGCCAACTTCATCTCGATGAAGAGCTCGGATCTGCTGTCCAAATGGTATGGCGAGAGCGAACAGCAGATTGCGCGGCTTTTCGCCCGTGCGCGTGCGGTGGCCCCTTGCGTTCTTTTCATCGACGAGATTGACAGTCTGGTGCCCGCGCGTGGATCGGGGCAAGGCGAGCCTCAGGTGACGGGCCGGGTCGTCAACACGATCCTGGCGGAAATGGACGGGCTCGAGGAGTTGCAATCGGTCGTGGTCATCGGCGCGACGAACCGGCCGACGCTGGTTGATCCGGCGCTACTGCGCCCCGGCCGCTTCGATGAATTGATCTATGTCGGAACGCCCGATCGCGAGGGGCGCGAGCACATCTTGGAGATCCACACGTCCTCCATGCCGCTTGCAAGTGATGTCGATCTTGCTGATGTCGCGTCCAAGACCGAGCGGTTCACTGGCGCTGACCTGGAAGATGTCGTGCGACGCGCCGGACTCAGTGCGCTGCGCCGGGTCGGCGGCGAAGTGTCCGAAGTCGCCGCACGTGATTTCGCCGACGCGCTCGACGATAGCCGCGCGACCGTCACCGCCAAGATGGAAGCGGAGTATCGCAAGATGCGCGGCGAGTTGAAAAAGCGCGCGGCGGAAGCGATACCGATTGGATTCTTCGCGCCCGAAACGCTCGAACCTACTCGTGTCAACAAGCACGAATAGGCACTAGGGCTCGCCCGCTTTGGGGTGCCCGTGCGGCACTTCGAGGCGGTGACGAATCAGCGCGTGTTCCATGTTTTCGCGCAGCCACTTCATCATGTGCTCGCGCACCGCGCACCGCAGGTTCCACAAATCGCCGATTGCCTCCGCGCTGACCGTGATACGCAGCTCCACGCTTTCGGGGTAAGCTTCGGTCACCAGCAGCGCGCTGTTGCGGCCATCGAACAGCTCCTGGGTTTCGATGAAACGCTCAAACTCGGCGCGTATCGGATCGATTTCCGTGATGGGATCGACGTGGAGGTAGACCGTGCCGGTCAGGGCCTCGTTCACCCGTGACCAGTTTTCGAACGTGTCATCGAGGAAGCGGCTTGTCGGCACCACCAGCACGCGCTCGTCCCAAGTGCGCACGGTGACGAAGCTCATGTGGATTTCCTCCACCCTTCCGGCCTCGCCATCAACCTTGACGAGATCGCCGATCCGCATCGGCTCGGTCAGCGCGACCTGAACGCCGGCGATGAGGCTCTTGAGCGCCGGCTGGGCCGCGGCTCCGATCGCCAGCGCGGCCAGACCGGCCGAGGCAAGCATGGTGGTGCCGATCGCGCGGACGGAGGGGATGCTGAAGAGCATCAGCCCGATCGTGATCAGAATGATCGCAAAGGTGGCGATCCGTGAGAGTACGGCGACCCGGGTGCGCCGACTGCGCGTTGCGACCGGATCGGCATCGGCCATCCTCATTTCCAGAACGGCGGTAAGCCCGCGTACCACATTGTAGGCCACCCAGCCGAGCAGTGCGGGCCGCAGGAAGCGCGCAAGCGGCTCCCACCATTCGCGCAGGACCGGATCGCTTTGCGCAACAACTGTGACTGCTATCGCAAGGAACGACCATTTGATCGGGCGCCGGATGCGCTGAACGAGTATCTCGTCCACTCCGGTCTCCGACAGATGCGCCACCTTGTGGACCACGCGGAAGACCGCCCGGTACACGATGTAGGCGACGACCACCGCGACGAACACGCGCAGCGCTGATACCGCAATCGCAGCCCAGTCGATGCCAGAGACACTACCGGTGAGCCAATCGGTCAATGCGCTGCGTCCCAGCTTTCGCCCGTGCCGATATCGACGCCCAGCGGCACGTCGAGCGTGACGGCGGGCAGCGCGGCTTCGGCCATCACGCGTTCGATAATCGGTTTCGCGGCGGCAACATCACCTGAAGGCAACTCGAACACCAGTTCGTCATGTACCTGAAGCAGCATGCGCACCTGATCCAGTCCCGCATCGCGCAAGGCGGGCAGCATGCGCGCCATCGCGCGCTTGATAATGTCGGCGCTGGTCCCCTGAATCGGTGCGTTGATCGCCGCGCGCTCGGAGCCCTGACGCTCCGCTTGATTCTTCGAGCGGATGCGCGGGAACCAGGTCTTACGGCCGAACAGCGTCTCGGAATAGCCGCGCTCGCGCACGCTTTCGAGGGTCTCCATGATGTAGCGCTGAATGCCGGGGAAGCGCTGAAAATAGGTGTCGATCATGTCCTGCGCTTCGTCCGGATCGACTTCCAGTCGACCAGCCAGCCCCCAGCGCGAAATGCCGTAGAGGATCGCAAAATTGATCGTCTTGGCGCGCGCGCGCGTGTCGCGGGTCACTTCGCCGAACATCTCGGTGGCGGTGCGTGCGTGGATGTCTTCGCCCTGTGAGAACGCCTCTTTCAAGCTATCGACGTCGGCCATGTGCGCAGCGAGCCGCAATTCGATCTGGCTGTAATCGGCGGCGAGGAGGGTGTTGCCCGGTTCGGGGACAAAAGCCTCGCGGATCGTGCGTCCGATGGCGGTCCGGATCGGGATGTTCTGCAGGTTCGGATCGGTCGAGGACAGGCGTCCGGTCTGTGCGCCCACGAGGCTGTAGCTCGTGTGCACCCGGCCGGTATCGGGATTGATCTGGGCCTGCAAAGCATCGGTATAGGTCGACTTAAGCTTCGTGAGATGCCGCCATTCCAGTACCTTGCGCGCAATCGGCGCACCTTCGCGCTCAAGCTTTTCGAGAATGGCCTGATCGGTCGAAAATTGTCCGCTCTTGCCCTTGCGCCCGCCCTTGTAGCCCAGCGTATCAAACAGGATATCGCCGAGCTGCTTGGGACTGCCAACTGCAAATTCCTGCCCGGCGATTGCATGGATTTCGTCTTCGAGAGCGCTGGTTTCGGCGGCGAACTCCTCGGAGAGTCTGGCAAGGCGCGCCCGGTCGACCTTGATGCCTTCGCGCTCCATTCCGGCGACCACGGGAATGAGCGGGCGATCGACCCGTTCGTAAACCCGCGTTCCGCCTTCGATTGCGAGACGTGGTTTCATGTGCGCGTAGAGCCGCCAGGTGACGTCAGCGTCTTCCGCTGCGTACTCGGTCGCGCGCGCAAGCGGAACTTCGCTGATCCTGCACTGGTTGCGCCCGGTTCCACACACCTCCTTGTAGGTCAGCGGCGTGTGGCCAAGATGCCGCTCGGACAGTTCATCCATCCCGTGACCGCCGCCAATCCCTTCGAGCTGGCGTCCGGCATCGAGCGCGAAGCTGATGACCATCGTATCCTCGATCGGTGCGACCGGGACGTCGTAGCGGGCAAGGACATTGCAATCGTACTTGCCGTTGTGAAAGACCTTCAAAACGCCGTCGTCGACAAGAAGCGGGCGCAGTGCGGCGAGCGCCTCGTCGAGCGCGATCTGATCGGGCTTTTCATCGAACATGTCGTTGCCGCCATGCGCGAGCGGGATGTAGCAGGCTGCGTTCGGACCGGTCGCAAGACTGATGCCGACAAGCTCAGCCTGCATCGAATCGAGCGAGGAGGTTTCGGTATCGACCGCGACCAGGCCCGCAGTGCGCGCCGCTTCGATCCATGCCGCCAGCCGCTCCATCGACTGCACCGTCTCATAGCCGCTGCGATCGATCGTCGGCATCTCGGGGAGCGGCTGGCGATTGCCGTCAGCTGTTCCCCCGTCACCCTTGGTCACCGCTTTTTCGGTATCGAGATTGTTCGCACGTTCCGGGCTTCCCGTTCCGGCATCAAGACGCCTCAGAAGCGATGTAAACCCGTGCTTTTCCAGAAACTGCGCCAGCGGTTCGGGCGGGATCGTATCGAGCCGCATATCCTCGATCGCCACAGGCAGGTCGCAATCTTCCTTGAGCGTCACCAGCACGCGCGAGAGCTCTGCATCCTTGCGGCCTTCAATAAGGCGCTCTTTGAGTTTCGATTTCTTCATGTCGGGCGCAGCATCGAGCGCGGCGGTCAGGTTACCATTCTCCGCAATCAGCCTCGACGCGGTCTTCGGTCCGATCCCGTAAATGCCCGGCACGTTGTCGACGCTGTCTCCCATCAGCGCAAGAACGTCGCCCACCAGATGCGGGGGCACGCCGAACTTCGCTTCGACCTCGCCGACATAGATGCGCTGGCTCTTCATCGTGTCGAGCATATCGATGCGCCCCGGCCCGTTTTCGCCGTCCTCTTCACCCACGAGCTGCATCAGATCCTTGTCCGACGAGACGATCGTCACATCCCAGCCCGCGCGCTGGGCGGCCCTCGCATAGGAGGCGATGAGGTCGTCCGCCTCCAACCCTTCTTCCTCGATGCACGGGAGGCTGAAGGCACGCGTCGCATCACGGATCAGCGGGAATTGCGGGATCAGGTCTTCGGGCGGATCGGGTCGGTTGGCCTTGTAGTCGGCGTAGATCTCGTTGCGGAAACTGGTCGAATCCTTGTCGAGAATGACGGCGAGATGCGTGGGGCCGTCCGCCCGGTCCAGATCGTCGGCAAGCTTCCACAGCATGGTTGTGTAGCCATAGACGGCACCGACCGGCGTGCCTTCGGGATCGGTCAGCGGAGGCAGGCGGTGATAGGCACGAAAGATGTAGGAGGACCCATCGACAAGATAGAGGTGCTGTTTGCCGCCGCTTTCGGGCGCATTGGACGGAGTTTCGCTGGCCATGGGGCGCCTGCTAGCATTGTGCAGGGCAAGGCTCTAGCGGGATTGGTATAAGGCATGCCACCCTTCAATAAGGCCAAATTGAGGCAAAGGCTCTTGCGTTGCCACATTCCTGCCATTATCTCTGGTTGCGGAGCTGGCAACTTATTCGCTGGCTTTGGCAAAGCGGCCTTGGATCATACCGCCGCGACGCCACCTTTTTGGTTATACAAGGAACTGATATTCATGCGTAAGATCATTCTTGCCGCCGCTATCGGCGTTTCTGCCCTGAGCCTGGCCGCTTGCGCCGAAGACGCGACGGAAGTCAGCGAAACCGATGATGCGATGGCTGCCGACGCCGAAGCGATCAGCGAAGACGCGACCGCCGAAATGGACGCCATGGGCGATGACATGGAAGCGGGCATGAACGAAGCCGGCTCCGAAATGGAAGCCATGGGCGAGAACGTCGAAGCGGAAGCCGAAGAAGCTGCCGCCGCCGCCGAAGCGGAAATGGAAGAAGACTAAGTCTTTATGCGCCACGCTCCGGCGCGGCGCAAAGCAAGCAAACGAAAGGCGGCGTTCCGGTGAGGAGCGCCGCCTTTTTTCGTGGGCAGTTTGATGTGCGGGCGCTTACCAGCCGTCGACGGCGGGGGCGCTGGTCCAGTTCCGATTGGGGCTCTGCCGCGCTGCCGCGCTGAAACCATCGTAAAGCGCCCGAGCGATTGAAGCGATCTTGGCCTCACGCGCCCCTCGCGAACCCTGGCCTGTCACGTAAATTGCGACGGCAATAGCGCGGCCATCGGGCGATTCGATAATGCCGACATCGCTCGAGGTGTTGTTGAGGGAGCCGGTCTTGTGACTGACACGCGCTTCGCCCGGCATATGGGCGACGATACGGCGCCGTCCGGTTACTGTCCGGCTCATCGCACTCAGCAGCACGCGGCGATGTTCGCGGGAAAGATAATCGCCGCGATAGAGCCCTTCGAGCAGACGGACGATTGCGCGTGGGCTCGCGACATCGCGTGTGTCGATCCAGTTTGCCGGATCGTATTCGCCATCGTCGCGCACCAGCGTCGCGATATCGCGATCGATCGAGAAGTCCTCGATACCTTGCCGCTTCATCCAGTCATTCACCTTTGCCGGTCCACCAACCGCAGCCAGCAACGCATCCGTCGCCGGGTTGCTGGATCGGGTGATCATGATCTCTATCAGGTCGATTGCCGGCATGTAATTGCCCTTGCGCACCGGCGCGGCGGGCGAGGAAAATCTGGCACTTTTTATAGGGAGCAGTAACGGAAATTCGGACGTGAGCGAATACTTGCCCTGCTCCACCATCTCCAGATATGTCGCCGCGACTGCAATTTTGCTGGTCGAGGCCAGCGGGAACAACTGATCGCCCAGCACCATGATCTCCTGCCCGGTCGCAAGATCGATCGCGGCTACCCCGATCCGCCCTTTGCTGCCATCCGCCAGTTCGGCAATTCGACGTTCGAACCCTTCGCGATAAAGCGCTTCGAACGTTTCGGGCGAGCGCATTTCGGTGCCGAACGCGTTGTCGAACCGTGCGTGGAGATCGTTGGTCTGCGCGGCAAGCGGCGCCGAGGTCAGAGCGATGAGCCCGGCTAGAAAAGCCGTGACCCAAGCGGAAAGGCGGGTGCGTCGCGTTGTCTTCATGCGCGTTGTATTACCTTCAGAAGCGTGAGCATCGTCTTAACCATTCACGATAGGCTTTTGCGATTCGCCGCGACAATCGAACGCCTCGCCGCATGCGGCAGACTGTGCTTCAACCACGACCAAAGCCGAGGTGCAGGGTCCGACGCGCGCGCCGGTGCGCGAAATTCGCCCCTTGACGCCGGTTCGAATGCGGTCAGACAGTTCGGCAAGCCTCGATTCAGAACACGCTTCTTACAGGGATGGAAATGACTGTCACAAAGACTTCCGCTTTCGGTACCCGGGCGCTTGCAGGCGCATTGCTTCTCACTGGTTCCACCGTCGCGCTGGCGCAGTCCGCGCCGATCGTGCAACCCGGCGCGCCTGGCCAGCAGAGCCGCACGCTTAGCGCTGATGAAGCGACGCAGCTCGCAAAAGCCAGCTATACCCGCGCCGACGTGCGCTTCATGCAGCATATGATCGTTCATCACGACCAGGCGCTTGCCATGGCGCAGCTTGCGCCCGATCGAACCAATCAGGAAGGCGTGCTGGCGGTCGCGGAAAAGATCATTGCCGGCCAGGAGGATGAGATCACCTTCATGCGCGAATGGCTCA
Source organism: Erythrobacter sp. (assembly GCA_036353345.1). GTDB lineage: Bacteria > Pseudomonadota > Alphaproteobacteria > Sphingomonadales > Sphingomonadaceae > Erythrobacter. The sequence goes on along the minus strand of JAZBPE010000002.1, from coordinate 39,545 downwards.
GCGCTCGCGGCGAACCGCTCGAGGCATCGATGATGCACGGCTCTGGTATGGGTGAGCACGCCGACCATGAAGGCCATATGCTGATGGCCGGGATGGCGACACCCGCACAGATGACCGCACTCGCGTCCGTGCAGGGAACGGAGTTCGACCGCCAGTTCCTGACACTGATGATCGCGCATCACGAAGGCGCGGTGGAGATGGTGGAAGAGTTGCTCGAGCAGCCTGGTAGCGCGGCCGATCCCGTGCTGTTCCAGTTCGTCAGCGATATCGAAAGCGACCAGACAACCGAGATCGAGCGGATGGATACCATCCTTGCCAGCCTTTCGGTCGATCCGCGCGCCGGTCTCGCCCCGGGCTTCGCCGATGCCGAAGAAGCGATCAGCAATCTTCGCAAGGTCGTCAGCCTGCCCAAGCCCGCCGGCTTCTATGATCCGGACAATCCTGCCGATCTGCGTCCGCCCGTTCCCGAAGACGAAGACGAGGACGAAGATGCGGCGGACGGCGAAGCGGACACAGAAAACATCGAAAACGACGAAGAGGTCTCGAAACCCGAAGACGGCGATGAAAGCCTGTCCCAGTTCGCCGAACGCTCCCCGCTGCTCGATTTCGCCAACACCGACATGGCGTTCTTCGATGACATCATGGTGGCCGGCAATTATCACGGCTTCAACATCTATCGCCTCGGCGCGAACGGCGTGCCATCGCTCCTTTCGTCGGTCGTATGCCCCGGCGGGCAGGGCGACGTTTCGGTGATTGGTGACCTTCTCGTCATGAGCGTCGAGCAGACCCGCGGCCGGGTTGATTGCGGGCTCGAAGGTGTTGAGGAAGATGTGTCCGAGGAACGGTTCCGCGGCCTTCGCATCTTCGACATCTCAGACCTTACCGCAGTGCGCCAGGTCGGCCAGGTCCAGACCTGTCGGGGCAGTCACACGCATTCCATCGTCGATGCGAATGATGAGCGTATCCTCGTCTACAATTCGGGTACGTCCAGCGTACGCGATACCGAGGAGCTTGCGCGCTGCATCGAAAATCCCGCCGACAGCCGCACCGCACTCTTCAGCATCGACGTGATCGAGATCCCGGTCGCCAATCCTGCTGCCGCGCGTATCGTAAGCAGTCCGCGCGTCTTCGCCGACGCTGAAAGCGGAGAGATCGCGGGGCTGTGGCAGGGCGGCGAAAGCGAGGACGGCGCGCAGGATACTCGCCAGACCAACCAGTGCCATGATATCACGGTCTTTCCCGCGCTGGACCTCGCAGCAGGAGCATGTTCGGGTAACGGGATCATTATGGATATTTCCGACCCTTACAACCCGGTGCGCACCGATGCCGTGTTCGACAAGGGGTTCGCTTACTGGCACTCAGCGACGTTCAACAATGACGGGACGAAAGTCATCTTCACTGACGAATGGGGTGGGGGCGGGCGACCGCGCTGCAAGGCTTCTGACCCCATGACGTGGGGCGCCAATGCGATCTACGACATCGTCGATGGCAAGCTGGAGTTTCGCAGCCACTACAAGATGCCGGGCCCCCAAAGCGAATTTGAAAATTGTGTCGCGCATAACGGGTCGATCATCCCGGTACCGGGCCGCGATATCTTCGTGCAGAGCTGGTATCAGGGCGGCATCAGTGTGATGGATTTCACCGATAGCGCCAACCCGGTCGAGATCGCCTATTTCGATCGGGGAGCCATCGATGACGAGCAACTCGTCGTAGGCGGATACTGGTCGTCCTACTGGTATAACGGCCGGATCTACGCAACCGAGATCACGCGCGGGCTCGATGTCTTCGCGCTGGAACCCAGCGAGCATCTGAGTTCAGCAGAAATCGCGGCGGCGGAAGCGGCGAGCTATGCGGACCAACGCTTCAACCCGCAGACTCAAACTCGGGTAACGTGGGACGATGCGGTCGTCAAAGCGGTGGAGCAAAACCGCTCGGGCGGCTGATTGTCAGTCAAGCGGGAGGCAAGAACCCGGGATCGCAGCAGGCGATGCCGGGTCCTTCCCGGTCGGCTGGCGACCTTTATTCAGCGGCGACGATCGCCTGTTCGATCTTGTCCACCGGCTGGCCGGTCAGCGTCTTGTCGATTTCACCCACCACCCGCTTTTCCAGTTCCGAGTGATAGTGCCGGCGCATTTCGCCCAGCGACTTGGGATCAGCGATGATCAGAACATCGTGCAGATCGTTTGCGACAGCGCGCGCATTCAGCCATTCGGTCGCGGCCGCGGCATGACCCAGTTCATCGAGATCGGTGCGGCCCAGGTTCTGCCCGACATCATCCTGCTTGCGCACCGCAGCGCTGAAATTGGTGACGTCCAGCTTCGGGCTGTCTTCCTTCTTCAGCTTGGGCTCGAACAGCGCGCCTTCGTTACGAAAGAGGAGGAAGGTTTCACCGTCGACGACGGCGACGTGAGCATTTTGCGGCAGTTTCATGGGATTTTTCTCCTTTGATTGAGCCAACGCGCAGTCGCTGGGATTGTTGCGCGAGTTAGAATGAAAAAAGCCCCGGAGGATCGCTCCCCCGGGGCCTTCTTCGAGAATGTTGGCAGAGCGGTCGGACTTAGAAACCGCCCATGCCGCCCATGCCGCCCATGCCGCCCATATCGGGCATGCCGCCGCCGGAAGCCTTGTCTTCCGGAGCATCGGTGATTGCGGCTTCGGTGGTGATCAGCAAGCCTGCAACCGAAGCGGCATCCTGCAGCGCGACACGCACGACCTTGGTCGGGTCGATCACGCCGGCTTCCACCAGGTTCTCATACGAATCGGTCGCAGCGTTGAAACCTTGCGTTTCGTCGCCTTCGCGCAGCAGATTGCCCGAAACGACCGCGCCGTCATGGCCGGCATTTTCAGCAATCTGACGGAGCGGGGTGATGATCGCACGGCGCACGATGTCGATGCCGCGGGACTGATCGTCGTTCTCGCCCTTGAGGCCTTCGAGCACCTTCGAGGCATAGAGCAGGGCGGTACCGCCGCCCGGTACGATGCCTTCTTCGACTGCGGCACGGGTCGCGTGTAGCGCATCGTCGACCCGGTCCTTGCGCTCCTTCACCTCGACTTCGGACGCACCGCCTACCTTGATGACGGCAACGCCGCCTGCGAGCTTGGCAAGGCGCTCCTGAAGCTTTTCCTTGTCATAGTCGCTGGTCGTGTTGTCGATCTGCGTGCGGATTTCCCCGACGCGGTTCTTGATGTCGGCTTCGTCACCTGCACCATCGACGATCGTGGTGTTATCCTTGTCGATCGTCACGCGCTTGGCTTCGCCCAGCATGCCGAGCGTCACGTTTTCAAGCTTGATGCCGAGATCTTCGGAGATCATCTCGCCCTTGGTCAGGATCGCGATGTCCTGCAGCATGGCCTTGCGACGATCGCCGAAGCCCGGTGCCTTGACCGCCGCGACCTTGAGGCCGCCGCGCAGCTTGTTGACCACGAGCGTGGCGAGCGCTTCGCCTTCGATGTCCTCCGCGATGATGAGCAGCGGACGACCCGACTGCACCGCCGCTTCCAGGATCGGGAGCATCGCTTGCAGGTTCGACAGCTTCTTCTCGTGGATCAGGATATAGGGATTATCCAGTTCCACGGCCATCTTGTCGGGGTTGGTGATGAAGTAGGGCGAGAGATAGCCGCGATCGAACTGCATGCCTTCGACGACGTCGAGCTCGAATTCGAGACCCTTGGCTTCTTCGACGGTGATGACACCTTCCTTGCCGACCTTTTCCATGGCTTCGGCAATCTTCTCACCGACTTCCTTGTCGCCGTTTGCGGAAATCACGCCGACCTGCGAGATTTCGCTGGAGCCCGAAACGTCCTTGGACCGGCGTTGAAGGTCCTCGACCACCTTGGCAACAGCGGTATCGATGCCGCGCTTGAGATCCATCGGGTTCATACCGGCGGCAACCGACTTCATGCCTTCGCGCACGATCGCCTGACCGAGCACGGTGGCCGTGGTGGTGCCGTCACCGGCGAGGTCATTCGTTTTCGATGCCACTTCCTTGAGCATCTGCGCGCCCATGTTCTCGAACTTGTCCTTCAGTTCGATTTCCTTGGCGACGGTGACGCCGTCCTTGGTGATGCGCGGCGCGCCAAAGCTCTTGTCGAGCACCACGTTGCGACCCTTGGGGCCGAGTGTTACCTTGACAGCATTGGCGAGCGTATCGACGCCCTTGAGAATGCCCTCGCGGGCTTCGCGGCTGAACTTTACGTCCTTGGCAGCCATGATGTGTTCTCCATTAATGTTTGAGGGTAAAAAAGCGCGTGCGTCAGCGGATCAGGAAATGATCCCCATGATGTCGCTTTCCTTCATGATGAGGAGGTCTTCCCCGTCGATCTTGACTTCGGTGCCGGACCATTTGCCAAACAGCACCCGGTCACCGGCCTTCACGTCTAGGGCGATGCGCTCGCCGTCATCGTCGCGCGCGCCTTCGCCAACGGCGACGATCTCGCCTTCGCTGGGCTTTTCCTGCGCGGAGTCGGGGATGATGATACCGCCAGAGGTCTTCTGGTCGGCTTCGATGCGGCGGACGACAACGCGGTCGTGCAGCGGACGAAATGCCATAATGTATGACCTTTCCATGAAAGAGTTGCAGGGGCTTGGCACTCGATCGTAGTGAGTGCCAATGCAGGCGCATTTGGTTGTGGCCCTTGCCTGAGTCAACCAGCGTTCAGGAAAAAATTGCATCCGGGCACTCGCGGCTCGAGCGTCGCTGGCCAGCATCGGTGCAAACGGCTATCGCGCGCCCGCAAACCGCCGGAACCAAGACTGTCGCGTCGCCATGAACTTTGAAACCGACCTTGCCGCACTTACCATCCCGGAGACGATCTTCGTCTGGTTCAAGGCGAACCTGATGGCAATCCTGGGCGGCATCGCAGTTCTGGTTGTAGGCCTGATGATCGCCAGCTTCGTTTCGCGCGCCGTCTCAAGAGCCCTGCTCAAGTCCGATCGGTTTGAACCGACGGTCGCGCTGTTTCTCTCCAATATCGTCAGATACGCGCTGTGGGCGGTGATCCTCGTGACGGTGCTCACCCAGTTCGGGGTCGAGACCACGAGTATAATCGCGGCGCTTGGCGGGACGGCGCTGGCGATCGGGCTGGCGTTGCAGGGCACGCTTAGCAATGTCGCTGCGGGCGTGATGATCCTGGTGCAAAAACCTTTCAAGGTGGGCGAGGCGATTACGGCTGGCGACATCACGGCCGTGGTTCAGAACATCGGCTTGTTCACGACCGAGCTCAAGCAATTCGACGGCCTGTTCGTGATGATCCCCAATGCCGAGCTCTGGAACCAACCGATCATCAATTACCACCGCCATCCCATCCGCCGGTTCGAGTTAATCGTCGGCATTGCCTACGACGACAGCATGGCCGAAGCGCGCGAGGCGTTGCTTGGCGTTGCGACCGAGGATCCACGCGTGCTCGCCGATCCCGCGCCCGTTGCCTTCGTCGCTTCGCTCGATGACAGTTCGGTGGGTGTGGGCCTGCGCGTCTGGTGCATCCCGGCAGACTATCTCGCCCTTTCCTGGGCGCTGACCGAAGCGGCCAAAGCGCGCTTCGACAAGGTTGGACTGTCGATCCCGTTCCCGCAGCGCGACATCAACCTAGTGGGAAGCCCAATGTTTACAGCGGAATGACGGGAGCGTCGTCCCCGAGACGGTGGCGGGTGAGCCCCAGCTGCTCGCGGATCATCCAACGCCGCAGCAACAGCACTGCGGCAAAGGCGAGCCCGGTCGCAAGGCCGATCCACACTCCTACCCCTTCGAGCGGGGTGAGAAAGCCCAGCGCAAGCGCGGTACCGATACCGGGCACCCAGTAGCTGAAGATCGCGATCCACATCGGTACGCGCGTGTCCTGAAGTCCGCGCAGCGCGCCCGCCGCCACGGCTTGCACTCCATCGACCAGCTGGAACATCGCGGCCAGCACTAGATAGCTGAGCGCAAAGCGCACGAGCGCCGCGTTGGCGGGTATGTCCGGGTCCACATAGATCGAAACCAACTTCTCAGGCGCGAGCACCATCGCGCCTGCCGTCAGGCTCATGAAAGCGGTGCTCAGCGCGAGCGCGGTCCAGCCCGCGCGGTGCACACCGACCGGATCGCGGGCTCCGAAGAAGTAGCCAACCCTGATTGTCACCGCCTGGCCCACGCCGAACGGAACCTGGAACGCCAGCGCGGCAAGCTGAAGCGCAATTGCGTGACCGGCGACCTGCGCCGCACCGAACTGTCCCATCAGAAACGGTGCCGTGGCGAAGATGCCCGCCTCCGCTGTCACAGTCAGCGCAATCGGCGTCCCGAGCCTGGCGATCTGGCGAAAGCGCACCCAGTCCGCGCGCCACAGTCGGTAGAAGACACGATAGCGCGCCATGGCCGGATCCGCGTAGATCGCCACCACATAGGCTGCAAGCGTTGCCAGCGCGGTGATGTTGGTCGCGATTGCCGCTCCGGCTAGACCGAGTTCGGGCGCACCCAGATTGCCGAAGATGAAGGCGTAGTTCGCCAGCGCGTTCACTCCGATGCCGAGCGCGGTTATGATGGTCGCGAAGATCGGACGCCCGAGCGCGGAGACGAAATTGCGCAAAACGCCCGCCAGCAGCATCGGCACCATCGAGAGGATGATGATCGTATTGTACTCCTCCGCCAACGGTATGAGCGCGGGCGGCTGCGCGGTCAGGCGCATGATGGGCACCAGCAGCAGGCACAGTCCCATTCCGACAATCCCGGTGAGCACCGCCAGCCACAGCGCCATGCGCACTGCGCGCCGGACCGGGCGCGGGGTGCGGGCGCGCGCACCGATGGCCTCGGCGATCAGCGGGGCGACGGCACCCGTCAGCGCGGTAAGTGCCCAAAGCACCATGCCAAATACGCTTACCGCCAGCGTCGAGGCTGCAAGCGAATCTTCGCTGAGCCGCGCAATGAAGATTACGTCGATGGCATAGGTCAGCATTTGCAGCAGGTTGGCAAGCGCCAGCGGCGTGGCGAGCCGAAAGGTCGCGCCCAGTTCCTCCCGCCAGGAGGGCGTCTTCAGGAAGTCGTCGCTCGCCACCGATCGCTCGCCTCACGCCCGCGCGAGATCGCGAGCCGACCTCGATACGGACAATTCCAATCGGGGTGAAGCGATATCTCGTCGCGCCGGACTATGGCGCGCCAAGGCGAATGGCTGAGCGTCTTAAGGGCGACGCCGCTTGTAGCGCAGCCTTGTGCAATGGCCTGCTGGTGTCTTACCGTCAGAGTGGGAACAGACACATCGCTGAGGGAAGTACAATCATGATCCTTCGTCCCGGTACCAGCGCCTTTAGTCTTATCGCCGCCGCGTCTGTGCTGGCGAGTTGTGCAACGCATGACGGGCGAGGCGCTGCTACCTTGGCCGAAGAGCCCACTATCGAAGACGTGGCGCGCGGTTCCAATGCCTTTGCGCTCGACCTCTATCGGAAAGTCGCCGCCGAGCGCGACAACCTGTTCTTCTCGCCCGCCAGCATCTCGCTTGCCATGGGCTACGCCTATCGCGGCGCGGACGGCCAGACTGCCGGGCAATTGCGCGAGGTCATGCGCTTTCCTGCGGGGCCGGAAGCGTATCTGCGCGGTGCCGGAAGGCTCGACCGGTCGATGAGCATTTCGGGTGAGGGCCGCGAACTGCGCAGTGCGAATGCCTTCTGGGTGCATGACGATCTGGCGCTTGTGCCCGAATATGTCGCCGACCTGGAAAGCGCGGCGTCGGGCGTCTTCGACCAGGTCGACTTCACCGCCGATCCGGAAGCGGCGCGCGAAGAGATCAACGCCTGGGTGGCGGGCCGGACCGCCGACCGAATCGAAGGGCTGATCCCCGAAGGCGTGATCCGAAAGAAAACCGCCGCTGTGCTGGTCAACGCGATTTTCTGGAAAGCGGACTGGCTGAAACCCTTCGCCGCAGAAGCGACCAGGGAAGAGCCGTTCTTCCTTTCCGACGGGCGCGAGATCATGACCGAGCTGATGAACCAGCGCGGCTATTTCCGGGCCATCGAACGCGGCTCGGTCAAGCTGATCGATCTTCCTTATGCGGGCGAGGAAGTCAGCATGGTCGCGATCCTGCCGGACGATCCGGACGGGTTGGGCAAACTTGAACGGAGCCTTTCGCCGCGTCGGCTCGAAAGCTGGCTGTCCGCCCTCGACGAGGCGGAGCCGGGCGATACGGTGCTGACCCTGCCGAAGATGGGACTCGACTGGAATGCCGGTCTGAAGAATGTGATCGAGGCGATGGGCGCACCGCTCCCGTTTTCGAAACAGGCGAACTTCAACCGCATGGCGCGATTTCCGCTCACCGAGGACGGAATGCCGACCCGGATAATTGGCGGCCAGCCTGTTTGCGGGCTGACGATCACCAACATCATCCATCAAGCCAATATCGACGTCGACGAGAAAGGTTCAGAGGCAGCGGCGGCGACTGCGGTGGTCATAGGCACTATCGTCATCACCGGCGGTCGCCGCGGCCCACCCCCGCCGCCACCTTTCGTATTTCGCGCGGACCATCCGTTCATGTTTCTGCTCCGCGACAACCGCAGCGGCGCGATCCTGTTCATGGGACGTCTGGTCGATCCCGAGCAGGACCAGACCGATGGGCCGGCACCCGACCTGTCACCGATCCCGACGATCCCGCCGGGGCAGCAATGTCCGCCCAAGCTGTGAGCGCGCGCCGGTGAACGGTGAGGCTGAACGAAAAAGGGCGGCGCCATTGCTGGCACCGCCCTTCGTGTTTTCAGCGAAGCTCGAAAGACGCTTACTTGAGCTCGACGGTACCGCCGGCTTCTTCGACCTTGGCCTTGATTTCTTCGGCTTCGGCCTTGTTCGCAGCTTCCTTGAGCGGCTTGGGCGCGCCTTCGACCAGCGCCTTGGCTTCGGTGAGACCCAGACCAGTGATCGCACGGACCACCTTGATGACCTGGATCTTCTTGCCGCCGTCGCCGGTGAGGATGACGTCGAATTCGTCCTTTTCCTCTTCGGCAGGGGCAGCTTCGCCGCCGCCCCCCGGTCCAGCAACCGCGACAGCTGCTGCGGCGCTGACGCCCCACTCTTCTTCCAGCGCGGTGGCCAGTTCGGCCGCTTCAAGGACGGTAAGCTTCGACAGTTCTTCTACAAGCTTGGCAATGTCAGCCATGATATTCACTCCAAATTTTGCGGCGGGGCGGACGGGTTCGTCCCGAAGCCCCAGATGTTTCGTTTTCTCACGAATAACGTCTCTTATGCGTCCTCTTTGGCCGCGTAGGCTCCAAAGACACGGGCAAGCTTGTTCGCGGGTGCGTTCATCAACTGGGCGACCTTGGTCGCCGGAGCGTTGACGAGGCCCACGATCTTGCCGCGCAGCTCATCGAGGCTCGGCATCGAGGCCAACGACCTCACACCGGCTTCATCAAGCACCTGCGTACCCATAGAGCCACCGACGATTTCGAGCTTGTCGTTCGACTTGGCGAAATCGACAGCGGCTTTGGCAGCCGCGACCGGGTCTTCGGACCAGGCCAGCGCGGTCGGGCCGGTGAGAAACTCATCGATCCCGGTATAGTCGGTGTCCTTAAGGGCGAGCTTGGCGAGACGATTCTTCGCAACCTTGTAGGTCGCGCCAGCATCGCGCATCTTCGAACGCAGATCGGTGGACTGATCCACCGTCAGGCCGAGATTGCGGGTGACAACCACCACGCCAACCTCGTTGAAGACCGCATTGAGCTGGGCTACCGCGTCGGCCTTTTGCGAACGATCCATGCCATACTCCTTCTACTCATGGCCGCTCACACAGGATTGCGCGTGCGGCCGGCTCACATTCTCCGATGCCGTGGATCGACATCGAAAGTCCAATGATGGGGAAGGAGGCGCGCACAAGGCGCTGTTGGAGCAAATGGCTCGAATTCTCTGTTCCCCGTCTAGGCTGGAAATTAAGCCCCAGCAAATCCGGAGCACCAACGGTCTTGGACGGATGAACGAACGGCGCGAACACGGCCGTACGTTCAGCCACGAGCCGTTAAAGCGTTTCTACGTCGAGTCAATAACCACCATTCACTGCGATCACATTCCGTCCGCGCGTTCCTCAAGAGTGTCCGCCTGCGCTTCGAGATCCTCGGCCCGGCGCTCCATTCCGGTTTGCGCGCTTTCATCACCGAGTTCGTCGGCAAGGTCGGCCCGCTCTTCGGCGAGATCGGCTTGCGCTTCGGCAAGTTCCGCCTCTTCGTCGATCACTTCGGCTTGCATCTCGGTTACATCGTCAAGCTCTTCACCTGCTTCTTCGGCAGGTCCATCACACGCAGCCAGCGCGAAGGTGGCAGCGGCGGCACAAATAACCAGTCTTTTCATGAGTCGGTCCCTCGGTTTTGTATAAAGTGCCACTGAGACCGTGCGACGGCCTTGTCAATCGCGACCACACAAGCAGGCGACCATTCGTTGCGCCCTGTCCTGTTGAATCCTGCTTGTCCAAAGCACGGCGGGTCGAGCCGCAGGTTCTCAGCGCGGGCTCGCTCGCGGCAGGCGCAAGACGATACCGGGCCGTTGACGCCGAGGACCCTAATTGCGTGTCAGCCAACCGGAAGGCACCTCCCCCCTTTACAAATCCAACAGCGTTCTTAGATGGCCAGTCACACGCCAGCTTCGAGCCGGACCGATTCATGCGCGGGGATCGGGCCAAGAATGGAAGCGGCGCATGGCCATATTCGCGACGTCAAGGATCAGCTGCCGCCAGGCGGGCCGGGAAGGTTCGTTCGGGAGAGCGGCCCTTTTGCGTGCGATATGGCTCCAGTCTCGCGTTATGACTGAAGACAACCCGGCGCGCGGCACTCTGCCTTGCGCGTCCAATCAAGAGGCACGATCTCCTCCATGGCCACCACAGCCCCGACCAAAGGCAAAGCCGTCCGCTCCCGCAAGGCACAAGGCACCGCAAAAAAGCGGATCCGCAAGATTTTCGGCGATATCCACGAAGTCGTCGACATGCCCAACCTTATCGAAGTGCAGCGCGAAAGCTATGAACAGTTCCTGCGTTCGGACAAGAAAACTGGCTATGTTTCGGGGCTGGAAAAGACGCTGCGCAGCGTCTTCCCGATCCGCGATTTCGCTGGCACTGCCGAACTGGATTTCGTTCATTACGAACTCGAAGACCCGAAATACGATACGACCGAGTGCCGTCAGCGCGGGATCACCTATGCTGCGCCGATGAAGGTGACGCTGCGCCTTATCGTGTTCGAGGTCGATCAGGAAACCGAAACCCGTTCGGTCCTCGATATCAAGGAGCAGGATGTTTACATGGGCGACATGCCGCTCATGACCGAGAACGGCACCTTTATCGTCAATGGTACCGAACGGGTGATTGTCAGCCAGATGCACCGGTCGCCCGGTGTCCTGTTCGACCACGATCGCGGCAAGACGCACTCTTCGGGCAAGCTTCTGTTTGCTGCGCGCGTGATCCCCTATCGCGGCTCGTGGCTGGATTTCGAGTTTGACGCCAAGGACATCGTCAATGTCCGCATCGACCGCAAGCGCAAGCTGCCGGTGACCGCGCTATTGTATGCGCTCGGCCTCGATAGCGAAGACATTCTCGATCATTTCTATGACACCGTGACCTGGGAGCGGGCTTCCAAGAAGGACGGCGATGGGTGGAAGATCCCCTTCGTCGCGGAAAATTGGCGGGGACAAAAGCCGACTTTCCCATTGGTGGATGCGAAGACCGGTGAAGAAGTCTTCCCTGCCAATCAGAAGATTTCCCCGCGCGCTGCCAACAAGGCGGCGAAGGACGGTCTCACCGATCTTCTGTTGCCAACCGAGGAAATCGTCAGCCGCTACGCCGCGCGCGACATGATCGATGAAGCCACGGGCCGCATTTATGTCGAAGCGGGCGATGAGATTACGCTCGAACATGTCGAAACGCTCGACAATGCGGGGATCTCCAGCATCGAGCTGCTCGATATCGACGAAATCAATACCGGCCCTTGGATCCGCAACACGCTGAAGGTCGACAAGGCCGAGAACCGCGACGAGGGCCTCGAAGCGATCTACAAGGTCATGCGCCCGGGCGAGCCGCCGACCAAGGAAACCGCCGAAGCGCTGTTCGAAGGCCTGTTCTTCGATAGCGAGCGCTATGATCTGTCGGCGGTCGGCCGCGTCAAGCTCAACATGCGTCTCGAACTCGATGCCGAGGATACTGTGACGACCCTGCGCAAGGAAGATATCCTTGCCGTGGTCAAGGAACTGGTCGGCCTCAAGGATGGCAAGGGCGAAGTCGACGACATCGACAATCTTGGCAATCGCCGGGTGCGATCGGTCGGCGAGCTGTTGGAAAACCAGTACCGCGTCGGCCTCCTGCGGATGGAGCGCGCGGTCAAGGAGCGCATGTCATCAGTCGATGTCTCGACCGTCATGCCCAATGATCTCATCAACGCAAAGCCTGCGGTTGCCGCGGTGCGCGAGTTCTTCGGCTCCAGCCAGCTGTCGCAGTTCATGGACCAGACCAACCCGCTCTCCGAAGTGACGCACAAGCGCCGCGTGTCTGCCCTCGGCCCGGGCGGTCTGACCCGTGAGCGCGCGGGGTTTGAGGTGCGCGACGTCCACCCGACCCACTATGGCCGGATCTGTCCGATCGAGACGCCCGAAGGTCCGAATATCGGTCTTATCAACTCGCTCGCGAGCTTCAGCAGGGTCAACAAGTACGGCTTCATTGAAACGCCTTATCGCACGGTTGAGAACAACAAGGTCAGCGGCGACGTCATCTATCTCTCCGCGATGGAGGAGCAGAAGCACACCGTTGCGCAGGCATCGGCCGGGCTCAATGAGGATGGAAGCTTTGTCGAGGAACTGATCAGCGCACGCCAGTCTGGTGATAACCTGATGGCCCCGCGCGAGCAGGTAACGTTGATGGACGTCAGCCCCAAGCAGCTCGTCTCGGTTGCCGCTTCGCTCATCCCGTTTCTGGAGAACGATGATGCCAACCGCGCCCTTATGGGTTCGAACATGCAGCGCCAGGCGGTGCCGCTGGTCAAGGCCGAAGCGCCGTGGGTCGGCACCGGCATGGAAGAGACCGTAGCACGTGACAGCGGCGCGGCGATCGCAGCCAAGCGCGGCGGGATTGTCGATCAGGTCGATGCGACCCGCATCGTCATTCGCGCTCAGGGTGACGTCGCGCCCGGCCAGTCGGGCGTCGATATCTACACGCTCCAGAAGTTCCAGCGCTCCAATCAGAACACCTGCATCAACCAGCGACCGCTGGTGAAGGTCGGTGAGATGATCGAGCCGGGCGATATCATCGCCGATGGTCCTTCGACCGATCTGGGTGAACTCGCGCTGGGCAAGAACAGCCTCGTCGCGTTCATGCCCTGGAATGGCTACAATTACGAAGATTCGATCCTGATCTCAGAGCGCATCGTGAAGGACGACGTGTTCACCTCGATCCATATCGAGGAATTCGAAGTGATGGCGCGCGATACCAAGCTTGGACCCGAAGACATTACCCGCGATATTCCCAATGTCGGCGAGGAGGCTTTGCGCAGCCTCGACGAAGCGGGCATCGTCTATATTGGCGCCGAAGTGCACCCCGGTGACATTCTGGTCGGCAAGATCACGCCCAAGGGCGAATCGCCGATGACGCCGGAGGAAAAGCTCCTGCGCGCGATCTTCGGCGAAAAGGCGAGCGATGTGCGCGACACGTCGCTGCGCTTGCCGCCGGGCGTGGCCGGCACGATTGTCGAGGTCCGGGTGTTTAACCGCCATGGGATCGAGATCGACGATCGTACCCGTGCGATCCAGAACGAAGAGATCGAGCGTCTGCGCAAGGATGCCGCGGACGAACGCGCGATCCTCAACCGTGCGACCTACAACCGCCTGAAGGACATGCTTCTTGGCCAGACCGCTTCGGCTGCGCCCAAGGGCGTGAAGAAGGGCATCGAGATCGGCGAGCAGGTGCTTCACGATGTCGAGAAGCATGAGTGGTTCAAGTTCGCGGTCGCCGATGACAATCGCCAGGCTCAAATCGAAGCGATCAAGGCGCAGTATGACGAAAGCGCCGGCACGATTGATGCCAAGTTCGAGGATCGCAGGGAAAAGCTCGAACGCGGAGACGAACTTGCGCCGGGCGTGCTCAAGATGGTCAAGGTCTTCGTGGCGGTGAAGCGCAAGCTTCAACCGGGCGACAAGATGGCCGGACGCCACGGGAACAAGGGCGTGATCAGCCGCATCCTGCCGGTCGAGGACATGCCGTTCCTCGAAGACGGGACGGCGGTCGATATCGTGCTCAACCCGCTTGGTGTGCCAAGCCGGATGAATGTCGGGCAGATCTTCGAAACGCATCTCGGCTTCGCGGCGCGTGCGCTTGGCATGGATATCGCCGACAAGCTCGAAGAGTGGAAGCGCGCCAATCCGGATGCGGCTGAAGATTACAGGAAGGTCAAGCCGCCAGAAGCGGTCGTCGAGCGGCTGAAGGATGTTTATGGCGAGCAATATTTCGAGGATCTCGAAAGCCGCCCGACCGAACAGATCGTCGAGCTGGCGACCAACCTGTCTGCGGGCGTTCCGATGGGCACCCCAGTGTTCGACGGCGCGCGTGAGCCGGATGTGTCCGAGATGCTCGTCAAAGCCGGTATCGATTCCTCGGGCCAGTCTGTCCTTTATGATGGACGCACTGGTGAGGCGTTCGACCGCAAGGTGACGGTGGGCATCATCTACATGCTGAAGCTCCACCACCTGGTCGACGACAAGATCCACGCCCGCTCGATCGGCCCCTACAGCCTCGTCACCCAGCAGCCGCTGGGCGGCAAGGCGCAGTTCGGCGGACAGCGCTTCGGCGAGATGGAGGTCTGGGCGCTGCAAGCCTACGGCGCCGCCTACACCCTGCAGGAAATGCTTACCGTCAAATCGGATGATGTCGTTGGCCGGACCAAGGTCTACGAAGCGATCGTCAAGGGCGACGACACCTTCGAGGCCGGCATTCCGGAGAGCTTCAACGTGCTCGTCAAGGAAATGCGCTCGCTGGGTATGAACGTCGAACTGAAATCGCTCGCCGATGACAGCGACGAGGACGATTACAGCGCGATCGCGGCGGAGTAGTGGAGGCGGGCGTCAGGCCCCCTCCCCCCGCTTCTCGAAAGTTTCACCCCTCCGAGGGAACCAAGACATGAACGAACTGACCAAATTCACCAACCAGCTGGCCAAGCCGGAAACCATCAACTACCGCACGTTCAAGCCCGAGCGTGACGGCCTGTTCTGCGCGCGCATCTTCGGTCCGGTGAAGGATTACGAGTGCCTGTGCGGCAAGTACAAGCGCATGAAGTACAAGGGCGTCGTTTGTGAAAAATGCGGCGTCGAAGTCACGGTGACCAAGGTCCGCCGTGAGCGCATGGGCCACATCGAGCTCGCCGCGCCTGTTGCGCATATCTGGTACCTGAAATCGCTGCCGAGCCGCATCGGCCTGCTGCTCGACATGCAATTGAAGCAGCTGGAACGGGTGCTTTATTTCGAAAGCTATGTCGTCGTCGAACCGGGCCTCACGCCGCTGGAGAAATTCCAGCTGTTGACCGAAGACGAACTGCTCGAAGCGCAGGACGAATATGGCGAAGACGCGTTCACCGCCAATATCGGTGCAGAGGCGGTCAAGACCATGCTGAGGGAGCTCGACCTCGAACAGGAACGCGACGATCTGATGGAGGAGCTGGCGACCACCAAGTCGACGCTCAAGCCCAAGAAGATCATCAAGCGCCTCAAGGTCGTGGAAAGCTTTATCGATTCCGGCAACCGCCCGGAATGGATGATCCTCGAAGTGATCCCGGTGATCCCGCCCGAATTGCGCCCGCTGGTGCCGCTCGATGGTGGCCGGTTTGCAACGTCCGATCTGAACGATCTCTACCGCCGCGTGATCAACCGCAACAACCGCTTGAAACGCCTGATCGAACTGCGCGCGCCGGACATTATCGTCCGCAACGAGAAGCGCATGCTTCAGGAAGCCGTTGACGCGCTGTTCGACAATGGCCGCCGCGGCCGCGTCATTACCGGCGCCAACAAGCGTCCGCTTAAATCGCTGTCCGACATGCTCAAGGGCAAGCAGGGTCGCTTCCGCCAGAACCTGCTGGGCAAACGCGTCGACTATTCGGGCCGCTCGGTCATCGTGACCGGTCCCGAGCTCAAGCTGCACCAGTGCGGCCTGCCCAAGAAGATGGCGCTCGAGCTGTTCAAGCCGTTCATCTACGCTCGCCTCGATGCCAAGGGTCTTTCGATGACTCTCAAGCAGGCGAAGAAGTGGGTCGAAAAGGAGCGCAAGGAAGTCTGGGATATTCTCGACGAAGTGATCCGTGAGCACCCGGTTCTGTTGAACCGCGCGCCAACGCTTCACCGTCTGGGCATTCAGGCGTTCGAGCCCGTACTGATCGAGGGCAAGGCGATCCAGCTGCACCCGCTGGTCTGCTCTGCCTTCAACGCGGACTTCGATGGTGACCAGATGGCGGTCCACGTGCCGCTCAGCCTCGAAGCGCAGCTAGAGGCGCGCGTGCTGATGATGAGCACGAACAACATTCTGTCGCCCGCCAATGGCAAGCCGATCATCGTGCCCTCGCAGGACATGGTGCTGGGAATTTACTACCTCTCGATGGAGCGGCAGGAAAAGACGCCCGAATTCGTCGAAGGCGATGATGGCGAGAAACACGAAAAGCTGCCCACCTTCTCCGACATGGCTGAAGTGCACCAGGCGCTCGAAACCAAGGCGGTAACCCTGCATACGAAGATCCTCGCTCGCGTTCCGCAGGAGGAGGAGAATGGCAAGGTGGTGATGCAGCGCTTCGTCACCACGCCGGGCCGCATGCTGATCGGTGAATGTCTGCCGAAGAACCACAAGGTGCCCTTCGACATCATCAACCGCCTGCTCACCAAGCGCGAGATCGGCGACGTCATCGATCAGGTCTATCGCCATACCGGGCAGAAGGACACGGTGCTGTTCGCCGATGCAATCATGAGCCTAGGCTTCAAACACGCATTCAAGGCGGGGATTAGCTTCGGCAAGGATGACATGATCATTCCCGATGCCAAGGAAAAGATGATCGCCGATACCAAGGATTCGGTCGCTGGCTATGAACAGCAATATCAGGACGGCCTGATCACGCAGCAGGAGAAGTACAACAAGGTGATCGACGCTTGGTCCAAGTGCGGTGACCAGGTTGCCGATGCCATGATGGAGCGGATCAAGGCGACCCCGATCGACAAGGACGGACGCGAGGCCGAGATCAACTCGATCTATATGATGAGCCACTCCGGTGCGCGTGGTTCGCCAGCGCAGATGAAGCAGCTTGCCGGCATGCGCGGCCTGATGGCCAAGCCTTCGGGCGAGATCATCGAGACGCCGATCATCTCGAACTTCAAGGAAGGTCTGACCGTTCTTGAATACTTCAACTCCACCCATGGCGCGCGCAAGGGCTTGGCTGACACCGCGCTCAAGACGGCGAATTCAGGTTACCTCACCCGCCGTCTGGTCGATGTATCGCAGGATTGCACGATCGTGATGGAGGACTGCAAGACTGACAACGCGCTCGAAATGCGTGCGATCGTGCAGGGCGGCAGCGTCATCGCTTCGCTCGGCGAGCGTATTCTGGGCCGTACGGTGGCCGAGGATATCATGAACGCCGCGACCGATGAAGTGATCGTCAAGGCCGGGACGTTGGTCGACGAACCGATGGTCAAGGATATCGAGGCGGCTGAAGTGCAGTCGGCGAAGATCCGCTCGCCGCTGGTTTGCGAGGCAGAACAGGGCGTCTGCGGCACGTGCTACGGCCGCGATCTGGCGCGCGGGACCCCGGTCAATATCGGTGAGGCTGTGGGCGTTATCGCAGCGCAGTCCATCGGCGAGCCCGGCACCCAGCTGACGATGCGGACCTTCCATATCGGCGGCGCGGCGCAGCTCAACGAAACAAGCCACCTTGAATCGATTTCGGAAGGCAAGATCGAACTGCGCGACATGCCGACGATCACCGACAAGAAGGGTCGGATCCTTTCGCTGGCGCGTAACGGGGAAATTGCCGTGATCGACGCCGAAGGCCGTGAGCGCGAGATGCACAAGGTGCCTTATGGCACGGTGCTGATGTTCAAGGATGGTGCCAAGGTCAAGGTTGGCGACCGGCTCGCGGAATGGGATCCGTTCACCTTGCCGATCATCACCGAACAGTCGGGCGTGGTGAAGTATCAGGATCTTGTCGAAGGCACGACGCTGGAAGAGCAGACCGATGACGCAACGGGTATAGCCCAGCGCGTCGTAACCGAGAACCGGGCGACTGGTCGCAAGAAAAAGGAGGAGTTGCGTCCGCGCATGACCCTTCTGAGCGAGGGCCAGACCGATGCCGACGAAACCGAGGCGCAGCGCTACATGCTCGCTCCAGGTACGACGCTTTCGGTCGAGGATGGTCAGACCGTCGATGCAGGTGACATCCTAGCGCGTGCATCGCGCGAAGCTGCCAAGACCCGCGACATCACGGGCGGTCTGCCGCGTGTGGCGGAACTGTTCGAAGCGCGTATGCCCAAGGACGTGTCGGTGATCGCCAAGATTTCCGGCAAGATCGAATTCGTTCGCGAATACAAGGCCAAGCGCAAGATCGCGATTATCCCGGAAGAGGGTGATCCGGTGGAATATCTGATCCCCAAAACCAAGGTGATCGACGTTCAGGAAGGCGACTTCGTGAAGAAGGGGGACACCCTGGTTTCCGGTTCGCCGAACCCGCACGACATTCTCGAAGTCATGGGTGTCGAGGCGCTGGCCGAATATCTCGTGAACGAGATCCAGGAGGTCTATCGACTTCAGGGCGTGAAGATCAATGACAAGCACATTGAGGTGATCGTTCGCCAGATGTTGCAAAAGGTCGAGATCACCGATGGCGGCGATACCACGCTGCTGCCGGGCGAGCAGATCGATGCTGCCGAAATGCTCGAATACAATGCGAAGCTGACCAAGTCGAAGAAGCCTGCACAAGGCACGCCGATCCTGCTCGGAATCACGAAAGCGTCCCTACAGACCCGCAGCTTCATCTCGGCCGCCTCGTTCCAGGAGACGACGCGGGTGCTGACCCAGGCATCGGTTGAGGGCAAGAAGGACACGCTGATCGGGCTCAAGGAGAACGTCATCGTGGGTCGCCTCATTCCGGCGGGCACGGGTGCGGGCATGAACCGGATGCGTGTCACTGCTTCCAGCCGCGATGCTGCGTTGAAGGCGGCGTGGAAGAAGCAGCAGGAGAAGCTCGCCGCTGCCGATGCGGTCGAGGAAGAACCCGAGGCCGACGCGGTGCCGAGCGAGGAAGCGATGAAGGCTGCGATGGGCGCGTCAGGGAGCGCTTCTGAGAATGCATCAGAAGGCGCAAGTGAGGACACGACCGAAAGCGCAGGCGAAGCTGCCGAGTAAGCCAACGCTGGAACTCAAGTGAAAGCAGTAGAAAGCCCGCCGGAAGCATCGAGCCTCCGGCGGGCTTTCTGTTGGTAGCGAGGTTTGGAGAAAAACCGCCTGATATGACAATGCTCTTTATCAAAAAGCGCGCGTAGATTTGGTTAGGGGGAAGTTGGTTCGTCTCTCAAGCCATTGCAAAGTCTTAGAAATCGGCAATTCGTACGGATGTGCACCTTTGCGGTTCCGCTTTCCCCTCTTTCGTTCACCTCTTTTTGGCTCTTGCCATGTCCTGCCTTTCTGTTAATGAACCAGCAACCATAAGAAGCCGCTCCGGCGGACTGACGGGTCTCACACAAGGTTGCGTCTTCAGACAGACGTAAGGGGTCGCCGCTTGAGCGACGGGCTTGATGATGAGGTAAACTACATGACCAAGACGGCATTTTTCGCAGGCGCCGCTGCGCTTGCAACCATGGCCTCTCCCGCTGCGGCGGTCGAGGCGGTGTTCTTCGGCGAGAACCTGAATCCGGGTGGCGCTGTTTCTGGTGATCCGGCTACCGCAGAAGCCAGCTTTCTGGCGCAATTGACGGCCGGAGTGAGCACTGAGGACTTCGAGTCCTTCACCCCGGTCGTATCGCCATCTTCGCTGACGTTTCAAGGTTCGGCAGGGACCATCAGTGCATCGCTTTCCGGGCCGGGAGGGGAGGTCCGCGGTATTCCAGGCAGCGGTCGGTTCGCGACTTCCGGATCGAACTATTTTAACATTAGCGGCGACTTTCAGATCGATTTCAGTAACGCCATCGCGGCTTTCGGCTTTTTCGGTACTGATATCGGGGACTTCGATGGTCAAGTGACGTTGGAGCTTCTGCGGCTCGGCCAGTTGCCTGAAGTTGTCGTCATTCCCAATACGATCGGTGCACCGAACGCTTCGCTTCTCTATTTCGGCGTCATTGACACCGCCAATCCCTTCACCGGTCTGCGGTTTGGAAACACTGCCGCCGGGTCGGACTCGTTTGGTTTTGATAACCTTACGATCGGCGACGTTGGACAAGTGACCGGCGCCGTGCCCGAACCCAGCACCTGGGCGCTGATGCTGCTTGGCTTCTTCGGGATCGGGGCCGTGATGCGTCGCCGCAAGGATGTGACGACCACCGTCAGCTACGCCTGATCCGAAAAACGATGAAGGAGCGTTCCGGCGCTCTATGCTGGTGGCCTGCGCGAAGCACGGAAGCGCCACGGGTTATTGTTTTTGCGAGGAGAAAACCGATGAGCAAGCATTTACGACTGCCGCTTTTAGCCGCTGTAGCTATCGCCGCTGTGTCGCCTGCCAACGCAGCGACCGTCCTTTATTCCGGACAGGATATCAACAATGGTCCGGGAAGTGCTGTCGCTTCCAACCCGAATGCTGACGCAGCTTCTGCCTCATTTCTCTCAGCGCTGAGCGGAACCAGTACGGAAAGTTTCGAGACTTTTGCGACCGGGGCATCGGCTCCGCTTAATCTTTCGTTTACTGGCTCGGCTGGGACCTTGGGTGCTACCTTGACGGGAAGCGGGGTTGTTGCTTCTGCAACACGAGCGTTCCCGTCGTCGAGTGGTCAATACGCCGTGGGTGGATCGAATTTTTACTCAGTAGAAGGCGGTGATTTTGGCATCGTTTTTGATCAGAATATCGCTGCTTTCGGATTCTTTGCAACAGATCTCGAAGACCTCGCTAATATAGATATTATCCTAAATTATGCGGCGGGCGGGAGCATGACCTATAATTTGGAAAGCGTTTTCGGCCCTCCGGCTGGAACATTTCTTGAATCTGGCTCGGTTCATTTTCTCGGGTTTATTGACACAGCCAATCCCTTCATGAGCGTGGACTTTGCTGGGGTCGGTGCAGCAGGCGATATCCTCGCATTCGATCTCATGACCATCGGCGATGTCGGTCAGGTCACGAACCCGCCGGGCGCCGTACCCGAACCCAGCACCTGGGCGCTGATGCTGCTCGGCTTCTTCGGGATCGGCGCGGTGATGCGTCGTCGTAAGGACGTCACCACCACCGTCACTTACGCCTGAGCGACAAACGATGAAGGAGCGTTCCGGCGCTTCTCTCCGAAGGCCCCGCCGCGCTTTTGCCGGTGGGGCCTTTTCGTATCCGGGGCGTTAATGCAGCATGACGCGCAATTGGATCGTCTTTTTGTCGGCGTTCTCGCTAGCCGCCTGCGAGCGGCCAAACGTTGCGCCTGCCAGCGTGCCGGAGCCGACCGGTTCGGCCGCTGCCGCGCAGCACTCTGGGCCGGCGCTCCCGGTTGGTCAATATCGCCTTGCCGGTGTCGATGGGCGTGCGATCAACCTTCCCCATGCCATCAGTCTGAGCGTCACGGAGAGCGAAATACGGCTGTCATCGCAATGCGTGCGCCCGCGCTGGCGATACCGTCTAGACGGGCGCGATATGGTCACGACGCCCATACCGATCCCGATCTGCGAGCGAGCGCTGTACCCGGAAGAAGGCGCTGCGATCGCCGTACTGGATGACATCACGGCAGTCCGCCGAACACCTGAGAATGGCTGGCGGCTCGAAGGAGGCGGGCATAGCATCGCAGTGTTCTCGCAATAACGGCCTACAGTTTTGCTATTGATAATCGTTCGCGTTAACGTAAGGTGCCTTCGTCACAAGCAAAAGGACACCGTATGGTCAACCGCTACAGCTCAGCCGCTTCCGCTACCGCCATAGCTCGCCTCGCCAGGAATTCGAGGATCGAGGATTTGGGCAGAAGCGCGGCACGTTTCGTCTATGCGCTTCGGATCATAGCGTTGCACGAGCGCGTGGGCCGCGACCCCATACCCGAACTTGCAGCGCAGCTTGGCGGCGTTGCCATCGCGGCGAGGGCGCTGGCGCTTGGTCAGGCGGTGGCGCGGTTGTGGCCAGAAAACGTCCAGCTCGCCTGCTATTGCTCCCCGGTGCTCACCCATGACGAGGTAACCGTCGGGGCGCTGGTCACACACGCGGCAAACCGGGATCGCCAAGCATTCGATGCGCAACTCGCAGGGTTTGTGCGCGCAAGCCGCATTCCAATGCTTTGGGAAGAGACAACCGCCTTGGTCGTGAGCGAACTTACCTCTCGTTGAGTCTGTTGCGGGGCGGGGCGGGCCGCTTTATCGCACGGCGCCATGACCATCACCCGCTTCGCCCCATCGCCCACCGGGCGCCTTCATGTCGGCAATATCCGCACCGCACTCCACAATTGGATGCTCGCGAAAAAGGGCGGCGGCTCGTTCCTGCTGCGGATCGACGATACCGATGCCGAGCGCAGCGAAGAGCGCTATGTCGATGCGATCCGCGAAGACCTCGCCTGGCTCGGGCTTGAACCAGCGCGCGAAGAACGTCAGTCAGCGCGCCTCGATATTTACGAGAGCGCTTCTGCAAAACTGCGCGAGGCAGGCCGTATCTATCCCGCCTACGAAACCGCGCATGAGCTCGAACTCAAGCGCAAGATCCAGCTCGGACGTGGCCTGCCGCCGATCTATGATCGCGCCGCGTTAAAGCTGAGCGACACGGATCGCGCGGTCAAGGAAGCGGAAGGCGTTGCGCCGCACTGGCGCTTTCGCCTCGACCATGACACGCCGATCCACTGGGACGACGGCGTGCGCGGAAGCCAGACCTTCGACCCCGCGCAGCTTTCAGACCCGGTCATCCGGCGCGCTGACGGATCATGGCTCTACATGCTGCCGAGCACGATTGACGATATCGATATGGGCGTGACGCAGGTTCTGCGCGGTGAGGATCACGTGTCGAACACCGCGGTGCAGATCCAGATGTTCGAAGCGTTGGGTGGTGCGCCGCCCGCTTTTGCGCACGAAGCGCTGCTGATCGGGAAGGAGGGCAAGCTTTCGAAGCGTCTGGGCTCGCTTGGCTGCGATGCGTTTCGCGAACGCGGGATCGAACCTGAAGCACTGGTGGCGCTGCTCGCGCGGCTCGGGACTTCGCAGCCGGTGGAGCCGATCGCCGACCGCTCGGAGTTGCTTGAAACCTTCGATCTTGCGACGTTCGGCCGCGCGCCTGCAAAGTTCGATGAGGCCGAGCTGGAGCGGATCAACACCGCGATCGTCCACGCCATGCCGTTCGAACAGGCGCAAGGCCGCCTGCCTGCTGGGATGGACGCGAATGGATGGCACGCGGTGCGGCCCAACGTCGCGACCGTAGCCGAAGCGCGCGACTGGTGGGGATTGGTCACCGGCCCGATCGGGCAACCGGAATTCGACGCGGAAACACGCAGCTATCTCGGCGAAGCGGCAGCCGCGCTGACATGGGGCGAGGATCCCTGGGGCCTGCTCACAAGCCGCCTGAAGGCGCAGACCGGGCGTAAGGGCCGCGCGCTGTTCCTCCCGCTACGTCAGGCGCTGACCGGGATGGACCACGGACCCGACATGAGTGAGCTGCTACCTCTGATTGGCGAGAGCGAAGCGCGCGCGCGGTTGGTACGCGCGGCAGCCTGAGCATGCGCGGCGCTCTTTGTCCCGCGCTTGCCGCGATGCTCGCGCTCGCAGCGTGCAGTACGCCGTGCGAATATATGGGGATCAACATCGCCGCCGATCATGGCACGAACACCGCCTCCCCAGAACGCGCTCAGCAACTGCACGAGCGCAACCTGCTCATGCTGATCGCGATGCTCGAAGGCTGCTACGAACGGGTGCCGGGGGGCTTTGTGCCTGTACGAGCGCAGAAAGCGCCCAGCTTTTCCTGCGCGCGCAAGCTGGTCGCGATCGAGGACCGCAGCGCCGCGCTCGGATTAGGCCGAGGGCCAAGCGGTATTGCCGCGATAAGCCTCAACTCGCTCGCCCGCATGGCGCAATCGGGCGACAAGAACGCCCAACTAGAACTCGGTATCCGGTTCGAGGAGGGGATCGGTGTCCCGGTCGATCTCGGCAAAGCGCGCAGATTGTATGGCGAAGCGGCAACGGCGACGGGCGGAACCATCTGGGTTTATTCTCCGCCGGTTGGCAACGGCACGAGCGGCCGGGTGATACCGCTCGATCGGGGTCCGCGTCAGGCTGGCCTTCTCGAAGCAGCGCGCCGGCTTGAAGCGCTTGCAGCAAGGACAGATTAGCTTTGATGTGGTTTGGAACAGGCTGCGCAGGCGTAGCGTTTCAGCCGTCATGTCGCATCAGCTTGACTATAAATGAGCTCTGCTCTCGTTCCGCGCTTTGCCGCGTTCTCAAACTATAGCGCGAAGGCCGGAGTTGCAGACGGGATCGCCGGAACGATCCTTGCGATCCTGCTTGTCCCTCAGGCAATGGCTTATGCCCAGCTTGCAGGGCTTCCGCCGGAGGCCGGTCTCTATGCCGCGATTGTGCCCCCCATCCTTTATCTGGCCTTCGGAACCAGTCCGTTCGTATCGGTCGGACCGGTTGCGCTCATTTCACTCGTCATTGCCGAAGCGGCGGGCGGGGCGGACATCGCGCCGGCCGAGGCCGCTGCCATTGTCGGAATCGAAGCGGGTGCGCTGCTTTTTGCACTTGGCGCGTTCAGGCTCGGAAGACTGGTGAACTTTATTTCCGAGCCGGTGTTGCTCGGCTTTACCGCCGCGGTCGCCATCCTGATCTGCGCAAGCCAGATCCCGACACTTGTCGGAACCGATCCGGACCGGGCCGGTAACCTGCCGGCAGCGCTCAGCGCCTTTGCGAAGGCCGCGCCGCAATGGCAGCCCGTGACCGCCGCCATCGGTGCGGTCACGCTCGTCTTGCTGCTCGTAATTAATCGCTACGCTGCGCCACTCGCATGGAAGCTGGGCCTTCGCCCGCCCTGGCGTCAGGCTGTCGTGAAAGCCCTCCCGTTGCTGGTGATCATTGGTGCAGCCTTTGCGGCAAGCTTGGCAGGGAGCGACATTGCGCGAGTAGAACAGCCTTCGGGCCGGCTTCCTGGCTTCACGTTGCCGCCGCTCGATCCGGCACCCTGGCTAACCCTTGCACCCAGCGCACTCGCCGTTGCCGTCGTCATCTTCGCGACCGCCACCGCGGTCGCCAAGTCCCTGGCGGGCAGCGATCGCAGCGATCTTGATACAAGCCGCGAAGCCGTCGCGCTCGGACTGGGAAATATCGGCGCTTCTCTGACGGGCGGCTACGCGGTAAGCGCGAGCCTCTCGCGTTCCGCACTGGTCGAGGATGCGGGGGGACAGACGCCGGTTGCGCATGTGATCGGCGCAGCGCTGGTGTTGATCGCCATCCTGTTCCTCAGCCCGCTCCTCGCCTACCTGCCGGAGGCCGCCCTGGCTGCGCTCGTCATCAGTGCGATTTTCGGTCTGGTGAAGCTGCGCGAGATGCGCACAGTATGGTCGCATGATCGCAGCGAGGGCGTTCTGATCGCGGTCGCCTTTGTTGCCACGCTGGTTTTTGGCGTGATGCTTGGCCTTGCGATCGGTGCGCTTGCGGGTCTTGCGCATCATCTGTGGTTCTCCTCACTGCCCCGCGTGACCCGGATCGGGAGCGACGATGGAGGGCGCACCTTCCGCTCGGTCGATCGTGACAATGTCGAATTGCGGACCTTGCCGCTTCTCATACTGCGCATCGACCGTTCGATCTTCTTCGCCAATGCGGCGTTCGTGGAGGACGAGGTGTTCGCGCTGATCGAAGAGCATGAAGAGATCGATTGCGTTGTTTTCGACATGCGCGCGGTCAACACCATTGATGCCAGCGGCGCAGCGATGATGCAGCGGTTGAGCGAACGGCTATATGGCAGCGGGATCGCGGTGCATTTCGCCCAAACCCACCGCCCGGTGGAAGGGCGGCTCGGGCGTTTGAACAGCGAGCGATGCCAATTTCACCGCACCATCCAGGACGCGCTCGGTTCTTGCGGTCGCCCGGTCGAGGATCGCATCGCACCGAGCTGACGGTTACTCGGGACAGATCTGCGGGAGGTCTATTGCTGATGTTTCTCCAACTCATCCCCTGTCAGCGTGACCACATGGAGCAAATTGGTCGAACCCGGGGTTCCGAACGGAACGCCCGCAAGCACGATGAGCTTGGATCCCGCTTCGCCGAAACCATGCCGCAGGGCCATGCGCTTGCCCTTTGCGATCATGCCTTCGAAACTGCCGATATCGCGCGTTACCACGGCGTGCGCGCCCCACAGCAACGCCACTCGCCGGGCAGTGCGGATTGAGGGGGTGAGGACCAGCATCGGGGTTGCGGGCCGTTCACGCGCGACCCGCCGGGCCGTTGATCCGCTGGCGGTGAAGACCGTGATGGCCCTGATCGGCACGGTGTCTGCAATGGTCATGCAGCTATGCGCCAGGGCGTCCGAAGTCGTCGCATCGGGCGGCGTGTCGAGGAAGCGCACGCGCGCGGTGTAGCCCTCGTCACGCTCTACCTGCGCGGCGATCCGGTGCATCATCGCGACCGATTCCTCCGGCCATTCGCCCGCCGCGCTCTCAGCTGACAGCATGACCGCATCGGCTCCGTCGTAAACCGCATTGGCAACGTCAGAGACTTCCGCGCGGGTGGGCATGGGGCTCTCGATCATGGATTCGAGCATCTGTGTCGCGACGATTACCGGTTTGCCCGCATCGCGGCTGGCATTGACGATGCGTTTCTGCAGCGGAGGCACTTCCTGCGGTTCGAGCTCGACGCCCAGATCGCCGCGCGCGACCATGATGCCGTCGGCCAGCTCGATGATTTCATCGAGCCGGCGCACCGCCTGTGGTTTCTCGATCTTCGCGCATAGCGCCGCCGGACCCGCCTTGCTGCCCGACCCGCTTTCCTGTGCGGCAATCAGCTTGCGCGCTTCGGCGAGGTCTTCAGGCCGCTGGACGAAGGACAGCGCGATCCAGTCCGCGCCCTCCTCCACCGCAAAAGCGAGGTCGCGCCGGTCCTTGTCGGTGAGCGCCGGGATCGGCACCTCGGCATCGGGCACGTTTACGCCCTTCCGGTCCGAAATGACGCCGCCGATCTCGGCCGAGCAACGGATGCGCCGATCATCAGCCTCGCGCACGATCAGGCGGATCTTGCCATCGTTGATGAGCAGACGCTGCCCGCGCTCGAGGATGCCGAACAGCTCGGGATGCGGCAGGTATACGCGGCTGTCATCGCCCGGCGCGGGATCACGATCGAGGTTGAAGTGGCCCCCATGGCGGATCACCGCCTTGCCGCCCACAAATTCGCCGACGCGCAGTTTGGGCCCCTGGAGGTCGGCGAGGATGGCGATGGTCCGGCCAAATTCGTGTTCCAGCGCGCGCACGGCGGCAATAGTCCGGGAATGATCCGCGTGTTCGCCGTGGCTCATATTGACCCGGAACGCATCGGCGCCTGCGCGAAAAAGTTTCCTGAGCATCTCGGGCGAGCGGCTTGCCGGGCCGATTGTTGCGAGTATTTTCACGCGCCGGCCGCGTGGATCGATGCGTGTGTGGTCTGGTTTTGCCATACTGGTCCTCGCCGCTTTCCCGGGCTATGCCAGCGCCTTGTTGCAGTGCAAGGAAATTGGCCGATGGCTTCGCAAAACGATCCTCTCGACACCCTCGACGACGCAGTGGCAGCGGCGGCATTTCGCCGACTGGTCCGCCATCTGCGACATCGTCACGATGCGCAGAACATCGAGCTGATGGGGCT
Organism: Erythrobacter sp.; assembly: GCA_036353345.1. Lineage (GTDB taxonomy): Bacteria > Pseudomonadota > Alphaproteobacteria > Sphingomonadales > Sphingomonadaceae > Erythrobacter. The sequence goes on along the minus strand of JAZBPE010000002.1, from coordinate 11,639 downwards.
TGCCGGTTTCTGTCGCAACTGCCTTGCCGACTGGATTTGCGATGCGGGCTATAACGGGGACAAGGACGCTGCGCGCGCCCTTGTCCACGGAATGCCGACCGAGAAATGGAAGGCGACGCACCAGCGCCCGGCCACACCCGAACAGATCGCCGCGATGGAAAGCAGCCTTACCAAAAATCGCGCTGACCTTCGTTAGGTGCACAGCTTTGTGCACGTCAGGGTTTGAGGCCGGATCGGTCGAGCCTGTAACGCCAGTGCCTCGACCGATTCTGTCATCTGGAGCACCAATAATGGCCACCGCACCTGCCAACACCAACGACGCAAGCAGCACCGATGATCGCCTTCGCCTGCTGATCGAGCGCATCGAACGTCTCGAAGAGGAAAAGAAGGGCATCGCCGATGATATCCGCGACGTTTATGCTGAAGCCAAAGCGGTTGGCTACGATACCAAGATCATGCGCCAGATCGTGCGCCTTCGCAAAATGAAGCCCGACGATCGCAGCGAGCAGGAAATCATCCTCGAGACCTACAAGGCCGCGCTCGGCATGGGGTGAACTTGAATGTCGGAAGAAGGGAACTCGGGCGCGACGTGTTTCATTGGGTTGGTGTAGTGTTCGCACCAACGGAGATGACCCATGAACCAACCCAGCGCTGACGCAGATTACATCGAACCCATCGCCGAAGAGCCCCGGATGCCGGGCGAGGAACACGCGATGGATGACAAGCCTGACTGGGAGCCGCGCTATCCCGGCTCAGGTCGCCTGCAGGGCAAGGTCGCGATCGTCACCGGTGCCGATAGCGGTATTGGCCGCGCTACCGCCGTCCTGTTCGCACGTGAAGGAGCCGATGTCGCCATCGCCTATCTGAGCGAAGACGAGGACGCTGCCAAGACGAAAGAATTGTGCGAAGCCGAAGGAGCGCGCGCCTTCATCCATCGCGGAGATCTGGGCAAGATCGAAGTCGGCGAGGAACTGGTCGCCAAAACGATCGAGAACTTCGGCCGGCTCGACGTGCTGGTCAACAATGCGGGCGAACAGCATCCTGATTACGATATCACGGATATCACCGCAGAACAGCTTCAGCGTACGTTCCAGACAAACATCTTCTCGATGTTCTATCTGGTCAAGGCCGCGCGTCCGCATCTCAAAAAAGGCGCTGCGATCGTGAATTGCACGAGCGTGACCATGTACAAGGGGGCACCGATCCTGCTCGACTATAGCGCGACCAAAGGGGCGATTACCGCTTTCACCCGCTCGCTGAGCGGCAACCTGGCCGAAGACGGCATCCGTGTGAACGCCGTTGCCCCTGGTCCGATCTGGACGCCGCTCAACCCCTATGGAGGGCAACCGCCGCAGGAGATGGACGATTTCGGCGAGAGCACGCCAATGGGTCGACCCGGTCAACCCAATGAGGTTGCGCCCGCTTTTCTGTTTCTCGCTTGCAAGGATTCGTCCTACATGTCCGGGCAGGTCCTGCATCCCAACGGAGGAATGATCGTCAATGGCTAGCCCCTGGAAAGACGCGCGCGGCATCACCGTGACCACCACGCCCACGATCGAAGGCCAGCCGATCCAGGACTATCTCGGCATCGTGACGGGTGAAGTGATTGTCGGCGCGAACCTGTTCCGCGATCTGTTTGCCAATATTCGCGACATCGTCGGCGGGCGCTCGGGCAGTTACGAGCGGATCTTGTCCGACGCGCGCAATCAGGCGATCGAGGAATTGCAAGCCGAAGCCGCTTCGCGCGGGGCCAATGCGGTGGTCGGCATCGATCTCGATTACGAAGTCATCGGCGACACTGGCTCAATGCTGATGGTCAGCGCCAGCGGCACGGCGGTGAAGGTCTAGCGGGCTGCGGGCCGCGACGATTGTTTTTGCCGCCCGCAATGCTGATTGCAATGCAAGCAGGCGGCGGCGAGGTTCTTCTGGCGGTTCGAACCGCCATCCGCCTGCGCTTTCGAGTGCTCTACCGTTGCTGTCCGGCGCGTGCCCTTCTTTCCGGACCGACGCTTGCAATAGCAGCAGATGAAGTTCTGACTCTGCGCGAGCTTGTGGCGGACGCATGGCCACGTTGATCGTCTTGTGGCCATCCCAGCGTCAGCTTGCGCGAAACCCGTATGGGAAACCTTATGCGCCCGTTCCCATCGTCAGCGAGGCTATCGCCAGCGCGGTGGCATTGTGTGCGGAATGGAGGAGGATCGCGGCCCACAGACCGATGCGTATGCGGACATAGCCGAGCAGGGCACCTATCACGAATTGCGGGACGACCAGCGGAAGCACGGCGAGCAGCGGCGCATCTCCGAAATTGGCGATGTGGATGAGCGCGAAGCCAAGCGTCGATAGCCAGAAGAATGCCGGGAAGTTGCGGGCATACCAATGCGGCGCAGGCCTTGCGCGCCAGATAATCAACAGGACGATTGCAGCCAGGCAGGCGAGCACCGCCGCGCCTGCGGTCCAGATGATCGCGCCTTCGATCCCGTTGGTCGCAAGCGCGATACCGCCCACGCCGAGCGCCAGCGCAAGTGCGGTCAGTTCGCCCGGCCGTCCGGTCAGCCAGCCCCGAAAGATCAGTTCCTCGAGCAGCGGCGCACCGATGATCACGAGCGCGATCAGCCCCGGCGTGAACTCCATTCCTGCAATCGCGGTCTCGGGCAGCTCGACGCCCAACGTTGTCGCAATGCCCGCGACGCCGATCAACAGGAGCATAAGCGCGATGTCGAGGGCGTAAATCCGCGCGAGCATGGTGAAGGGCTGCGCGCTGGACCTTGTCAGCACAAGGCTGGGCCGAGCGAGAAAAGCGAAGGCGCCCTGCCATTCCGCAGCGATGCTGGCCGCAGGTTCAAGCGGCCTGCCATCGCCAAAGACCGTGCCGATTTCGGTATTGGTCGCATGGCTGGTTACGGGTCTTGTCGGCATGTCGCTCATCGCGCTAATGCGTTGGCCGTAATCAATCGCTTAAAACAAGTTAAAAAAGAGACCTCATGGCTGGCCATTCCAAATTCAAGAACATCATGCATCGCAAGGGTGCACAGGACAAAAAGCGCTCGAACCTGTTTTCCAAGCTCAGCCGGGAAATCACCGTTGCGGCCAAGATGGGCACGGCCGATCCCGACATGAATCCGCGCCTGCGCCTCGCCGTAAACAATGCGAAAGCGCAGTCGATGCCGAAGGACAATATCCAGCGCGCAATCGACAAAGCGAGCGGCGGGGATGACGAGAATTACGAGGAAGTGCGCTATGAAGGGTATGGCCCGGGCGGTAGCGCGATCATCGTCGAGGCGCTCACCGACAACCGCAATCGCACCGCGACCTCCGTGCGCACCGCCTTCAGCAAGAATGGCGGAAATCTGGGTACCGAGGGCTCGGTCGCACATGGGTTCGAGCGACTGGGTCTGATCGAATATCCTGCTTCGGCAGGTGATGAGGACACGGTGCTCATGGCCGCGATGGAAGCTGGTGCGCAGGATATCGAAAGCGACAAGGGTGGCCATACGATCTGGACCGCTGCCGACGATCTCCATGCTGTTGCCGACGCGCTTGAAAAAGCGCTGGGCGAGCCGGAAAATGTGAAGCTTGCATGGAAGCCCAACCTTACCGTCGACCTTGACGAGCAGAATGCCGGCACGCTGCTGAAGCTGATCGATGCGCTCGACGATGATGACGACGTGCAGACGGTCTGGGGCAATTACGAGATTTCGGACGATGTCATGGAGAAGCTCGACGCGTGACTGCGATGGGCCCCGGGGCTTTGGCACATCATGCAGCGATTTGAATGGATCTATGTCGCGTTGCTGGCTGCGGCCTTTCTGCTCGCGATTGTCTGGCGGTTCGGCCTGATGATCGGTTTGTAGCGTGCTGACAGCGTGTTGACAGCGTGTTGATCCTGGGCCTCGACCCCTCGCTTTCCTGCACTGGCTGGGGCGTTGTCTCGTCCGAGGGCGCAAGCCTCACGCATGTTGCCAACGGTCAGATCGCGACTTTGGCAAACGCGCCGATGGCCGAACGGCTGGCTGCGCTCCATGCCGGGATCGCCGACATTATCGCAGCCCAGCGTCCGGACCGCGCCGCATGCGAGGAGGTATTCGTCAACAAGAACCCGCAATCGACACTCAAGCTCGCGCAGGCCCGCGGCGCGGTGCTTGCAGCGTGTGGCGCCGCGGGGCTTAGCGTCAACGAACATGCCGCGCGGCTCGTCAAGAAAGCGGTTGTGGGAACCGGCGGCGCGGACAAGCGGCAGGTGCAAAGCATGGTTGGCGTTCTTCTGCCCGGTATCGCCATTGCAGGCGCCGATGCCGCCGATGCGCTTGCCGTCGCGATTGCCGATGCGCATCTTAGCCGCCATAGGACCGGTGCATGATCCACTTATACGGCATTCCGAATTGCGACACGGTCAGAAAAGCGCGCAAATGGCTCGGCGAGCAGGGACTCGACCACTCTTTCCACGATTTCAAGGATGAAGGGGTAGAACGCGAAGCGCTGGAGCGCTGGGTGGACGAGGTAAGCTGGGAGGTGCTCCTCAATCGCCGCAGCACCACTTTTCGCAAGCTGGATAACGCGGAGAAATCCGACCTTTCCCGCACAAAAGCCATAGCCTTGATGATGGAGCACCCCAGCCTTATCAAGCGGCCCGTGCTGACCCGCGATGATAGCGCACGCGTGCTGATCGGTTTCACCCGAAGCGAGTGGGAGAACGAATTGTGCTGATGCGCATTGCGATACTTGCTGCAGCGCTGGTCATCGGCGGTGGCAGTGCGGCGCTCGCCAGTGGTGGTGGTCAGACCAGCGCACATGCGACCCGCCCGCTCGTTATTGCGCATCGCGGGGCTTCGGGTGAGCGGCCCGAACACACGCTCGCCGCTTACGAACGCGCGATCGATCAGGGCGCCGATTATGTCGAGCCCGATCTGGTTGTGACGAAGGACCTGCAGCTCGTCGCGCGGCACGAAAACGAGCTGTCGGACACCACCGATGTCGCAAGCCGCCAGGAATTCGAAGACCGTCGCCGGACGAAGGACATCGAGGGACAGCGGGTCGCCGGATGGTTCGCAGAAGACTTCACGCTCGCCGAAATCCGTTCATTGCGGGCGCGCGAGCGAGTGAGCGATATCCGCCCGGCAAGTGCGGCCTATGACGGGCTCTATCAGGTGCCGACCTTCGCTGAGATAGTGCAGCTCGTGCGCGCTAAGGAAGCTCAGAGCGGACGCAAGATCGGGCTCTACCCCGAACTCAAGCATCCTACGCTGATCCTCGAACAGGAGGGGATCGACATGGTCGATCTGATGGTTCGCGAGCTCCAGCGCTTCGATCTTGACGATGCCGACGCGCGGGTCTTCGTGCAGGCCTTCGAGGTCGGGCCGCTTCAACGACTGAATGCCCGGATCGATACGCCGCTCGTCCTGCTGATCGGACCCGAAGGCGGGCCATATGACGAGCCGACGTTGCGCTGGGCCGACATGCGCACGCCCACCGGCCTTGCAGAGATCGCCGCCTATGCGGACGGCATCGGGCCGTGGCTTGGGCACGCGCTTGATGCGGGCCCCATGGAGCCTACCGCGCTTGTAGCCGATGCCCATGCGGCGGGGCTGCAAGTCCATCTCTGGACGCTGCGCAAGGAGAACGGGTTTCTGCCCCAAGCACTCCAAAGCGCGGGCGGTGCGGCGGCAGACGGCGAGTACGAACGGCAGTGGCGCGCGGCTATCGCTACGGGCGCGGACGGGTTCTTCACCGACAATGTGGCTGAGCTTGTCGCCTTGCTGGGCGAAAGCAGGAAAGAATAGCCTCACGGCTGTCTTGATAAAAATACCACCGCTCGCCAACGTCGCCCATGACCAAGCGATCAGGCTTTGCGCGCTGACAGAATGTAATTCAGCGCCTCATCGTCCGACAGGTGCAGGCCCTTGCCGGGCCGGTAGGCGATGCCGCTTCGCTCGATCACTTCGAGGCCGCTTTCGCCGAGCAATTTCTCAAGCTCTTCGGGCGTAACGAAATCGCGCCAGTGATGGGTGCCACGCGGCACATAGCCGACCGCCTCCGCCGCCCCGACCAAGAGCACACGCGAAGCGGCGGTGCGGTTTGGTGTCGAGATAATGGCCAGTCCGCCGGGCGCCAGCCGCGTCGCGACATCGGCCAGAAAAGCGCGCTTGTCCGCGACATGCTCCACGACTTCGAGTGCGGTGACGAGGTCGAACGTTCCGATGTCGAGCGCGCCCGCTTCGCCCGCCATATAGCGGATATCGAGCCCGGCGCCGTGCGCATGCGCCGCCGCCGCTGCCACGTTCTCGGAAGCCGCATCCACGCCCGTCACATCGGCGCCGAGCCGGGCGAGCGGTTCGCACACCAGCCCCGCGCCGCAGCCGATATCAAGCGCCGATTTACCGGCAAGTGGCCGCGTCGAACCCGGATCGCCCCCGAAATGCGCATCGATCGCGGCGCGGATGAAGGCGAGGCGCACCGGGTTCACCTGATGCAAGCTCGCCATCTTGCCTCTGGGGTTCCACCAGTCGCGTGCGAGTTCAGCGAAGAAGGCGGCCTCTTCGGGCCGGATCGTCGCGGTGCTTGCACCGTCAGCTTGATTGTTTGCGTTTCCCATGCGCGCTCCTTAACAGCGCTAGCGGACCCAAACCAGCACCGGAGGCGTTTCGCCTTGGCCCACGCGGCTCCTCGACACCCCAATCGTATCGTGATGAAGTTCGGCGGCACCTCCATGGCCGGGACCGAACGTATCCGCCGCGTTGCCAATATCGTTCGCGCGCAGGCCGCTGCGCGAGGAGGCAAACCGGCGAACGAGGTCGTAGTCGTTGTAAGTGCGATGGCGGGCGAGACGGATCGGCTCGTCAATTTCTGCCGAGAGGCTAATGCGCTTTACGATCCGGCCGAATACGATGTCGTGGTCGCCAGTGGAGAGCAGGTGACCAGCGGACTGCTCGCGCTCACGCTGCAGGCCCTGGGGTGCAAGGCACGCAGCTGGCTCGGCTGGCAATTGCCTGTGGCGACCGAGGGGCGCCACGCCAAAGCGCGCATCGCCGGAATCGAAGCGAAAGCGCTCGCAGCCGCGCTCGAAGCGGGCGAGATCGCGGTGGTGCCGGGCTTTCAGGGCCTCTCGGAAGAAGGCCGGGTCGCGACGCTGGGACGCGGTGGATCGGACACCTCTGCGGTCGCCGTGGCCGCCGCGATCGGTGCGGATCGCTGCGATATCTATACCGATGTCGACGGCGTCTATACGACCGACCCGCGCATCGTCGCAAAGGCCCGCAAACTGAAGGCGGTGACCTATGAAGAGATGCTGGAACTTGCATCGGTGGGCGCCAAGGTGCTGCAAACCCGCTCGGTCGGTCTGGCGATGAAGGCGGGAGTACGCCTTCAGGTACTCTCCAGCTTCGTCGACGATGATGCGGCGAGCGCTGACGATCTGCCCGGCACAATGATCGTATCGGACGAAGAAATGGACGCAATGGTGAAGGAAGGCCTGATGGAACGCCAACTGGTGACCGGGATCGCGCACGACAAGAACGAAGCGAAGATCATCCTGACCCGTGTGCCCGACAAGCCCGGCGCGGTCGCTGATATCTTCACCCCGCTCGCCGATGCGGGGATCAATGTCGATATGATCATCCAGAACGTCGGACGCGACAAGGGCGAAACCGACGTCACCTTTACCGTGCCTCAGTCGGATCTGGCGCGCGCAAAGGCCCTGCTCGAGGACCGGCGCGAACTGATCGGGTTCAATCGCATCATAACCGACAGCCAGATCGCCAAGATCAGCGTGGTCGGTGTCGGAATGAAAAGCCATGCCGGCGTTGCAAGCACCATGTTCCGCTCGTTGTCGGACCGGGGCATCAACATCCAGGCCATCTCGACGTCGGAGATCAAGGTCAGCGTGCTGATTGACGAGGATGAAACCGAGTTGGCGGTCCGCGTCCTGCATACCGCCTATGGGCTCGACGCGACCGAATAGCGCCTCGTCTCGTCGTATTTATTGGGTAGATGGACGGCATGTCTTGCCGAATGGGTCGAGATTAACTTGATGCTTACCAATATTACCGAATAACAAGAAAAAACATTCGGGAAATCGCACAATGGCATTGAAGGCCCATCTAGAGGATCAGGCGGCCACGCCCGATCAACGCCGACATCCGCGCCGCGCGCTCCAATTGGAGACCTCGGGAGCTTTTCCTGACGGGGCGCTCGCGAATGTTACGGTTCATAACATTTCGGTTGCCGGGCTGTTGATCGAGACTGACAGGGAACTGGTCGAAGGTGAGGTTCTCGCGATTGCGCTGCCGGGCACCGGATCGGTCGGCGCGGAAATCGTGTGGAAGAGCGGCGCGCTTTACGGTTGCGCGTTCGAGCAGGCGCTCGGCGAAGCGGCACTCAATGCCACGCAGCGTTTCGCGCCCGCTAACGATAGCGATGGCGCTGCCCTGCTGGGACCTGAAGAACCGCCCGCGGCGTTTGCCATGACCGGAACGGAAGGGTTCGGGCCGCGGCTGGCCCGGCTCCGGCGCGAGCGCGGGATGACTCTGGCGGAAGTCGCGGCGCAGCTCGGCGTGAGCAAGCCGACCGTCTGGGCCTGGGAAAAGGGCAAGGCACGCCCGCTTCCCGAACGTATCGGCGCTATTGCAGAGGCTCTAGGCGTCGAGGCGTCGACCCTTACCGAAGTGCAGGGCGCCGCTGGCGACGGCGGGCAGGTGGTCGAGGAGTGCCGCACGCGCATCGCTACGGCACTCGGAACCGAGAGCCGCAACGTGCGGATCATGGTCGAGCTGTAGAGTACAAGTTAAGGTTCAAGTTCGGGTATCGGGGGCCGGCACGCCGCTGCGCGCCGACCCCCTGTAGTGTCGCGACCCGTTAAATTCAGACTTCCGGATCGCTATCAGCGCTCTGCAATCACCGCGACGCGGCGAGCGGCCGCCGCATTGACTGCTATGCTAAGCTGGCCTTCGTAGCTCGTCCGCGCGTCGGCGAGGCAATGGCGAAAAGCTGCATGTTCGCTCACGAACCGTATCGAAGCCCGGCCCCCGCAGGCCCTGCGCGCTGCGGTCTTGAGATGCTTTTCGAGTACGGCAAGATCGGCCGGCTGGGTGAGATCGAGGTCGCTATACGTAACGGCAATTTGGGTCGTCTGCGCCTGAACAGTCGTGGTGGAGAGAAGCAGACCGACAAAAGCGGCCGCAACATGGTATCGGGTAAGCATGGCTAGAGCCCTTTCAAACTGTGGATTTCGAGAACGTTTGCGTCCGCTGGGCTTGGGGAGGAGAGATCCAGCCGACGCGAGCGCTTTGCCAAGGAAAGGCTACAACTTGCAGACGAGCGTATTTTTGTTTCAAGACACTTGCGAGAAAGAATAGTCACGCGATCGACTCGCGCCCGTAACAGGTGCCACGCCCCATTAACCTTGACGGATACGATTCCTGCCCTGCCCGGTGTGACAGAGCATGGCTTTGCGGGATTGCGCCTGCCGATCCATCGCCCTAACCGCACCGATCAAAGGATGGACCTGACGATGACCGCATATCCCCGAACCGCAGCCCTCATGCAGCGCGGCCGTGATTTCCTTGGTTGCGAGCACGCCATCCTGTGCGGCGCGATGAGCTGGGTGTCGGAGCGTAATCTGGTCTCCGCCATCTCCAATGCGGGCGGCTTTGGCGTGATTGCCTGCGGGGCGATGACCCCTGACTTGCTCGATACCGAGATCGTCGCAACGAAGGCGCTGACCGACCGCCCTTTCGGCGTAAACCTAATCACCATGCACCCGGACCTCAACGATCTGATCGCGGTGTGTGAGCGTCATGCGGTCAGCCATGTCGTGCTTGCAGGCGGCATTCCGCCCAAGGGCAGCGTTGAAGCGATCAAGGGCGGCAAGAACCCGGCCAAGGTCATTGTCTTTGCCCCCACGCTTTCGCTGGCGAAGAAGCTGCTGCGCTCCGGGGCTGATGCGCTGGTGATTGAGGGCATGGAGGCAGGCGGCCATATTGGCCCTGTTTCGACGAGCGTGCTCGCGCAGGAGATGCTGCCTGAGTTGAGCGAGGACCACCTCGTTTTCGTGGCCGGCGGCATTGGGCGAGGGGAAGCGATTGCAGGCTACCTCGAAATGGGTGCGTGCGGCGTACAGCTTGGCACGCGGTTCGCCTGCGCTGTGGAAAGCATTGCGCATCCCGATTTCAAGAAAGCCTTCTTCCGCGCCTCGGCCCGCGATGCGATCGCTTCGGTGCAGGTCGATCCGCGCCTTCCGGTGATTCCGGTGCGCGCGTTGAAGAACAAGGGCGCGCAAGAGTTCACTGACAAGCAGCGCGAGATAGCGGGCGTTCTCGACCGTGAAGAGATCGCGATGGCAGAGGCGCAGTTGCAGGTCGAACATTACTGGGCCGGAGCGCTTCGCCGCGCGGTCATCGATGGCGACGTCGAAACCGGGTCGCTGATGGCCGGGCAATCGGTCGGCATGGTCAAGCGCGAGGAACCGGTTGCCGAGATCATCGCGGCGCTGATGGAAGAAAGCGAAGGCGCGCTTGCCGCGCGCCGTGTGGAGGAACAGGCCTGATGCTGCGGACTGCGATTGCCGCATTGACCCTCGCGCTCGCGACTGCGGCTCACGCGCATTCCTTCTGGCTTGAGCCTGCTGATCACACGCCCGAACCGGGTGAGGAGATCATTGTCGGCTTCAAGGTTGGCGATGTCTCGGACGGCGCGCGCGACGTCGCCGACTGGGGCCTTCACTGGGAGCGCATCGCGGCGCTCAGGCTTTTCGGCCCGGACGGCACCGCAGACATGCAGCGCGCCGTTCGCACGACCGCGGAGGGCGAGCCGGGAAGCGCGCGGATCCAGGCGCCGCCGCCTGGCAGCTATATCCTCGCTTTCGCCAGCAATCCCAGCTTCTCCGACCTGGAGGCAGAGCGCTTCGATCGCTACGTTGCGCATGAAGGTCTGACCGCGATCGCTGCAGACCGAAACGCGCGCGGTGATGGGGCGAACGGCACCGAACTTTATGCGCGGCGCGCAAAGGCGCTTCTCCAGATCGGTGACCGCATGACGCCGAACGTGACGCGCCCGATCGGCCAGACGCTGGAGATCGTGCCGCGGCAAAACCCCTTCGCGCTGGGAGAAGGCGCTCCGCTGGAGCTACAAGTGCTGTGGCGTGGCGAGCCGCTCGAAGGGGCGCTGGTCAATGCGGGCGCGCTTGATGGAACGGGGTCACCGCAAGGCGCTACGACGAGCGCCGATGGTATCGTGACCGTGCCCGCGCCGGGGGAGGGTTCCATGCTGTATTCCGTTGTATGGGGCGTGCCCGCAACAAACGATGGCCGCGCAGACTATTTCACGATCTTCGCCAGCCTCACTGTCGGGCGCTAGAACCAGCCTTTCGCGCGCAAGGTCGGCGCCATCGCGCGGCTGACGGGCGCTTCGCTGCCATTGATCAGGACGAGGCGCACATCGCGCCCCACACGCCGGTGACCGGCAACCGCACTGCGGGCAACCCACCAGCTGCGATGGACCTGTTCGCCCACGTCTTCGGCCATCTCCGCGATGGCATCGCTCAAGGACATCAAAACCATTTCGCTGCGCTCGGCGGCAATCGCCCGAACATAGTGATCCTCCACCTGCAGCGCGAGGATCGCGGGAAATCCGCGCGGCAGGCGATCATG
>JAZBPE010000228.1:0-7229 GCA_036353345.1 Erythrobacter sp. | reverse complement strand
GCAAGTACCGCGAGGAGCTGCACGCCAACGAGATCATCCTGCTCGCCTACTACATCGCGGCGATCAACATCGAGACGGTCTATGCCGACCTCGTGGGCGAGGCGGACAGGCAGGGGGCGTACGAGCCCTTCTGCGGCATCCTGTTGACCGACACCTTCGCGCTGCACGAGCACCCGGACCGGCACGACGACCTGCTGCCCGACAATGCCGAGCGGCGGACGCGCCAGCGCGAGCTCGACATCCGGGTGATCGTGGGGAACCCGCCCTACGTCGTCGGCGAGGAGGACGGGAACAGCGAGGACGACAAGGTCGAGTATCCAAAGTTGGACGGCCGCATTCGAGAGACCTACGCGGCGCGCACTGAGGCCACGCTCGTGAACGGCCTATACAACAACTACATTCGAGCAATTCGGTGGGCGTCGGACCGGTTGGGTGAAGATGGAGGCGTTATCGCCTTCGTGACGAACGGGGGCTTCCTCGACGGTAAGACCGCTGCTGGCCTACGCCGGTGCTTGGTCGAAGAGTTCAGCGATGTCCGGATCGTCGATCTGAAGGGCAACCAGCGGACGCAGGGCGAGCGATCCAAACGCGAAGGTGGCAAGGTCTTCGACTCAGGTTCTCGCGCGCCGATCGCGATCTCTGTTCTCACGAAGCGCCCAGGTGCGGAAGCAACTGGGGCCATCCACTATCACGACATTGGCGACTACCTTACGCGGGACGACAAACTTCGCCTCGTGCGAGAGTTTGGCAGTAGCGGTGGTATTGAAGCCAGTGGGGCCTGGACAACTATTCGCCCCGATAGTTTCGGAGACTTCCTTAATAAGCGTGATCTGTCATTCGATCAGCACATGCAGATTGGAACTAAGAAGAAGAATGCAGGGCCAACCCTCTTCGATGTCTACTCGCACGGAGTGTCTACAGGGCGTGGCGCATGGGTCATCAACAGTTGTCCGGTCGCCCTTCAAAAGAATCTTACGACGACCAGTGAGGCAATAGAAGAGAGCCTAGAGCAGCTGCGGAAGGGTGGTTCGCTCGTTGCTGACTCCCGAAGAGTATCATGGACGCGCAAGCTCAAGCAGGAAGTCGAAGCAGGCCGTGAAGTAAGCGTTGAGGACGGGGAGTTCGGGATACTTAGATACCGGCCCTTCACTCTACGCCATTTTCTGTACCATCCGAGGCTGAATGAAGAGCGGGGCCAGCTTCCGAGGCTGTTCCCAACGCTCGAAACAGATAACAGACTAATCTGCGTACCGGCGCCCGGAAATACGACGGAATTCTCTTGTCTGATTGTCGATGCAGTTCCTGACCTCGAGTTCGTAGCGGCAAAGGGCGGCTCCCAGTGCTTCCCGCTGCACTACTACGAGCTTGCCAAGGAGGACGGTGACACCCCCGACCTCTTCCCCAGTCCGGATGGTCCCGGCTTCGTCCGCCGCGACGGGATCACCGACAAGGGGCTCGCCCACTTCCAGGCCGTCTGGCCCGGTGAGGCGATCACCAAGGAGGATCTGTTCCACTACGTCTACGGCCTACTGCATGCGCCCGACTACCGGACCCGGTACGCCGACAACCTCAAGAAGGCCCTTCCGCGCATCCCCGCCGTCGCCTCGCTGGAAGACTACCGCGCCTTCCGCGATGCTGGCCGTGCGCTGGCGGACCTGCATGTCGACTACGAGGACGTGGAGCCCCACCCCGTTACCTATCGCGAGGGCGATCCCCGCACCTGGGTCGTGGACGACCCGGAGGCCTTCTACCGCGTGAAGAAGATGCGTTTCGGCGGCAAGCGCCCGAACCAGGACCGCATCACGATCCATTACAACGACCACATCACCCTGACGGACGTCCCCGAGGCGGCCTATCGCTACGTGGTGAACGGCAAGAGCGCGATCGAGCACGTCATGGAGCGCCAGTCGGTCACGAGGGACACCTACGATCCGGTGAAGAAGAAGGGTAGCGACATCGTAAACGACGCCAACCGCTTCGCCATCGAGACGATGGGCGATCCAGCATACCCGCTGACCCTCCTGCGCCGGGTGATCACGGTGAGCCTGGAGACGATGAAGATTGTCGACGCCCTGCCACCGCTGCGCCTCGAAGCAGAGGCCGGGGCGCAAGCGGCAGAGTGATCGAGAAGTCAGCGAGCGCGCCGTCTGCGCTCGTTGCACTTATTTAACTTATTGCGTTTATAGCGATGGAGGCCTATGTAGTGATCCATCACCAAGAGGAGGCTTCCATCATGCCCGCGCTGCGCCAGGAAAGTTTCGATGACCGGCTCCCCGATCAGATCGAGGTGCGGGGCGCCGAGCAACTGCTGACCATCCTCGCCTCGCAAGCGAAAGAGGATGGGCAGGTCGAGCTCGAACTCGCCGATGCGAAGGGCCAGCGGACGCCGGTCACGCTTGCGCCTGCGCTGTCGGCATCGCTGCTCGAACTCCTGCGGCTCGTCGCGGATGGTCGTGGGTTCACGCTCGTGCCGCTTGAGGCTGAGCTCACGACGAAGCAGGCAGCCGACCATCTGAACGTCTCGCGGCCCTTCCTGATCAAGCTGCTGGAGGAGGGCCAGATCCCGCACCATAAGGTGGGGCGTCACCGGCGCGTCCGGGCCGAGGACCTCTTCGCTTACCGCGACCGGCGGGATGCGGATCGGAGCAAAGCTCTGGACGAACTCGCGCGTCTGGATGCCGACCTCATCTGATGCGGCGAGGGGATCGGTTCACGGCGCTGGTCGATGCCTGCGTCCTAGGCGGCGCGCTGCGGCGCAACCTGATCCTGAGCCTCGCCGAGGCCGGGCTCTTCCGACTGCGCTGGAGCGCTGCAATCCTCGACGAAACCGAACGGACCATTGCGAAGATTACCGAAGGGAAAGCCGATACGGCACGGCAGCGCGCCGTGATGGTCGCGGCCTTCCCGGAGGCGATGGTGCTCCACGATCGCGCGATCGAAGAGCATCTCGCCCTGCCGGACCCGGGCGACGTGCATGTCCTCGCCGCGGCAATCGGCGCGAAGGCGGACGTGATCGTCACCGACAACGTGAAGGACTTCCCAACCGGCGCCCTCGAGGCTTGGGAGATCGAGCCCGTCACGGCTGATGGATTTATTGCCGACTGCCTTGACCTCGACGGTGCGGCAGGGGTCGAGGCCATACGTCGGATGCGCGAGCGCCTGCGGCATCCCCAACTCGATGCGGACGGGCTGATACGCAAGATGGAAGGGCAGGGCTTGGTTCATGCGGCCGCCGTGCTGCATCGGTACCGGACATTCGTCTGATGACACGAGAGTGGCGGGGTACGTCGATAAAGGCCATGCCGAGAGAATGACACCGGAGGATTTCCATCAATCGATCGTCAGCGACCCTGATGCGCTTGCGGTGCATCTCACGGCCGTCGAGCACGAGGTGGCAATCGAGAACTGCGGGGCTTCTCTCCACTGCCACTGCATGGCGGTCGATGCGAACGGACGGGTCAAGCCGAAGCGCCTTGCCGAATTCATGCGAGGGGCGATCCTCGACTACGCCATCCCGCGGTCTCGAGCCCAAGAGGCGCGGGAGAGGGACATGCGGCAACGAAGCTCGCGCGCGACCACGGAATTATACGAGGAGGCCAGGGGCCTCTTCACCGACCTCGTAAAGAGCGGTGAGGGGGGAGAACTTCTCCTTTATATCCTCGCTGAGCAGTATCTCGGCATCCCGCAGATCTTCTCTAAGATGTCGCTGAAGACGGATCGTCGGCATCACTACAACGGCGCAGATGGCGTACATGCAACCATGGCCAACGACGGGACGCTCAAGCTCTTCTGGGGAGAGAGCAAGATTTATGGCGACGCCACAAGCGCCATCCGGGACTGCCTGAGTTCGATGTCGCCGTTCCTGCTGCAGGAAGAGTCGGAACAGGCCGAGCGGGAGGAAGATCTGCTGCTCCTGCGTGATCATGTGGATTTCGGCAACGCTACGTTCACCGAAGCACTGAAACGGCGGTTCGATCGGTCTTCTCCACTTTCCAACACGGTCCAGTACTGCGGCATCGCGCTGGTCGGCTTCGATGCAGACTTCTACCCCGGCAACGGTGTTAACAAGGTTGCGCAGGACGTCTTGGACGCAGCCAAGCTGGGTCTCGACAGATGGGCCTCGAGCGTCGGGCGCCGCCTCGCCTCAGAACGGCTCGAGCGCTTCGAGATCGAGTTCCTTCTCGTGCCTTTGCCGTCAGCGGATGGCTTCAGGGCGGCGTTTCGCGAAGCTCTTGGGATAACGGAATGAGCGAAGCGTTCTTCGGCTGGCTACTGACCGAGGGCATCGGCAATGAGCTCGAGCGGCTTGCCGTCAGGATTGCGCGAAAAGAATTCGAAGAGGCCCTCGGACCTCCCCCCCACGAAGAGTTGGACTGGTCCCGTCTGATTCTCGCGGGGAGTATTTTGGCGCAGTCCCTGGCACGTCCGACACAGGAGGCTGCCCTGCGGATCGCGACCGGCGCGGTGATCCTGTCGGATCGTCCCGACGTCCGTGATGCGGGGGCCGTTCTCTTCGATAAGCTGTCCAATGCGCGATCCGTCGCCTTGGCTGTGAACCGCGATCTCATTGAAGGTGGTTTAGAGGACCGTCTCGGCTTCGGGTTGCGGCTCGAAGCCATGCGCCGCCGGGTCGACGGGTCAATTCTGCGGAAGGGTCAGGGCGACCGGCTCTCGGTCAACGGCTTCCAGAAGGCGTTCTGGAACGCTGCAGAGACTGAGGGGGCATGGGTTTCTGCCTCAGCTCCTACCGCGTCAGGGAAAACTTGGCTAGTTTTGCAATGGCTTATCGAGTGGATTGGGCGAGAACCCGGCGTCGTGATCTACCTCGCGCCCACGCGTGCGCTGGTTGGAGAGATCGAGAGCGAGCTTCGCTCTCATCTGAAGGATTTAGGGATCGAGGAGATCGAAATCACGACCTTGCCGCTCGAAGAGAAATATCGGGCGGCGCAAGAGGAAGGTCGCTCAATGGTCTTTGTTCTCACTCAGGAGCGCATCCATCTCCTAGCCAATCATGTTGAGGGCGGCGTGCAAGCCGCGCTGTTGATCGTGGACGAAGCCCATAAGATTGGTGACGAGCAACGCGGCGTGATCCTACAGGACGCCATTGAGCGTCTAACGCGATCGAATCCAAAGATGCGTGTCGTCTTCGTCAGCCCGTCTACCGAAAACCCCGAGATCCTGCTGACCGACACCCCTGAGGGTCGAACAAAGGAGGTGGTCGATAGCAGCACGCCGACGGTGCTCCAGAACCTTCTCCTTGTCCGTCAAAAACGCGGCAAGCCGAAGATCTGGGAGATGCAGCTCGCGCACGAAGGGATTGAGATCAGTCTTGGCGAGATTGGTCTCGCCAGCGCGCCCGGCAGCGTTGGAAACAAAAGGCTCGCCTTCGTTGCTGATGCGCTCGGCGCAAAGGGTGGCGTTCTCGTCTACTGCAATGGAGCAAGCGCCGCCGAGAAGACGGCTGGACTGATCCACGACCTGCAGGACGAGGTCGACGACCCGGCCCTCGAGGCCTTGTCACATCTTGTGAAGAAAGCCGTTCATCCGAGCTTTCGATTGGCTGAGGTAGTACGGCGTGGGGTGGGGTTCCACTACGGCAACATGCCGAGTCTGGTCCGCGCAGAACTCGAACGGCACTTCCGGGAGGGCAAGCTCCGGTACTTGGTCTGCACGTCGACGCTCGTGGAAGGCGTGAACCTGTCATGCCGAACCATCGTCGTACGCGGTCCGAAGAAGGGCAACTCCACACCGATGACGCCCCACGACTTCTGGAACCTCGCCGGTCGCGCGGGCCGGTGGGGTAACGAGTTTCAGGGTAACATCGTGTGCTTGGATGCTAAAGACGAGAACCAGTGGCCGTCGGGTGTCCCCGAGCGTGCGCGTTATCGAATAGTCCGGGAGACGGACGCCGTGCTCGAACAGCGAGAGCCGGTGATCGAGTTTCTCGAGACACGGCCGACGATCGCGACAGATCGCCTGCGCACGCAGGAGGCCGAACGCCTCGAACTGTTGACGGCCTACCTGCTCGCGAGCCGAGTGGCACGCGGATCGATCGTCGGGCTGCCATTGATGGCTGACCGGGACGATGCGTTCGTGGAACGCCTCGATGCCGTGGCGGCTTCGGCCCTCCAAGGGAACGAGTTCGATACGAATATGCTACAGCGTCACCCGGGGGTCTCGGCAATCGGCCTGCAGCGGCTTCTCAACGCGTTCCGTGCTTGGGACGGTGATGCGGAGGACTTGATCCCGTCGCCCCCGACGAGTGACGACGCCTATTCTACGCTCGTGGCGGCGATGGTCAGGGTCCAAGAGCATCTCTTCCCCGCATTCTGGACAGCGAAGGCCACACGATTTTTTGCCGTCATCATTCTCGAATGGCTGAGGGGTTTGCCCCTATCTCGAATTATAGCCGGCCAATTGAACTACAATGCCGGTCTTTCAAAGCCTGCCAACCCGGCGCGGATCATTCGAGAGACCATGCAACATGTTGAGACCATCGCGCGCTTCCGAGCCCCGAAATACTTGACGGCCTACATGGACGTGCTTCGTATTCACCTGCATGAGATTGGGCAATCCGGCATGATTGGCGACGAACTCGACCTAGGGATCGCACTCGAGTTCGGCGTCTCCTCTATGACGTTGCTCTCGTTGATCGAGCTCGGTCTTTCCCGGACGACAGCCACCCTCCTCTACGAGCAAATTGCGCGGGACATGTTCGATCAGGATGCATGTCGGGCATGGATTGCGGAGCGTCGCGAGACGCTCGTCGGGATGGATATTCCGGCGCTATCCCTCCGGGAAATCGCTCGCGCGACCGGAATTGAAATTATCGGAGCGGCGCCCGGATAGACCTCGGAAAATTGCTTCAACTTCCACCATGCTTTTTCGAGAGAGGAGTGGGTACCCCATCGAACCCGCGTTCAGGTGCAGATTGATTCGCTCAATTAGAATTCGCGCATTGTCGAAGGTGGCATATTTGCTATGGAGCCGTGACGCCGCTCAAGTATGTACGAAGCCGCTTCGTCGGCTTCCCGCGAAAACATTTGGACTGCCTTGAGGTGCGGCACCGCAGCATCGATACATGAATGAACCTTCGCTCCGGGCTGCGTCCGTAAGCCGGTCGATCAGCGGACGCGTCGAGGATCGCGTCGAGCGAGCCCGCGCAACCAAGCGGGGCAGGGCGACCGCATTCTCACAATGGTGGTCCGTTGACATTCTCAGTGACGGGG
>JAZBPE010000227.1:0-9385 GCA_036353345.1 Erythrobacter sp. | reverse complement strand
TGCGCTCAACGCCCACATGGCGCAGGGTCTGACATCCGATCGCGGCATAGCCGTCATGGACAGCCGCGAGCGCAACCTGTCGAACCAGAAGACGTTCCTGGTGACGATCACGAGGCTTCGCGATCACCTGACACTGGTCGTCGACAGTTCGGACAGGCTCGGAGCAGCCGTGGCACGCAACAAAGGCGAGAAGGCCTCGGCCCTCGAGGTCACCGCACAGGTGACCCCGACAGAAAAGAATAACGGCGAACTTGATCGGCCAAAACCGGAAGAGGCCAACAAGGCCGAAAAGGAACTCGCCCGAAGCAAGAGCAAGACACTGGACTTCGGGATCTGAAGGGCCGCTATGTACCAGATTTTCTGACGAATTGGGCCAGGCAGTTGGTCCAGGTGGTGCTTACGCGCGAACGGCCGGATTTCGGAACCGCTCTCAGATCGCTAGAGTTTTGCGATGCCTCTCGATCGCGCTTCGCACGTCATCGGGGAAGGGCAGGTGTCCGCTTTCGCTGCTCCAGGCGTCGTCGAACCGTGCAACGACATCCTTCGCTGTCGCGGTGATCAGCTTGGCAGGCAGCCTTGCCTTGTCGGCGATCGTCTCGAGTACATCATAGGTGTAGGACGCCCACTCGCGCGAGCGATCAAATTTGAGCGCAGCATCGTCGCCTGGGATATAGGCGAGCGTCGAAAGCAGGTCATAGGCAGGTGCCAGCAGCGCGTTGCGCCGGTCCGGATAAATCAATGACCAGTTCTTGAGATGCATGTCGCCATTCCCGATCAGCACCGAGTAGGTAAGCCGGCGGACGAATTCGACCACGCTTTGTTCGTCGGTCTCGATCGCCAGGACACTGAGAATCTGGCGGTAGCTCGCATTCTCGTATTTATCGTCTGCAAAGACACCGAACACCTGGGCGAAGTCTTCGGTGTGCACGGGCCCCTCTTCCCCCCGGTCAAAGCGCCGGATGGCAAGAGCGGATTTTCCGTAGCGGGTGATACCTTCGGGTATGCCATCGATCTGATCGAGCGGAACAAGGTCGATATCAGGTACGTCGATCCCGATCTTGGCTGCAAGTTTCATCGCTGCGAATTCAGCCTCGGGCACGTCCGGATGTCTCGCAGAGGGCAGCTTGACGATCCAGTCGCCGCCGCTGCCTGTGACTGGGATCGTCAGTCCGCCATTCTTGCCCTGGGCTTTGATAGCCGAGAATTTGAGTTGCACGCCGGCAAGCGAGAAGCGCAGCGCGCGCTCTGCCTGCTTCCCCGCCGCTTCTTCATCTAGCTCGTCGGCCTCCGTTTCCTCGGCATCGACGGCGACGGCGCGCACTGCGCCGGGAAGATCGTGCCCGAGCTGTGCGAGAAGCTTGTACTCGCGCACGGCTTTCACGCCCGCGCGGCGAGCCAGGTAGTCGCGAAGCGTTCCTTCGGGAAGGAGGTTGGAGAAGAACGGCTCGATCTTCGTTCGATAGCTGCGTGTCTCCGCAATGATTTCGCCGTTCGAGTCCTTGTAGGCCAGCGACAGCGTCGGCCGCTCCTGGTCGGCAAGGTAGACTTCGTCGAATGTGAAGATGCTCGCATCTCCATCGAGGCGCGCAATCGTTCCAACGCGCGTCTTACCCAGAAAGATATCGAGAGCCGCTGCGTCGATCATGTGGCGTCGTCCTCAAGCCGGTAAGCAGGCCGTCTGGAGGCACTACCTCGATCGATTGCGTGAACCTGCAGGTTTCTGACGTGTTGGAGTGCCCGTGTGGATGCCGCGACCTGTTGGGCGAGTTTCTTCCTTCCCTCTTGCTGCTCAAGCGCCCAGCCGAGATCCTGGAGATGCTTTTTCAGATGAGCGACGGGCTGCAAGGCTTGCTCGATGGCTTTGAGCGTTTCGGGAGTGAAATTAACGCCCTGGATATCTTTGAGTGCGCTTTGAAGCTCGGTCACTTCGGTGACGCTCGGATAGCTCTCCCGTACTCGCTCGGCGAACCGGTTGGTTTCGGCAATCGTTGCGAGCGTTCGGCTTGTCTCGCTTCTTTCGCGCTGTGATCGCAAAACGCCTTCGATCGCCGGTACGGTCTTTCGAGGCACAAGCTTCAGCTCGAGGTCGAGCGCGCGCGCTATTTCGACAAGGCTGGAAATCTGTAGGTCTACATTCCCGCCTTCGATTTTGGAGATGTGGCTTTGGGGCAAGCCTACCCGTTCACCCAGCTGTTTCTGGGTAAAGCCTTTTGCTATCCGTGCCGCTTTGATGCTTGCGGCGATGTCCTCGATTGCCGTGCTCATAAATATGTTTCTGCATATGTTGATCGACGTTTATCTGTTGTAGCATATACCATGATCGTTGAGAAAGGCAATAGCGATATGCAATGGCATATATGCACTATGCATTATATGCCATTGCACATCACGGGTAGGGTTTGCCGCGCATAAAGCGTGAGCAGTCGTCACTTCAAAGAACCATTGCCGGTCCTTCAGACGACAGAGCTTTCGCCCAGAAATCTGCCGATCAGTCAGGCAGGCCGACGGCAGCAATGCGCCCTCATCTCGGTCATTCAGCCCACGATGCCTGCTACTCGTAAGCCGCCATTCCCGGCCTAATTCGTAACAACTATTTTAGTTCGGACGTGGGCCATAATTACAAATTCCAAGCTTATGCCTTCCCGCCGCTGGCCAACTTTGCGACCAACGACACCCCTGCTCATGTAAGGGCGGTCAATCTGCGTCCGAAATTGCGCCACGTACTTCCGGAGACAGCGGCCGCTCAACGACTTGCTCTGCCTCTTGCCGGAGTTTTGGCGTGAGCGCGGTGGTGCGCGCGGGGATAGGCGTGCCGTCGCCCATTTCGCCGTTTTGCTCTATATCCTTGAGCAAAAGTTCCATCTCGGCGATTTCCTTGACCTGCGCCTCGATGATCGAGTCCGCCAGCTTGCGAACACGCGGATCGGTGATCTCAGCCCGGGCGCTCGTCATGATTGCGATCGAATGATGCGGGATCATCGCCGACATGTATTCTTCGTCGTTGACGGTCGCCTGGCTGCGTACCAGCCACAGCGCCACCGCGAAAACCAGCGCGCCAACGCCCAGGATGATGAAGTTCTTGGTCTTGTCCTTGTACATGCCCCACATGAAGAGGAGCATGACGATCATCATCATGCCGCCCATAACGAAGGTCATCCAGAAGCGCGTTTCGCTCCAGAATACGTGGCTGAGTTCGAAAGTGTTGAGGTACATCAGGCCGAACATGATCGCGGTAGACGTCGCTACCATCGCCATGAAGCGCCAGTAGTTGCCTCCACCACCGTGCTCTTGGTGATCCGCGTTGTGATTGTCGGACATTCAATCCTCCTGTTGGTTCATCGTTCTATAGACGTATTGGGCGGTGCAACTTGGCGGCACAGCCCCCCGATCAAAGCACGATCCAGCCCAATGCCTTGGCACCCATCCACAGGCCCATGCCGATCATAAGCAGGTTTTCGGTCAGCGAAACGAAGCCCAATGGCACATTGCTGCTGCCGCCGACGCAGGCGCATTTAAGTTCACGCTTGTCTATGTAGACCGCCTTGAACACGCTGACCGCGCCGATGGTGCCGATGAAGAGCGAAATCGGGATCGAAACGATCGGCAAAGCATGGGCAACCATCAATATGCCCGCCAGCGCCTCGCCGAAGGGATAGATGAAGCCGTACCGCACCCAGCGACGCGCCAGGAGGTCGTAATTCAGGAACATGGTCGAGAAGCTGCGGACGTCCTGCAATTTCTGGATCGCGAGTAAAGCCATCGACAGGCTGACGAACCATTCCACCGCCTGCACGGTGAAGATCGTGTCGAACACATACCAGCTTATCGCGAGGCCGAGCAGGAAGGCGACGCCGAAAATGGCGATTACCGGCTGATAGCTGGTCTCGTCCTCCTTCTTGACCGATTTGCCGAAATACTCGCGCAGATCGTCATACCCGCCGATGCGCTCGCCAGCGATAAAGGTCTGCGGTGTCGTCTTGACGCCGTGCTTTTCCTTGAAGGCGTCGGTCTCCTCGCGCGTTTCGAGATGATGGTCCTCGATCTCGAAGCCTTCGCGCTTCAACAGGTCGACGGTCTTGAGGCCATAGGGACAGACATGCTCGGGCATCACCATCCGGTAGACGGTGGCTTTTTTGGCGGATGTGCCGCGATCGCTCACGATGCCCTCCCGTCATTGGCAGGATAATTTGCCCAGACGCTGCGGCCCTCCGGCCCGAAGGCGATGACCTGATAGGCCTGGCGGTGGTCGCCATGCTCCATGCCGGGCGATCCCATCGGCATACCGGCGACGGCGAGGCCGGTGACCCCGGCGGGGCGTTCCGCCAGCAGGCGCTCGATATCGGCGGCAGGGACGTGGCCTTCGATCACATATCCTTCGACGATGGCGGTGTGGCACGATCGCAGATCATTCGGCACGCCGTTCTCAGCCTTGACCGCGCCCATATCGGGATGATCGACCGAAGTGACATCGTGCTTATCGCCCTGTTCCATATGATCGGCCCAGGCGAGGCAGCAGCCGCAATTGGGATCGCGATACATGGTTATCTCGGCGGCCTGTGCGGCAGTGGTGCACGCGGCCAGCAGGATGGTGCCGATAACGGGAAGTATCGGGCGGCGGGTCGGATTAGTGTTCAGGCGCATCAATTGTGTCCCATTGCTTTCATCTGTTCGTCGGGCATTGTCGACGTGTCGTGACCGGCATGCGGATCTGCGGCGGGTGTTGCGGTAGCCGTCGGCGTGGGGGTCGCGACAGATGCCAGCGTGGTCCTGCGCTGGCCCTTCGCAGGCGCGCGAGTGCTCGCCGGCTGCTGAACCAACTCCGCGACTGGTGCATCGGTCGTCGGCTCGGATACCGGTTCGGCAACCGGCTCGGAAGCGACCAGAGCCGGGGTGGCGACAGCCGCCTCGGCTGCCGGAGTTTGCTCTTCCACCGGAGTGGCGGCATCGCCGCACGCTGCCAGCGCAAGCAGGAGCGCGGGCACAACCAATGACTTGCCGTAGAAGGCGAGAGAATTGAAACGCATGGCAAGCTCCTTCAGAGTTTGAGGTGATTGAGGCCATGAGCCAGCTCGCCGCCCATGTAGCCTTGAGCGATGAGCAGTGCCGCAACCGCGAATAGCGTGAGGCGTAGAGCAAGCCGCGATTGCGGATTTCGGGACGCGATCCAAGCTGCCACCAAGCCGAGGGCCGCGATCAGCATTCCGTTCCAGCGGTGAAGCTGCATGACGATATCGCCGCCGAACCACAGTCCGGTGTGTATCCACCCGAACAGGGCCGCAACGACAGCGCCCGCAGCGCCACCGTAGATCATGATCTTGACGGCGGTTTCGCATTCGGGAGTGCGGCGCGCCATTACGAACAGTTCGGTGAGCGTCGCCATCAGCAAAAGCGCGATCGGGAAGTGGACCGTTGCCGGGTGCAGGCTCTTGAGGGCGCCAGCGATGCCATCACTCTCGACTTGCTCGGCATCATGGCCTTGGATGGTTTTGTCGGAAACTGCGGCGCTGCCCATCAGATCAATATCGTCATCGGGCTGAGAAACGACCGCAGCGGTTGAAGCAGGACGCTTCGCCTCCTCCCCATGCTTCTCGTCGCCATGCGCGAGCCCAATCGTCGCCGAGAATAGGAGAAAAAAACCAGCGACGAGGTTAAGGACGCAGTTCACCGTTTCGCTTTCTCGAACAGGTCGACCAGTTCGCCGAACTTCTGCTTCTGCTCGTCGGCATCACCACTGGCGATAGCTTCGGCCACGCAGCACGCGGCATGCCGCTTCAGGATTTCGCTCTCGGCACGGCCAAGAGCAGCCTTGATCGCCTGAACCTGGTTCAGAACGTCGATGCAATAGCGATCGTCCTCGATCATCTGCGCCACCCCGCGCACTTGGCCCTCAATCCTGCGAAGACGATTGATGATGCGGGAACCATCGGTTGCTGACACGCTTAGCACTCCAATTAGGAAGATACCGTCCGGGGTATCTTGCAATACTCTAGGGGGGTATATATGTCAGCCGGCGAAGGAGTTGCAAGACCCATGAGTGAATTGCTGGTTTCGCGTCGTCGACTTTTAGGGGCCGGAGCGCTTAGCGCAGGTGCGCTGGCCATCCCGGCATGGGCCCGCGGCGCCGACCTGCACGGCGGCGGCCCCATCCGCGCTGGTTTCGACGAAGTATCGGGCCGGGAAATCGCTCTCACAATTGGGGAAGGTCCGCGCGTAGTCCAGGGCCGACGCGGACATGCGGTCACCGTGAACGGAAGCGTGCCTGGCCCGCTGGTGCGCCTACGTGAAGCCGAGTCGGTCCGCATCGCCGTTACCAACACGCTCGACGAGGATAGCTCGATCCACTGGCACGGGCTGCTGCTGCCGTTCCAGTACGACGGCGTTCCCGGCGTCAGCTTTCCCGGGATCAAGCCGGGCGAGACCTTCGTCTACGATATCCCTGCGCTTCGCCAGCACGGCACCTACTGGTGGCATAGCCATTCGGGGTTGCAGGAACAGGCCGGGCATTACGGCCCGATCGTCGTCGAACCTTCCGGCACGGATGCCGTGCAGGCGGACCGCGATTACGTGCTGCTCCTGAGCGATTTCACCCCGCTTCACCCGCACACGATCATGGACAAGCTGAAGAAGGGCGAAGGCTACTTCAATTACCAGCAGAACACTTGGACGGATGACTATCCACTGTCGGGCGAAGACCGGCGGATGTGGGCGCGCATGCGCATGATGGCGACCGACATCCTCGACGTGACGGGATCCACCTATACCTATCTCGCCAACGGGCGCGGTCCGGAAGAGGGGCTCGAATTCCTGTTCAATCCCGGCGAGCGGGTGCGGCTGCGGGTCATCAACGGCAGCGCCATGACCTTCTTTAACGTCCGCATTCCGGGCGTGAGGTTCTGGGTGGTCGGCGCCGACGGCCAGAACGTGCGCCCCGTCGAGGTCGAGGAATTCCAGATCGGCACGGCTGAAACCTACGACATCGTCGTCGAGCCGACTGGTGAAGCCCGCACGATCGTGGCCGAAAGCATGGACCGGTCGGGCATGGCGGTGGCGACCCTCGCATCGCGCCCTGGCGCGCGTGCGAATGTCCCTCCCTTGCGCGATCCGCCTCTGCTGACGATGGCGGACATGGGCATGAACCACGGATCCGGCGGAATGGACCATGGCGGCGGCGACATGGCCGGCATGGACCATTCGGCCATGGGCCACGACATGTCTTCGCATGGCGGGACCGCCGGCAATACGGCCGGAATGGACATGGGAAGCATGGATATGAGCGGCATGAATATGCGCGACACGTCCCTGCTGCCGCCCAGTGTGAAGGTCGGGCCCGGCATCGACATGGTCGCAATGAACCCGGTCGATCGCATGGGCGAGCCCGGAATCGGTTTGGATACGGTGCCGCACAAGGTTCTCACCTACAAGGATCTCGTCGCGCTCGAGCCGAATGACGATCTGCGCCGCCCGTCACGGAGCATGGAGATCCACCTAACCGGCAACATGGAACGCTATATGTGGTCGTTCGACGGCAAGAAATTCACCGCCGTGAGCGACGATCCGATCCGTTTTGCCTACAACGAAAGGGTCCGGGTGAAGTTGGTCAACGACACGATGATGGCCCACCCGATCCATTTGCACGGGCATTTCTTTGAGCTGGTCAACGGCGCGCCTGCCGATCGCCAGCCGCAGAAGCACACGGTGATCGTCCAGCCCGGCGGCAGCGCGACCTTCGACCTTACTGCCGATGAGGAGGGCGACTGGGCCTTCCATTGCCACCTGCTCTACCACATGCATTCGGGCATGTTTCAGATCGTGACGGTCGCAAAGCCGCCTTCGGCACTCGATGTGAAGCGGGTGGGAGAAGACTGATGCGCCTGATCGTCGCCATGCTCCTCGCGAGCGCCGCCACCCCCGCTATCGCACAGGATCATTCCGGGCACGCGATGCCGGTTGCGCAATCTCCTGCCCAGACCGAATGCGAAAAGGAAGCCGCACGCCATCGCGCCATGGGCCATCCGGTGCCTGAAGGAGCCTGTGCGCCCACTGCGCAATCCGCCCCAGGACACGAAAGCCACGCCGGCATGGATCATTCGCAGATGAACCATAGCCAGACGGAGGTGATGGACCATTCCACCATGGACCATTCAGCTATGGATCATAGCCAGATGCCGGCAATGGACCATTCTACCATGGAAAACATGGACCACGCGGCGATGGGCCATGAAGGAATGCAGTCGTCCGGCCAAACACCGATGAACCATCAGGCGATGGATCACGGGACGGTGGACCACGGGGCGATGGATCACGGAGCCATGGATCATGGCACCATGGACATGACCCCCATTCCCCAAGAACCGCCTCCGGCTTCGGCAGGATCCGGACCGCCTCGCGCTGCCGATGCTATCTGGGGCGCAGATGCAATGCGCGCCTCGCGCGATGCCCTGCGTGCCGAGAACGGCGGGATTAAGGTATTCTGGTTCCACGGCGACCGCGCCGAGTATCGCGCACGGGAAGGCGGCGATGGATACCTGTGGGACGTGCAGGGCTACTACGGCGGCGACCTCGACAAGTTCTGGTTCAAGAGCGAGGGCGAAGGAACATTCGGAGAAAGCCCCGAATCCGCTGAAATCCAAGGCCTGTGGAGCCATGCGATTGGCCCGTGGTGGGACTTGCAAGCCGGCGTGCGGCAGGATCTGACCGGTCCCGAACGTACCCATGCCGTCTTCGGCGTGCAGGGTCTTGCGCCTTATATGTTCGAGGTCGACGCGGCAGCATTCCTGTCGAGCAAGGGCGATCTGACGGCGCGTGTCGAAGCCGAACTGGACCAGCGCATCACCCAGCGGCTCATCCTGCAACCGCGCGCAGAGGTGAACCTGTCCGCGCAGGACATTCCTGAACTAGGTGTCGGAGCCGGTCTCGATTTCATCGAACTCGGCCTGCGGCTGCGCTACGAATTCGCCCGTGAATTCGCCCCATACATCGGCATCGAGCAGGAGTGGAAGGTGGCCGGAAGCGCGAATTACGCTCGCGCTTCCGGCGAAGATCCGAGCGCGACGAACTACGTAGTCGGCGTTCGCTTCTGGTTTTAAAAGCCAGCGCCACGCAATCGAAGCCAGAAATGAGTTACCCAATAACAACGGAACGCGACCGCTTTCCATAATTCAAATACTATTACCGGACAGTCCGCTTCCGGCCCAAGTCCTGCCATTACAAGGCTCGGCCAAACCAGATGACCCGACCGACGACGTGCACCTCAGATCGGTCCATGTCGTGCCAAGTTGGATAAGCTGGGTTGTCGCTGGCGATTGTGATTTGCCGGCCACCAGGCTTGATAGCAATACGCTTAACGACCAGAGCATCATCAGCGCGCAAAACGTAGATTCCATCG
>JAZBPE010000226.1:0-2702 GCA_036353345.1 Erythrobacter sp. | reverse complement strand
TGCGGGAAGGCCGCGATATTCTCGGGCAGGTCGGCGACCATCTGGATCGGCGAATAGATCGCGACATAGAAAGCCAGCTGCCGCGCCAGCGTGGAGGGCAGGTCCGGCTCGCTCGCGTCGCGCCCCTTCAGCGAGAACACGCCGGGCGTGTAGTCCATCGGGCCGGAAAGAAGGCGGGTGAAGATCAGTTCGGGAACGTGGTCGGGTCCGTTCTTGGGCGAGGCCCACGCATCGTATTCCGCCCCGCGCGCGCCTTCGCGGCTGACCCAGTTGGGATAGGTGCGCCGTAGGCCGGTGTCCTTCACCGGCTCGTGCGGGTTGACCGCGATGCGGTGCTGCGCCGCTTCCTTCACGACGCGCAGGTGGTGGTTCACCTGCTCCTGCCCGTCATGCCAGACGAACACCTCTCCGCCTTGGCCATCGGGCGCGATCACGCCGCCCGCATCGGCGACATAGCCGGTCTTGACCGCATCGATGCCGAGCCGCTTGTAGAAGGCCATCGCATCGGCAAGCTGGCGTTCGTACACGTCGATATTGCCGCCGGTCTCGTGGTGGCCGATGATCCTCACGCCGCGTTCGCGGGCGTAATCGGCCAGCGCCTCGATATCGAAGTCGGGATAGGCGCGGGTGAAACTGTAGTCGCGGCCATTGCCGAACCAGTTGCCGTCCCAACCGACATTCCAGCCCTCGATCAGCACCCCGCGAAAGCCATGCTCTGCGGCGAAATCGATGTGGCGTTTGGCGTTGGCGGTGGTCGCGCCGTGCTTGGGCCCGCTCGCCCAGCTGCTCTGGTCGAGATGCATCTCCCACCAGATGCCGATATATTTGTGCGGTTCCACCCAGCTGACATCGCCGAGTTTGTTGGGTTCGTTGAGGTTGAGGATCAGCGTGCTCTCGAACAGGCCGGTGGGGCCGTCGGCGATCTGGATCGTGCGCCACGGCGTGTGGAACGCGCCCTCGCGCACCACCTTGGCCCCGCGTGGGGAGGGGGCCAGCTGCGCGCGCAGCCGCGTCCCTTCCATGCGCCGCAGCCACATGCCCGCATAATCGACCAGCGCCGCCTCGTGGAAGGAGAGGTGCGTGCCGTCCGCCAGCACCATGGTCACCGGCGTGTGGACGGTCGAAAGCGCGCTCACGGGGGTACGGTCGTAGAGATATTCGTAGCGGTTCCAGTCGCCCGCCGGGATCGACCACGCCTCGCCGTCGCTGGCGATGCGGAACTCGGTCAGTTCCTCGGCGATCCGCGCGACGGGCAGGCCCGCCTGTTCGGGAAACTCGATCCGGAAGCCGAGCCCGTCGTCGAACACGCGCATCCGCACGGTCATCTGCCGCGCGGCGGCACCGCGCTCGCGGAAGGTCAGCGCGAGTTCGTTGTGGCGATCGGTGACGAAGCGCCGTTCGCCCCAGGGTTGCTCCCATTGCTTGTCGACGCTCGTCGCGACCTCTTCGACCACCTCGAAATTGCGTCGCATCGGATCGGCGTCGGTGAAGGTGAAGCCGAGGCTCGATCGCTCGATCACCGGCTTGCCGTCGAAGGCGACCGAGTAGACCGGTATGCCTTCGCCGTCCGCCTCCAGCGTGGCGACGATCCGGCCGTCGGGCGACGCCACCGTCGCTGCCGAGACGGATGCGGACGCGAAGGTGAGGGCGAGGATCGCGAAGATCGCGCGGACAAGGTTCATGCCGAGATCACCACAGCTGCATAGGGGGGAAGGTGCGTTTGCGAGGCCTCGTTGGTGCTCGCCAGCACGCGGCCCGCCGCCTCGCCAGCTTCGAGCGCGCAAGACTCCGCGCCGAGATTGATGAAGGCCGTCACCCGCTCCTCGTCCAGCGTGCGTTGGAGGATCAGCAGGTCGCCGCGGGCCTCGCACCGCGTGATCGCACCCTGCCGCAGCGCCGGATGCGCCTTGCGAAGCGCGAGCATCGCGCGCGTGTGGTTGAGGAGCGAGCCTGCGTCCTTTTCCTGCACCTCGACCGAGCGGGCGCGGTTGTCGTCGCCCAGCGGCAGCCATGGCGTGGGGCTTCCGAAGCCGCCGCACGCGCAGCCTTCCCACGGCATCGGCGTGCGCGCGCCGTCGCGGCTGAGCGTCAGCGGCCAGTTCGCGATCGCTTCTGGATCGTGCAATTGCTCGAACGGGATATCGACCTGGGTCAGCCCCAGTTCCTCGCCTTGGTAGAGGATGATGTTGCCGCGCAGCATCGCCAGCAACAGCGCCTTGGTCCGTGCAAAGGCATCGCGATGCTCCGGCTCGACCCAGCGTGAGAGCGCGCGCGGCGCATCGTGGTTCTCGAACGCCCAACTCGGCCAGCCGAGGTCCGGCGCATCGGGCCAGCGCGACAATGCGTTGCACACCAGGCCCGGCGTCAGCGCGTCGGCATAGAGGAAATCGAAGCCATAGGCCGAATTGAGATGCGTCTCGCCCGCGGTGAAGGCCTTCATCTCGGCATCGGCATCGTCGCCGCCCACTTCGGCCACGGTGAAGACGCCGCGATATTCGTCGGTCAGCGCGCGGATCCGCTCGATGAAAACGGGAATGTCGGGATGCGACTGGTTGTGGATGCGCAGCTGGAAATCGAAGGGCCGGGTGCGCACCTTGCCGGTATCGGGCGCGGGCGGATTGTCGCGCAGAGCGGGATCGTGCATCGCGAAATTGAGCGCATCGATCCGGAAACCGTCGACGCCGCGATCCAGCCAGAAGCGC
>JAZBPE010000225.1:0-4473 GCA_036353345.1 Erythrobacter sp. | reverse complement strand
TCTGCTCTTCTGGAGCCGAAGGCGTGCAAAGCACAAAACCTCTTGCGCTTCATCGTCTGTCCTTCCTTCAGGCCAGACTCTAATCGCTCGTGGAGGAAAATCAGGGGGTCACGTCACGTCATCATCAAGGATATTAGCAACGGTGCTAATTGTGCCGTAACCGGGCCAGCCCCCGGCGCGGCCGACGCATTCGTGGCCGGAGTGAACGCAGCTCTGGGTCTTCGTGGTCCCGAAGAATTTCCTAATGACGGCAATCTTGCGTCAAGCGGCGCATTCAGCATTTGCGATGTCTTGGCCGGAGCCGTTCCGGCGGGCAGCGGCCTTGCGGTATTAAGCCCTGGCGTAGAGGTCAACATAAAAGGGAACAAGTTGCCGCAGGCCCCCGAAATGAAGGTTTCGATGGGTGTGCAGTACACCGCCACTTTCGACAATGGCATGACTCTGGTTCCTCGCGTGGACGTAGCGCTGACTGGTGAGCAATACGGCAATATCTTTAACGGCAGGGTCAACCGGATCGAGCCATTCGTGCAAGCCAACGCGATCGTGCAGTTGAACAGTGCGGATGAGCGTTGGTTCGTGCGCGGATTTGTTCAGAACATTTTCGACAGCAGCTCGGTGACAGGATTGTACTTGACCGACGCATCCTCGGGGAATTTTACCAATATCTACACTTTGGATCCTCGTAGATATGGTGTTGCTTTGGGGTTCAGTTTCTAACAGGTCCAGATCGTGTTGGCGGGGAGATCGGTGGTCCTCCCAACGACCCGAACGGACAGTGCCAGCTAGTTCGTATTTCGACCCATGACTTTATAGCTTTTCCAGAGCGGCGTAATGCTCGATGACCGCCTCGTAAGCCTACCGACGAGGCGGTCATCGAACCGGCCAAATGCGAGCTGCACTCGAAATGCCTGTACGATCGCTCGTTGATGTCGCTACGAGATGCTCGCGGAAAGCTTAAGGCCTTACATAGAAACGACAATGAAGAGTCACCGAATAGTGCAATCGGGATATCCGATGGTGATACTGGCAAACGCACTCTGCGAAAGGCGGAAACATGCTGACCCCTATGATCCAAGATTGGGTCGTAGTGCACGAGGTGCTGACGCGTTAGGAAAAGTTGGAAGGGGCTGCGGGGCAGACTTCTGAGAAAACTTATCCTAACTCTGTTCAGGTTTCATAACTGATTTTCGATCGACCGGAGCTGGCTCAACCGACGTGCGA
The DNA here is from genome assembly GCA_036353345.1 of Erythrobacter sp. Lineage (GTDB taxonomy): Bacteria > Pseudomonadota > Alphaproteobacteria > Sphingomonadales > Sphingomonadaceae > Erythrobacter. The sequence continues at coordinate 3,252 of JAZBPE010000225.1, read as the reverse complement.
TTGTCGCGAGACAATTCGACCCATCCCAACCCAAGCGACTTCTGGATCGCGATCCAGCCATTTGTCATGGCGGCGATCGCCCGATCGAGATTTGCTCTGGCCTGTTCGCGCTTGCGGATCGAAGTGTTGAGTTCGCCTTGCGAGATTACCCCCGCGGCGCGGCGTTGCTCGTTAAGCTCCGCAGCCGTGTCGGCCTGCCGACTGATCTGCGCCAGCGCGGCTACGTTGGCTCTTTGTTGCCCGAACCGAGCAAGCGATTGTTCGGCGTCGCGTAGTGCGCCCAGGACCACTTCAAGATAGCGCGCTTCGGCCTCGTCGCGCGCACTCTCGGCCTGATCGATCGATGCTGCCGTGCGGCCGAAATCAAGCAGGTTCCACTGCAGCCGCGGCAAAGCGATTGCCGATAAGTTGCCCGGGTCCAGGATGTCGTCGGGCTCCGATCCGCCCAAACCGAGAATCCCCATGAAGGAAATCTTGGGGAAGCGAGCAGCCTCTGCCACGCCAATGCGCGCATTCGCCGCGGCCAGCATGCGTTCGGCGGCTCGAACATCCGGCCGCCGCGCTATTAGCGCTGCGGGATCGCCCACCGCGACCCGTTCGGGGGGAAGCGGAATTTCGGCCTGAGCCGCCAGGAGCCCGTCGAGTGCGCCGGGCGCTTCGCCCGTCAGCACCGCGAGCGTGTCTTTGAATACATCGATGTCCGCTTGAGCTTCCGCGATCTGCGACTTGAGCAGTTCGAGCTCGGCGTTCGCGTTACCGACCGGGAACAGCGCGAGAGCGCCCTGTGTATAGCGCTGATAGGTCAATTCGAGAATTTGCTGCTGCAAGTCGCGCTCTCGCTGGACAAGCTCGAGCCGCCCTTGCGCTTCTCGCAGGCTCACATACGCCCGCGCGATTTCGGCGGCGAGCTGGACTTTCGCATCCTCGGCGTTCGCCACCGAGGCCGCAGCCTGAGCGTTAATGGCCTCGACACGCCGTGCCTGCCCCCCAGCGAAATCGATCTCCCAGTTTGCATTGAGCCCGACGTTGTAGACGCTGAGGCTGTCCTGCTCTTCGGTGTCTGCAGGAGCGCCGGGCGATCCCGGGGGCGGGCCACTGCCGATATCTAGCCCTGGGATATTCGCCTGGACCGCAGTCGCCTGCGCAGCCACGGCGGGTAGCCGGTTGGCGCGCTCCTGGCGGACAGAAGCCCTTGCCTGTTCGATGCGAGCGCGCGCCGCGGCCACGCCCGGATTGCCGACCAGCGCGCGCGCCTCCAGTTCATTGAGAACCGGATCGCCGAGCAGCGTCCACCAGTCGCCGGCAATCGGCGCAAACGGATCGATTTCGGGGCCGGCGCGTACGAACGCATTGCCTGCGGCGGTCGCAAGTTGCGGGGGACCGGCATAGTCGGGACCGGACATGCAACCCGCGAGGAGCGCCATGGGAGCGAGGAGGGTTAGGGTCTTGCGCATAGAGTTCTCAGTGCATCGAAAGGGATAAGTTCTTCGGGAGAGGCTTGAGGAACAGTACCAGCGGCACCGTGACCAGGGTAATCGCGCCCATGGCGAAAAAGACATCGTTGTAGGTCATCACGAACGCATCGCGCTGAATGATGCCGGAAAGCATCTCCAGCGCGGCCTGTGGGCTGCCCAGCGACGCCGTCATGCCGTCCAGGTATTCCTGTAGCCGGGGGCTGTTAGCGTTGAGGGTTTCTTCCATGCGTCGACTATGATGCCACTGGCGCTGATCCTGGAACGAGGCAAGCCCCGCGAGCGCGAACGAGCCCCCGAGGTTTCGCGCCGCGTTGAAGATGCCCGAAGCATCGCCGGCATCCTCCTTGGCAACCGAAGCTACCGTCGCCTGGTTGAGGAACATCATCGTGAGGATCATGCCGATGCCACGCAGGAACTGGCTTTCGGTGAACACTCCACCTCCCGATTCCGCTGTCAGATTTATGCTGACGAAACAGCTTAGCGCCATGATGAACATGCCCGCGCCGACCGCAATGCGGATGTGAATCCTGCGGATCATGAACGGGAGAACGGGCATCAACAGGAAAGCCGGAACGCCCATCCAGAAGATCACAAGTCCGGTCTGCAAGGCATTATAATCGGAAATTATCGCGAGAAATTGCGGGATCACGTAGGTCGAGCCATACATGACCATGCCAAGCGCCAGTGCCATCACCACGACGCTGGCAAACTGCCTGCTGAGCATCAGGCGCAATTTGAGCACGGGTTTGCGCGCGTAAAGCTGTCCGTAGGTCAGAAGTGCAAAACCCACGACCGTCATCAGTGTGAGCTGGACGATCAGCGTGGAATCGAACCACTCCTCACGGTGGCCTTCTTCCAGAACGATGGTCAGCCCACCCAACCCAAGGATCATACCAGCTATTCCCGCCCAATCAGCCTCGCGCAGGTAAACCCAGTCGGGCTTTTCATGGGGTAGCCCGATGAATAGTAAAGCAAGGAGCAACGCGCAGACGGGCACGTTGACGAAGAAGGCGTAGTGCCAGCTCAGGTTCTCGGTAAGCCAGCCCCCCACCAACGGGCCCATTACCGGCCCAAGAACCACGGTCATTCCGAAGAGCGCCATGCCGATCGGCTGTTGCGATGGAGGCAGTCGCTTTGCGACGATGGTCATAGCGGTTGGAATAAGCGCGCCGCCCATGAACCCTTGACCGGTGCGACCGATGATCATCGTCGTCAGATCGGTGGCAATGCCGCACAACACCGAAAAGGCCGTGAAGGCAGAAACCGCGACGATGAGCAGCGTGCGAAGGCCGAGCAGTCTTTCCAGCCACGCGCTCAGAGGGATGATGATGATCTCGGCAACAAGGAAGGCTGTCGCGATCCAGGTGCCTTCGGTTCCGGTCGCGCCGATTTCCCCCTGGATCGTCGGCAGCGCCGAATTGACGATCGAGATGTCAAGCGTTGCCAGCATCGCCCCCAGCGCACCGGCGGCTACGGCGATCCAGGCCGTAGCATCGGCCTTTTCGACCGGCGGCGAAACCGCTGCAGCGGCGCCTGCCATCGGTCAGTCTCCGGCCGCGTTGCGGATCGAATCGAGTTGGTCTCTAGCGGCGCGCGTATCGACACTCGCGACAACAGACATGCCCGGCACCAGCAGACGCAGGATCTCGGGCGAAGCCTGAATGGATATGCGCACCGGGACGCGCTGAACGATCTTGGTGAAATTACCCGTCGCGTTTTGCGGAGGTAGGATCGAGAATTCTGCCCCGGTCCCGGGGGCGATGCTTTCCACTCTTCC
>JAZBPE010000224.1:0-19455 GCA_036353345.1 Erythrobacter sp. | reverse complement strand
GGATCGAGCCCGACCCTTTCGGCGTAACGCTTGATCAAGCGCGCAACCGAGCGGTCCGACATCGGCTCTCTGATCAATATGCCTTGCGCGTCGGTTCGGTAGAACAGGGGACCTGCCTCCCCTCCCCGCACCCTCAGCCAGTCATTGAGCCGCTGCGCAGGCTTGAGCACCTTGCCCGACGGTACAGCGACCACCTGCCCTTCTCCCTCCTGATCCGTCTTCGAGTGTCGGATCGTCAGCTTCAGCCCTTCGCGCACAAGCTCAAGGTCCGCCAGCTGCAGCGCCACCAGTTCGGAGCGTCGCAACGCCGCCGCAAGCCCCAGCGCCATAACCGCCCGGTCGCGGATCGCGCGCGCCCCCTGCCCTTCGGCCGCCGCGATCATGCGCGTCAGATCGGCCACGAGGATTGCGCTCTTCTTGCGGGTCGGCCGCGCGCGCTGCTCGCGGCGGATGCCGGCAAGCGTGTCGGCGATCACATCGCGGGCATCGCGATGCTGCGGAGCCACCTGTCCTGCCTGCCGGTGATGCCAGGCGATCGCTGCCAGATGCCGCCCGATCGTGCTGTCCGCCCTTCCCGATTGCGCCAGCGAGGCCAGCCAGGTCGCGACCGCTTCCGGCTCGGCGGGAAGCGGCTCAAGGTGCCGCGCCCAGCACCAGTCTTCGAACTGGCGCCAGTCGCTGTCGTAGGCGCGCACGGTGTTCGGGGCCTTCGAACGCGCCCGATAGGTTCGCGCTGCGGCGATTTCGCTGGCGAGCTGCGGCGGGATCTCCGCTTTCTGCGCGACCATCGCATCACCGCTCCGCTGCCCGGCGCTTTCAACCAAGTCATCAGCCAAACTCAGTCTCCCCGATAAGGTTGCTCCCCCGGACACGCACCGCGGGAACGGCCGGCCGGTCCCAAACATGCGCAAATCGGGGGAATTCTCCACCATGCATAAGCCAATGTGTGCTGTCCGTGAAGGCTTGTTATCGGACAGCAACCGAAGCGTACAAGCTGGGTATACTTTTGGCATCTTTCATATACTATTGCTCGTATGGCGCCCTCCCCTGCCCCTTGGCAATTGACGCTCGCGCGGATCGAAGGCGCCCTCCCCTTCGTCTCACCGGAACTTGCCGAATGCCTCGCGCTCGCCTCCCTACGACGTCTTTGGCGAGTGCATGTGCGCTATTTTCCCTTTGAAAATGCAGGACTTGAACACGATCCGGGGCTCGAGGCGAACGAGTTGATGCGCTCCTGGTATGCGGACGAACGGCGCCAGTTCCTGTCTTGGATCGCCCGGCGCGCACCCCCTCCCCTCGCCCGTGCCGCCAGGCTTGTCATGTCCGCCAAGAACCACGTCGAGGGGTTTAGCGAAGCCTACCTTTCCGCCGATCGGGCCATCGAACGGCTCGATCAGCTTCTCCCGAGCCACGATCCTTCGGGAACGCTGCTCGAGTGGTTTGAGGCGTTGCGGAACGAAGAGGTAGAATTTCTTGAGGGTGGCAGTGAGCTGGTTCGGGTCGGCGGGTTAGCAGTCACGCGCCCGGCGCAGCGCGGTGCCGCATGGGCCGCCTCGCTCGCGGCCGCGATGCGGCCCCACCTGTTCGGCATGGGAGAAGCCCCGCTGGCGCTGGCAGGTATGGCCCCTCGCGCCCTGTTCCGCGAGCTCCACGAGGAGCCCCTCCCCCACCTTCTGCGGACCGCACTTCACACGGCCGCCGAATGGGCTGAGACAGATCTTAGCAACATGCGCGAAGCGCTCGCCCTGGCTGACGCGCGGCTTGCCGGTCTCTATGCGTCCTCGACCGCGCCGCAAGCGTGGCGGCTGATCGTCGGCCTTGGCCCGCTCACGAGGGCCGAGCTAGCCCGGGCGCTTGGTGTGACAAAGCGTACCGCATCGCAATCGGTGAAGTCGCTGGACGACGCCGGCATGGTGCGCCTTCGGCAAACCGATGGTGCGATCGTACCGGCTCATGCTGAGCCGAGCACCCTTCTCTCGATGAGGTAAAGACCTCCCAGCATTCGAAGAGTACGCGAACTTCCTATTCAACGGCGACCGAGGCGGCATCTACAGTGCCCGCTCTTTCGCAGATGGTGGGTAAAGATGCTCTTCGCTACTTGAGGTAGAGCTTTGTCCGTTCGTGCATCCGCCGGATCGCCGGTGCAGCCCACGCCTCTATCCCAAGGCGCCGGGCCATTGCCACCCAGACACTGTCAAGGAGGCCATACCTCTCGATGCGAACCCGCCACCTGTAAACCTTCTTTTGGAACCACAGCATTGCTTGCCCGAACAAACCGAGGTTGATGGGTCGAGCGATACTCGGTTCAAATCCCGACGACGCGAGTAGATCACCTACTCTCAGCTCAATAAGCGCAAGCTCCTTCGCCGTTCTCTTTTTACACCATTGCGTTGCGAGACTGGGATCGACTGGCTCGTATGTCGAGGTACGATGATATTCGAGCATCTGCGATGAATAATCGACGCCAACAAATCCGCAAAGATCCGTCAACTGAGAACTTGGGTCGGCGATCAAGCGCTCAAATCGAAGGGTAAACACCGATGAAGGATGAAGTTCTGGCGAGACGGTCATCCACTCGGTTTCAGTGGCAACCCAATGATCGGCGCCAAAATAGACGTTCCCGGCCCAGCCCATACCAATGCTTGATGCAGCGACATCTCTGGGATCGCGGATCAAATGTATTATCAAGGGGTCGTTCAGCAGCGCAATCGCCGTGGCCAGATTGCGATGAATCATGGCGACGAACTTCCCGCCTCCCTTCTCGCGCAGCTGCGCCAGAAGATAATCGATTGCCACTTTGGCATCCGACGTCTCTGGACACTTTATGTCGTGCGCGAGAAAAACGCGGTCCAACAACAACTTATCACGATCAATAAGCCATCTGTTTGTAGCCAGGTCGAACCGGACATGGTCAAAGAGATAGTCATGCTCCCCGTTGCAATGCAGCGAGGGGTGCGCGTCGATCATCAGCCTTAGCAGCGTTGAGCCGGACCTGAGCGCTCCGAAAACGACCACATCCCTTTCTGCTGGCGAAACCCGTTGCCCCATGTTCGATGCCCTTCGGTGGTTGCGACCCCACTAAAAGAAGCAAAACGCCATTCATTCAAGAGAAAAGCTCGGCGTCAGGAACGTGTGCATCCGACATAGCGCGCTCAAGATACGGCCCAGGCTTGAACCCCTAACCGCTCAAGAGCACCCTCCTCTGCACGCGGACTTGAAAGTCGCGCCAAGTGAGCGGCATCGATTCCAGAGCACTAAAGGCGGAGTTGAAGATCGTATCCCCGCTGCTTGCCGAATTGAAGGTTTTGAATTATTCAAACCCCGAAAAACCTTCAAGGACACGCTCGAATGACATATTCTGATTCAGTCGTAAACCAGATCGGAGATCTTGCGGAGGCTGGAGAGCGCATGATCGAGAGGCTCCGGCGAAAAGCCTTCCTGCCTGACAGTCGGAAAGGTCTGCATAACAGGTTCGGAATCGCCGAGACAGCTCAACTGCTCGGGTGCTCCACAAACAGGATCCGAATGGCCGAAGAAGATGGCAGGCTCCCCCCGCCGCCTGCAGGAGACAATGGCAGGCGCCTTGGATATTCGATCGAAGAGATACTGAACATGCGCCAAGTGCTCGACGCGAGCCCCTCGCGCCGGCGCGAAGACACGCCAGCCATGATCGCGGTTCAGAACTTCAAGGGCGGCGTCGGCAAATCCACCGTCACCACCCACCTTGCGCACTACTTCGCGGTGCAAGGCTACCGTGTGCTTGTGGTCGACTGCGACAGCCAGGCTACCACCACGACGCTGTTCGGGTTCAATCCGCACTTCAACATCACCCGGGAAGAGACACTCTATCCCTACCTCTCGATAGACCCGACGCAAGCTGACCTTCTCTATGCGGTGAAGAACACTCCGTGGCCGAACGTCGACCTGATCCCATCAAATCTCGAACTCTTCGACGTCGAGTACGAGCTCGCCGCTTCGGGAGCGGATGGCCAAAGCGTCCTTGCTGCACGCTTTCGCAAACTGAAGCAGGGCCTTGTTGACCTGGCGCGCAACTATGATGTCGTAATCCTTGATCCGCCCCCAGCGCTCGGGACCATTTCGCTTGCCGTCATGCAGGCTGCCAATTCTCTGCTGGTTCCCCTTGCAGCGACCACGCCAGACTTCTGCTCGACAGTCCAGTTTCTCTCGATGATGGATCAGGTGATCGAGCAGCTGATCGAGGCAGGCGTAGAGGTCGAATACAATTTCGTGCGCCTCTTGTGCTCGAAGTTCGACAGCGGCGACCCAAGCCACGAAATGGTGCGGACAATCATGGAGCAGGCCTTTGGCCCCGCCCTGCTGCCGATCCCTATTCTGGAAAGCGCCGAAATCAGCCACGCTGCATTGCGGATGATGACGGTCTACGAACTGGAAAAACCGATCGGGACCTCACGAACCCACAAACGATGCAGGTCCAACCTCGACGAAGCCCTCGCGCAGGTCGAGCAACTAGTCAGGCAAAGCTGGGGTCGAACTCAGGAGGTTGATGAGACCCTTCTCGTCAACGGTTGAGGCAGCGGGATTAATCAGATCGGATTTTCGGACCCGATCCAACAATGCGCCACCATCGGCGGCACACTGAGAGGCCAATTATGGCAAAGAAGCAAAAAGACTATCTGACCGCATTGCTTGCAGATGAGGCCGACAACCAGGAGGCACAAGCGGCGACGGGAGAGCCGGCAAACTCGCCGGTATTGCGCTCGGACAGGCAACGCCGCAATTCCTTGCTCGGTCGCGAGAGCGCCCTCGCCCGTGTGGCCAGTGGCGCAGTCAGGCAGGTCACGCAAATGACGCTGGACCCTGCACGCGTTCGGCCCTGGCCGGGAAATGCCCGATCCTACGAGCATCTCAACGAAGACAATTGCCGGGAACTGATCGACGCGATCATCGCCGAAGGAGGCCAGAAGGTCCCGGCGATTGTTCGCCGGATCGACGGCGATCCAGAGTTTGATTTCGAGGTCATCGCCGGCACGCGTCGCCATTGGTCAATCTCATGGCTGCGCCGGAATTCGTACCCAGAGATGAAGTTTCTCGCGCAGGTCGTCGACCTCGACGACGAGGCGGCGTTTCGGCTTGCCGATATCGAGAACCGGGCACGCAAGGATGTCTCCGATCTCGAACGGGCGCGCAATTATGCCGCTGCCCTCAAAACCCATTACGGCAACCACCAGTCACGAATGGCAGAACGGCTCAAGCTGTCTCAAAGCTGGCTCTCGAAAATGATCAAGGTCGCATCGATACCCGACTCCATCGTTGCAGCCTTTGCCTCGCCGGGCGATGTGCAACTCAAGCCGGCCTACCCCCTCGCCCAGGCGTTAAGCGATCCCAAGAGGGCTGCCTCAATCCAGAGGGTCGCCAAGGATCTCGCCGCGAAGCAGGCAGAGCTGCGCAAGGAGGGGAACCCACCCCTCCCCGCACAGGATGTCATCAAGGCGCTATTGGCGGCGGATGCAGCACCAAACAAGACCAGGGAGATCGTCATCGCCGGCGCGCATGATCGCCCGGCCGTCAGCCTTCAGCGCGCCAATCGGCAAGGCGTTACCTTGCGCCTTCACGCCGGACACGGCCTGTCCGACGATGAGCTCCTCGGCAAAGTCCGACTCCTGCTCGAAACGCTCAACGAGGATGGCGGGGGGCTTCAAAGGTGACCACCCCCCTCCCCTCACCGATCGCTGCCGCGCAGCGGCCCGATTATTCCCCGGGGAATAACGACGCCGAAGATTATTCCCCGGGGAATAGATTTCGCTTGCAGGCGACACCCTGACAATGACCCAGGCAACCAAAAAAGCGGTCCCCGAGCAATTCGACCTCTTTCTGCCTTACCTGGCAGATATGCCGCTACGCGATCAGCGCGAGATGATGGAGCGCCCGTTCTTCTCCCTAGCGAAGCGAAAAAGAACCAAGCCCATCGAGTACACGGCACCCGATGGAAAACTATGGGTCCACGTCAGCGCCAATCCGGACTACGGCATGGCGACGATCTGGGATGCGGACATTTTAATCTACTGTGCCAGCCAGCTTGCCGACATGGCTCGGCGAGGCGTCAACGACGTTCCCCGCAAACTGCACATCATGCCCTACGACCTCCTGCGGGCCATCGGAAGGCCTACGACCGGCCGTGCCTATGAACTGCTGGCTCAAGCTCTCGACCGCCTCGTCTCGACGACGATCAAGACAAACATTCGTGCGGAGAACCGTAGAGAGGCAACATTCAGCTGGCTCGATGGGTGGACCCAATTGGTGGATGAGAGAACCGAGCGCAGCCGCGGCATGACCCTCGAGCTATCCAATTGGTTCTGGGAAGGGGTGCTGATGAAGGGCGGTGTGCTGAGCATCGACCGCGCCTACTTCGATATAACTGGAGGAAGAGAGCGGTGGCTATACCGTGTCGCCCGCAAACATGCGGGAGGCGCTGGCCCGAACGGATTTGCCATCTCCATGCCCGTTCTATTCGATAAGTCGGGGGCCGAAGGCGAGTATCGACGCTTCAAGTTCGAAGTCCTGAAACTCGCTGAAAAAAATGACCTGCCCGGCTATCGCCTTGCTGTCGAGGAGGGGAGGGGGGCAGAACCTCTTCTGAGGATGGTCAGGGTGACCGATCCGAACAGTTCAGCGCCCGACGGTGACCTCTCACAAAGCGCAGATCACGCTTCACCCGAACCGGACGAATCCGAGCAGCGGTGCGCCATCGTGGTGAAAGATTCGGCAGCGGCACCGACGCGGGCTTCCAAGGAAGAACCGCTTCCGGCAATCGACGCTCGTTCGCTTGTCCGATCCGCTGTAGCCGGCCTGTCCGACAAGGCGACCCGCGGTCTCATGACCGACGAAACTGTCTCCTATCTCCGCGAGAAGTGCCCCGGTTGGGACCTGTACGCTCTTCATGCGGAGTTCGAAGCATGGGTCAAAGCAGACCCGAATCGGACGCCAGCAAACTGGCAAAAAGCCTTCATCGGATGGGTGAAGCGCCATCATGAGAAGCACAAGCACGAGCTACGCAGATAGTCGAGCCCTGGGTACGATCGCTGCGTTCGACTGATGAAAGACGGGCCGACCAGACGAGGAATGGCCTTCCTCCGGCCCAGCGTTCCAGAAGTGTCGTGTCGGAAACTCCCTGATGCGCCGGGATCTGACCTGAGCGCGCCGATTGAAGCTCTTTATCGGACCCCGCCGCCATAATGATTCAATTCGCACCCTTGCTAATCGCTTCACGGCCGGTCTTCGACACTTCCGGAACAGGCTTTCCGGTCGAAACGACACTTCGGGAACGACAACACGGTCTTTCGGGAACGGTCGTTCGGCATATCGGGAACGCATCGCCGACACTTCAGGAACAGCTTGCCTCAAAAAATCAAGGGAATCCGGCGAGTCGCATGTGGCCTGGCTGATCCTAACTCTTCTAAATACCTTTAACCACATTAACCCGCTGAAGTTTATGGTTTGTTGGAAAGATTGATGGTGAAGCCAGGGTACTGCCCCTGAGCACCACAATGTCGATGGAGGAACGCAACGCAACGGCGGGAGGCTTGAGCAGAACCCATTTCGCTACGCTCACCATTATCGGTTCCATGAATCACCGACCCCTCCAGTGATTCATAAATTGCGTTGGACGGTATGAGCTGCTCCTCCGACATTCCGGGGCATGAGAACTTTTCGATGCAACGAGCACTGGCAGGCCATCGACCCTGCCCGAAACATCGCCCGCGACTACCAGATCACGGCGACGACTGACCTTTTTGGCTGGATCATTGTGGAGCGACGCTGGGGCCGGATCGGGGGGAAGGGCAGGGTTACGAGGGCGAGCTTCGCAGATGCCGATGCTGCCGAGCGGTTCGTGGCAAGAATCAAGGCTCGAAGGGCAAGTGCTCCACGCCGGATTGGCGCAGCCTATCGCCCGGTCTAATGTTCGACGCTGCTGAATGACGATCAGTGGGCGCCACATTTTCGCCACAATTATGGCTCGCGCTAAGCTGTTCGGCGACATTCCGTCGAGAGCCAGAACCAGCTTCTCAAATGAACGATGGACTGCCGCCAAGCGCGATGCGCGTGTCTCTGCTGCACGGGAAGGGGCGTAACAGGGCCGAACGTCAGAGGTAAAGGGGAGGGGGAAGGGCGGCCTTGAAAGGTGGACCCATCATGCTTGTAGCCCTCAAACCAACCCGGGAAACCATCGACCTGGTCGCAGCACTCGGTGGAAAATGGCACGGCTCCTACGCCATGTGCGCGTGTCCGGGACATGCCGACAGAACCCCGTCGCTTTCAATCCGGCAGGGCGAGCGCGGTATCCTGGTCCACTGCTTTGCCGGATGCCGGAACGACGATGTGCTACGCGCCCTCGCGCGGATCGAACCGATCGCCAATTCACCCGAACCTGATTTCAAGGCTGCGAGGTCGAGCGACAATGCCCATCGAATATGGCAGCTGGCGATCTCCATTCGCGGCACGCTCGCTGAAGCCTACCTGCGAGCAAGGTCTTTGCCCACGGATCTTGCCGACCTGCGATTTCAACCGCGCTGTCCGTTCGGCCCCAAACCAACGGCAGTATTCCGACCGGCGCTTATCGTGGCCGTGCGGAAAGGACGCGAAACCCGGGCTATCCAGCGGATTGCCCTGGCTCGCGGGGGGGTGTCCCACGAGGGCAAATATATGCTCGGGAGCCCCGGGCACGGCGCATGGGCACCACGTCTTCCAGGCCGCGTGCTGGCGATCGCCGAAGGTATGGAGGACGCTGCAGCCTATACTAAGCTCCGCCAAGTCCCGTGCTGGAGTGCGCTTGGCGCCGAGCGGATATCATTGGTCCGTATCCCCGAGCAGGTCGAAACCCTGATCATCGCTGCCGACAACAATCGTCCCGGCAGACTGGCCGCGCAAGCCGCCATCGAGGCGCATCGTGCACCCGGTCGGCGCGTGATCAGCGATCCACCCCCCCAGCGCTTCGTCGACTGGGCCGAAGCGAACGAACAGCGGTCCAGATAAGGTCAGGGCTGGGGAGGGGAGGGGGATGACCTGGTGCGGTTCAGCATCAGGAGCAGACCATGACCGACCTCTTCCGACAATCAAGCCTGCGGCTCGACGCCGCGATAGACACGATCGCCACCGCCATTGCAGGAGGTTCCCTCCCAAAGAAGCAGCTGCTTGACACCATGTCATCGCTCTACGGTGGCGGCTCCGCTGAAGGACTGTGGTCGCAACGCGATGCCTACGACCTACTGGAAGCCGGCCTATCCCGCCATCTGCGAAGGGCATACATTGCGCCCGACAGTCTCTCGATCAAGGCGATAAGCGAACTCGTCGAGGCGCTGCCTACTCATACTGTGCGCAGCGAAAACCAGATGCGTTATCAGCAGTTCTCGACGCCGGCCGCCCTTGCCGCGCTTGCGGTGTGGCTGGCTGCGCCGCAGGAGAGCGATATCGTTCTCGAACCGAGTGCCGGACACGGGGCACTCGTTGCCATGCTGCCCAAGACCCAGGCATTGCACCTCAACGAGATCGATCCCAAGCGCCGCGAGAAGCTCAAGCTGGTCTTTCGGGAAGCAAGCGTCACGGGCTTCGATGGGGCGATGCTTTCCTCGCTTTTCGACCCCGCGGTGCGGCCAACGCTCATCCTAATGAACCCGCCGTTCTCACGCTCGCTAGGACGCGGAGCTGACCAATTCGCAGCCGTGCGACACCTTCGGGCAGCAATCGGGCGAGTTGCAGAAGGTGGCCGTGTCGTTGCGATCATGCCTGACTGGTTCACCGCCAGCACGAAGCTTGCCGCCATCTACGACGAGACCTTCGCTTCCTGCACGGTCCAAACCTCGATCCGCCTCGCAAAGTGCTACCACAAGCAGGGGACCAATGTTGCTGTCAGGCTATACGTCATCGACAAGCGTCCTGGGGAGATCCGACCTCCGGTCATCGCCCGCCAAACCGTCACGGCCATCCTTGAGGCTGTTCAACCGATTCCGCGCTGCGAGGCAGTACAATCATCGCCAGCGGGCGACCCGGCTCGGCGAGCGAAGCCTGCGAGCCTGTTCACGGCGCTACGCGCGAAGCGCAAAGCCGCTCAAGCTCCTTCCCGGATTGTAGTACAGCCACGCGTCAAACCGCTGGCGTTCGCGGTGCTGACATCGCCGCGGCCGCTTGGTGAACAAAGCGGCGTCTACCTTCCCTATCGCCCAAGCCGCATCGAGATCGCCAAAGCCGGGAAGCATCCAACACCGCTGGTCGAGAGCGTTGCGATGGGTTCGATACCCGCGCCCGCTCCGCACTATGTACCCGCCCTGCCGGATCGGGTCCTGAGCGAGAGCCTGCTATCCGAAGCGCAGATCGAGACTGTCATCTACGCCGGTTACGCTTGGGAACAACATCTTGCCGGCTGTTTCGTCCCGGCCGAGGAAGGGGTCGGGCTCACGTTTGATGAGCACGGTAAGGAATATCGAAAGGGCTACTTTCTTGGAGATGGGACCGGAGCGGGGAAAGGCAGGCAGATTGCCGCCTGCATTCTCGACAACTGGCTGGCCGGCCGGCGCAAAGCCATCTGGGTATCGAAGAACGAGAGCCTGCTCGAAGATGCGCGCCGCGACTGGAGCGCGATCGGCGGCATGCCGGCCGACATTCAGCCGCTATCGAACTGGAGAATAGACCAGGATGTTCCGTTCAGCGACGGCATCGTGTTCGTCACCTATCCGACCTTGCGAAGTCAGCGACAGGACGCAACGCGGCTCAAGCAGCTCCTCGATTGGGCGGGGAGCGACTTCGAGGGCGTAATTGCCTTTGACGAAAGCCACGAGATGGGCGGCGTTGCCGGCGGGGAGGGTGCCCGCGGCGCAAAGAGCGGCTCGCTGCAGGGCATTGCCGGCGTGCTCCTCCAGAACAACCTACCCGGCGCACGCGTGCTCTATGCCTCGGCGACAGGAGCCTCCGACGTCAACAACCTCGCCTACGCAGTCCGGCTCGGACTGTGGGGACCGGGAACCGCCTTTGCCAACCGCGAAGATTTCATCGCTCAGATCAGGGCAGGGGGCATCGCAGCGATGGAACTGGTCTCGCGCGACCTGAAGGCACTCGGGCTATACCAGGCACGCGCCCTGAGTTTCGCCGGGGTGGAATACGAAATCCTGAAGCACGACCTGTCGCCCGAACAGATCGCCATCTACGACACCTATGCCGACGCCTGGGCGATCATCCACCAGAATATGGAGGAGGCACTCAAGCTGACGGGAGTGGTCGACGAGATCAGCGGCGGTACGCTGAACAGCGCAGCCAAGTCGGCGGCGCGCAGCCGGTTCGAAAGCACAAAGCAGCGGTTTTTCAACCAATTGCTGCTTTCGATGAAGCTGCCCACGCTGATCGCGGCGATCGACCATCACCTCGACAAGGAAGAGGTGGTCGTCGTGCAGCTGGTATCGACTGCCGAGAGTATCCTCGATCGACGTCTCGACAGCCTGTCGCCCGAGGAGCGCGCCGAGCTCGACCTCGATCTGAGCCCTCTCGATGGCGTGATCGAATATCTCGAGCGCGCTTTCCCGACCCAGCAGATGCAGGCGTTCGTCGACGACACCGGGAAGGAGTGTTCGCGCCCTGTGTTCGATCGCGACGGCCATCCGGTTCACAACCAGCAGGCTGTCGAACGCTGCGCAGCGATGATCGAGCACCTGTGCGCCATGCCGGCAATCAGACCCGCCCTCGACGGGATCATCGAGCATTATGGCACGCACAAGGTGGCCGAGGTCACTGGTCGAACGAAGCGCCTCGTTAACGGCGCAGACGGCCAGCAGAAGCTTGAAACCCGCTCACCGCGCACGAACCAGTCCGAGACCGACCAGTTCATGGGCGGGGACAAGCCGATCCTTGTCTTCAGCGATGCCGGGGGCACAGGCCGCTCCTATCATGCGAGCCTTGATGCCAGGTGCCAGAAGCGCCGCGTCCACTTTCTGCTCGAGCCGGGGTGGCGCGCGGACCGGGCAATCCAGGGCCTCGGGCGGACCCACCGCACCCACCAGGCAAATACGCCTCTGTTCCGGCCGGTCACGACCAACTGCAAGGGCGAACTGCGCTTCACCAGCACGATCGCCCGACGGCTAGACAGCCTGGGGGCACTTACCCGCGGCCAGCGTCAAACAGGCGGGCAGAACCTGTTCGACCCGGCCGACAATCTCGAGAGCGAATATGCCAAGGCCGCGCTCCATGCATGGTTCGCGCTGCTCGCAGAAGGCAGGCTGAAGAGCGTCACGCTGAGAGACTTCCAACGCCGCAGCGGCCTCGAGATTGTTTCGGACGACGGCATTCTTGACGAAAACCTGCCGCGGATCCAGCGCTGGCTCAACCGCGTTCTCGCCTTCCCGATCAACATGCAGAACGCCATCTTCGACGAGTTCCTGGGGCTGGTGGAAGCCCGGGTGAGCGCTGCGCGCGAGGCAGGATCGCTAGATGTCGGTGTCGAGACCATGCAGGTCGAAGAGGCCGAAATGGTCGAGGATATCATCCTGCGGACCGACGAGCGCACCGGGGCGACTTCGCACCTTTTGCAGCTCGCGCTACGAACCCGGGCGCGTCCGATAGGTTTGGAGCGCGTGCTCGAGCGAAGCAACTACACCGAAGGCTGCATGCTGTTGCGGAACACCAAGAGCGGCAAGTGTGCTCTCGCCGAACCGTCGCGTCATTTCATGACCGAACGTGGCGAGCTGGTTCGGCGCGTGATCCTGCACAGGCCCCTGCGGCGCGAATACCATCATTTTGACGATCTTTCGGAATCGGCTTGGGTGGAATGCTCCGAAGCGGCGTTTGAGAGGGGGTGGCAGGACGAGGTCGCCGAAGCATCGGCAAAACTCAGCACCGAGACAGTATATCTCGCCACCGGATTGCTCCTGCCGATCTGGTCGACCCTGCCGATCGAGTATCTTGAGGTCCGGCGCATCGTCGATGATGGAGGGCGCAGCTGGCTCGGGCGGATCGTCCACGAGCTAGACGTCGCCAGCATTCTCCAGAAGTTCGAGATCTCGGCTGAAGTCGAGCTGTCCGCTGAGACGATTGTCAGGGCGCTGGGCGAGAGCCGCACAGTCCCGATCCGCCGGCCTTTTGAAGCCACGATAAAGTGCTCGCGCGTTGCCGGCGAAAGACGCTTCGAGATCGCAGGCGCTCCCGCCGAGCATCTTCCGTGGCTGAAAAGCATCGGATGCTTCACCGAAGTCATCAGCTTCCGCACCCGTGTCTTCGTGCCCAGCGTGGATGCGGCAACGATTTTCGGGAAGCTCCTGACCTCGATCAGATGACGGTAAGCCCGATCCGCGAAAGGGGAGGGGGAGGGGGGGGGTGCCCGGGTGATGACCGGGAGCACATCAGGAGTGAAGACGATGCTGATTCCCTTTTCGAAGCTTTATCTGAGCGATGCCAACGCTCGCAAGACGCGCAACGAGGAAGACGACGCGCAGCTGTCAGCGGATATTGAAGCACGCGGCCTGCTGCAGAACCTGCTCGTGACCAAGGGCAGGAAGCGCGGCAAGTTTGCAGTGATTGCCGGAGGCCGCCGCCTGCGCGCTATCGAAATGATCATCGAGCGCGGTGCCTGGACGCCCGAAACCGAGATCGAGTGCAAGCTCCTAGAAGGGAGCGAAGAAGCGGCCGGTGAAGCCTCGCTCGCCGAGAACTTCCAGCGCGTGGGCATGTCGCCCGCCGAAGAATGCCGGGCTTTCGAGCACTTCATAAGGGAGGGCGCTGACATGGCCGGTGTCGCCAGGCGGTTCGGCCTTACCCAGCGTTTCGTCGAGGGACGCCTGCGCCTTGCCAACCTGGCCGAACCAATCTTCGCCGCGCTCGCTGCGGGCGAAATCACGCTGGACGTCGCCAAGGCCTATGCCGCGACCGACCAGCATGAGGTCCAGCTGCGGGTCTACCAGCAGATGCGCACCGCCTGGAACGCGACCCCCGATGCGATCCGCCGCATGGTCGCTAGCGGCTCGATGCGCGGCAACGATCCGATCGCTCTGCTGATCGGTGAGGCCGCCTATGTCGCAGCCGGCGGCCGGGTCGAACGCGACCTTTTCAGCGAAGTGGCCGACGATCGCTGGATCGATCCCGAAATCGCTCACAAGCTCGCTGCGGAGATCATGGAGGCAGAAGCCACCCTACTTGCGGCAGATACCGGTCTGGGGTGGATCACGCCGGTTGCCTCGGCCAATTCCTGGCAAGCCCGAAGCGAGATGTCGGTCTATCCTGTCCGGCTGCCGCCAGCGCCGCTGTCGCCCGAAGCGCGCATGCGCATCGACCAGATCGACGAGCGCATGAAGGACCTCTGTGCGATCTTCGAGGAAGGCGACAAAGCCGAAGACGCCGACTTCGAGGCCTTCGAGGCAGAGTACGAGGCCCTCAATACCGAGCACAGCGAGCTCAACAATCCGGTCCGCGAACTGGCTCAGGAATGGCGCAGCGAAGCCGGGCGTTTTCTTGTCCTCACCACGCGCGGGGAGATGGTGCTTGAGGCGGACTATTACAGCGAGAAGCGGCTGTCCTTCGAGACCGACGAAACGGGCAACGTCTCGGCGACCTCCGAAGAACCAACCTCCAGCTCGGGCGAGCGCACCGCGAAAACGCCCTCTAAGCCCGAAGCAGCGGCTCCGGGAACCGAGAAGCCGATCAGCGCGCGGCTATTCGACCAATTGTCGGTCCAGCGCCGCAATATCCTGTCTGCTTCGCTTCTCGGCGATGCCGGCCTGGCGCTCGACTTTGCGATCTTCGCGCTGGCGGACAAGCAGAGCTATGACAGCAAGGGGACCACGATCAGGGGCGGGCCCCCGGCCGATCCAGCGACCAGCGACCTGCCGCGATCGAGTGCGGAAACGCTTTTCGCCGAAGCGGCCGATGCACTCGACACGAGCTGGCAGGAACCGGCCGAAGCATCGCAGCGCTTTATCGCCTTTCGCGAACTCGACGACGAGGCCAAGGCCGCCTGGCTCGCCTATGCTGTCGCGGTCTCGCTCGAAGCGAAGAAGGGCTACGGCTCGGAATATCATCGGATCCATGCCGTGATGGGCACGATGCTCGACATCGACGTCGCACAGATGTGGCGACCCACCGCCGAGAACTTCTTCGACCGGGTCAGCAAGACTTCGTGCCTGGCCGCGCTCACCGAGGTCGGCGGAGCGGATCTCGCAGCGCGCTATGGTGGCTCGAAGAAGGCCGAACTTTCCAAGGCCTGCGAGGCGATCTTCGCCGGCAAAGCGATCATCGAGCAGGAGGTCAGGGAGGCCGCGCTCGCGTGGCTGCCCGAGGCGATGAAGTTCACGGTCGAAGAGCAGCGCTGCGCTTTGGATGTGACCGATATCGACGGCGACCAGTTCAACAACGAGGACGATTGTGAAGAACAGGGCGACGCTGTCGACAGCTACGATCCCGAAGACGCCGACGAAAAAGCGGTGATCGACGCCTAGCGCGCCAGCCCCCTCCTGATGGCCGAACCCGGACCGCTCCCCTGAGCGGCCGGGTCTTTTTTAAAATCGAGAAGGAGCGAGCCGATGCGCCGCGGACCCAAGCGCGATGTCGCGCAAGAAATCACCAATCTCATCATCCGTGCCATCGAAGCCGGAACCCTGCCATGGCGCAGGCCGTGGAAGAAAACCGGGATGGGCGGAGCGCCGCTGCGCGCCGGCGGGGAGCCCTACACCGGCATCAACCGCCTCTACCTTTGGGCGGTCGCCGATCACAGGGGGCATGGCTCGCGCTATTGGATGACCTATCGGCAGGCGCAGGAACTTGGGGGACAGGTTCGCAAGGGCGAGACGGCCGAGCACAGCATCTACTTCAACAGCACCAGGAAGACCGAGATTGACCAGACGAGTGGTGAAGAATCCTCGCGGACGATACGGTTCATGCGCGCCTACAGCGTGTTCAACGCCTCGCAGATCGACGGGTTGCCACCGCACTTCTATCCAAGCCCTGTATCCGACGCGCCGCCAACGCTCTCGGAAAAAGCCGACGCGATCAAAAGTTTCTTCAAGCCCATTCCTGCGGACATACGGAATGGCGGTGACCGGGCCTATTACACGCCGGGTGGCGATTTCATTCAGCTTCCCTCGCCCAATGCCTTCCGCAGCGAGGACGGCTACGTCGCGACGATGGCGCATGAACTGGGTCACTGGACGGGACATTCCTCACGGCTTGCACGCGAGTTCGGGAAGCGCTTCGGTGACAAGGCCTACGCCTTCGAGGAGCTGGTCGCCGAACAGGTCTCGGCGAGGATCTGCTACGAGCTCGGCCTCCCGGCCGATCTTCACGAAAGCCATGCGAGCTACCTCTCGCACTGGCTCGACATCCTCAAATCCGACAAAACCGCGATCATCACCGCTGCGGCAAAAGCGGATCAGGCATTCAACCTTCTTGCAGCCTATTCAGGCTATGAGAGCGAGCCCGAGGAGATCGCCCATGAAACGGCACCAGTTCCGGCTGCTGCTTGAACCGGGCGTTGAAGCCACGGTCAGACTTGCCCAGCTTCACCAATATGCCACCGACCTTGTAGACGGGCGGCGGGTGCTCCTTGCGCCTATGCTGTCTCATTATATCAAAGGCTTGTTTCCAGCACGGGAACCGGCTGCCGTTCTCGACGCACTGCTCGGCAAAGCCCCGATCGGTTGGCGGCTCGAGACCGATGGGGTGGACGCAAGCAGATGCATCGCAATCCAATCCGAGGGGCGCGGTGTGGCAATCTCGGCGATGATGCGAATCCTTGAACAGATCGCGCCCGAAGCATTGTCAGCACAGATGATCTACGAGCCGTTGCACCTGGGCGAAACGGACCAGCGGATACGAAGCCTTCATTGAGGGGAGGGGGAGGGGGCCATTGCGTCATGCAATGAAAGGGGAACCCCTCATGTCCTGCGATATCGATTGCCGATGCCGCCGCACGCTGCAGCCGGATGGCCTCACGGCTTTCGAGAACGTGCTGGATGCTCGCAGATATGAGCGATATCGGAACAATGACACCGAAGCAGGTAGCTGCCTTGGCCGGGCTCGCGCCATGTTCACGCGAGAGCGGTGCCAAGGCAGGACAGCGGCGCATCAGAGCCGGACGCGGCACGACAAGACGGGCACTGGTCATGGAGGCGATCGTCGCTGCGCGGTTCAACCCCTGTATGAATGCCTCCTACAGGCGACTTGTCGAGCAGGGAAAGGCCAAGAAGGTGGCACTGGTCGCCGTCGCACGGAAGCTCGTTATCCTCGCCAACACGCTCATCTGTGAAGATCGACCCTGGCAGCCAAAGCCCGCTTGATCTTCAAGACAGATGCTCTCTCGTTGCCGGACGCCCGCTGGCCCACTTGGCCCGCGCCAAGGCATCGATTGGGGTTTTCCCTCCCCTTCCGATCCTCGCCGAAGGGCAGAGCCGTCATGGCAGACCCATGAGCTTGGGGGCTTTGCCCCCTGACGCGGCGCAACGGTATCCCCGACCTTCCGCACGTGCGCTGGGCTCCCGCTTGTGCAGGCCGGGTGATTCCCCTCCGTTGTGCCTTGCACCCTCCATTCTCGCCGAAGGGCAGGTTGCGGCAGCGGAGCTGCGCAACCTGCAGTCAAGGGAAAGGTGATCGTGTAGTGATGCGGCGCGGCGGCGCTCAGGTCTGCCCCTCGCCTTGGCGGCAGGTGCCGAGGATGTGGCTTGCTAGCGTGGGACTGGACGCGGTTTAACTCGGACGCTTTCGCTAAGCCGTATGGGCCACGTTGCGCGTTGACTTTCGCTACACATCTTGTGTATCTCAAACGCGATACAGGAGGACGTATGACCGCTCGTACCTCGATGATTCATGTCCGCATGGACAATGATCTGAAGGATCGCGCGACAGAGGCGCTGGCGGCGATGGGTCTGTCGACCTCCGATGCCGTGCGCCTGCTGTTCCATCGCATAGCTGCCGATCAGGCCTTCCCGCTTGAGCTCAAGGTGCCCAATGCAGAGACGCGTGCCGCCATCGAAGAGGCGCGCGCGATGATCGCTGAACGTCGTGCCCGCTATGACGATCCCGCTGCACTGTTCGCCGAGCTCGATGGCGAAGCAGGATAAGCGCGCGCGTCTTCCGCGTACATTCGATCTCACCAAAACCTTCCGCAAGGATTGGGAGCGCTTCTTCCGGTTTGGTCGCTACAACATGCGACAACTCAAGGAAGCAATGCTTCTCCTCATTGCCAATGATGCGCCGCTTGGTCCCGAATGGCTGGACCACCCGCTCAAGGGCGAATGGGCTGGCACGAGGGAATGCCACATCGGCGGCGATTTCCTCCTGATTTATGAGGTCGACGATACAGCCGGGCCGAGTGGAGCCATTATCTTTGTTCGCAACGGGACACACAGCGAGCTGTTCAAATGAGCCCCGAGACCTGGCATCTCTACAAAGATGGGGGCGCCTGGAGATTGCTTGTAACCGTCGACTGTGGCGAGTGAGGAAAGCGCTAGTGAAGCAGAAAGTGGGGGCGAAAGACGCAGCCGAATGCCAGAAAGCTTGTCTGCCAGAGTTTATGACGCTAAATAGCGTCAACCGGATTGGAGGTTGGCATTGTCGCTGCACAATTACGCTGAGAACGGTAATTTCGCCCCTGGCAGGATCGCGGCGATTCTGCGGACGACCAGTGACGAGCTGGCCCGCTCGCTCGGCCTCGGCAAGGACGCCATACAGCGCAAGGATCGGATCGCTTCCGACCGGACGCAGCGCCGGATCCGCCAGATGGTCGAAGTGATCAACAAGGTCGAACCGCGTTTCGGCTCTGCGC
This sequence comes from Erythrobacter sp., assembly GCA_036353345.1. Taxonomy (GTDB): domain Bacteria; phylum Pseudomonadota; class Alphaproteobacteria; order Sphingomonadales; family Sphingomonadaceae; genus Erythrobacter. Next base: position 689 of record JAZBPE010000224.1, on the reverse strand, counting down.
TGCTGGCCTATGCCTGGTACCGTTCCGAACCGTTGCCCGGCTTCTCGGGCAGGACGGCAATGGATCTCGTGCAGGACAACCGGGCGGACGATGTCCTGACCTATATCGATGCGGTCGACGCCGGCATCCACGCCTGAACAGCGTGCACTATACCGGCCTGCTCTATCGGGCTCACAATCCAAGGTGGGCGCGCGATCCGCTATCGGGTGAAGGGGCGGCACGCTATGGTGGCCGCTTCAACCGGATCGGCCAGCCAGCGCTTTACACATCGCTCGCTCCCGAGACCGCGCTGCGCGAGGCCAATCAGGTCGGGACGTTGCAGCCGACGGTGCTGGTTGCCTATCAGGCGGATATCGGCCCGCTGCTCGATGGCCGCAGCGCCGCGGCCCTTGGGGCCTTCGACATGACACCCGAAACGCTGGCCGATACCTCGTGGCGAGACCGGATGCTGGCGCGAGAAATTGTGCCCACGCATGAACTCGCACAGGCGGCAATTCGGGAGCGTTACCAAGGGTTGATCGTGCCGAGTTTCGCGCGCGGCGCGCCCTCGGGTGCGCTGAACGCAGTCTTATGGGCATGGGACGGCTGCCTCACGCTGGTCGATGACGACGATCGGCTTGGACTGCGCGAGAACTGATGGAAGGCCGCAGAAACGACTTCGCCGAGACTATTTTGGATCGATGATCCCG
>JAZBPE010000017.1:0-2483 GCA_036353345.1 Erythrobacter sp. | reverse complement strand
TGAAGCTGCCGGTGTCCATGCCGTGCGCGAGCGGCGTGTCCGTCACCGGCGGGAGCAGTTCGAACACCTTGATCCCGATCTTCGCAAGCTGGTGCCGCAGCGCCATGGCGCTGTGATGGATCAGCGCCTTCGTGCCGGAATAGACGGGTGTGGAGGGGAAAGGGGTGTAGGCAAGCCCGGAACTGACGAAGACGATCGCAGGCTCCCATGTCTCGCGCATCAGCGGCAAAGCCATGTGCGACAGTTGCAGAGGCGCAATCGCGTTGATCTCGATCTCGCGCCGGAGCCTCTCGGGCGTGTCGGCTTCAGCGTGGAAATCGTACATCAGCATGATGCCGGCGCAATTGACGAGGATGTCGATGCGCCCGAATTTCAGCTCGATCTCGGTCAGCATCTGCCTGCAATCATCCTCATTCGCGACATCGCAGCGGATCGGATGAGCACCGAGGCTTGTCGCCGCGGCCTTCAGCTTCTTCTCGTCGCGACCGCAAATGACCACCTGATTGCCAAGCGCGCGGAACTGGCGCGCGATCTCGGCGCCGATGCCGGAGCTTCCCCCGGTCACCAGGACAATCTTGTTTCCGAGCATCATGATGCGGCGTCAGTCCTTTCGTGAAGCGGCCTCAACTTGCGGTGCCTCCGCGCAAGGTCGCCTGAAGTGCAAAGAAAAAGGTGAAATATCCGAGCGCGATGCGGACCCAGTGGACCATCACCCATGTCTCGACGACAGCGCTGATCTCTGTGGGCGGATAGCCGCCCTGCATCGCTGTCCAGACAATCGGGAAGTGATAGATTGCCGTGATCGCGCAATTGATCAGCCATGTGGCCAGCGACAGCGTCCACCACCGGCGCGCCGGTGCGTCGCCCCATGCCCGATACAGCGAGAACGGGATGGCGACCGTCTGCAACAGGGCGAACGGGATGATGGTCGTGGCGATGTTGACCCAGTCCCCCGAAAAGCGAGCGGCAAGCTCCGCGGCGCTCATCTGGCTCCACTGCGCCCCGAAGGAGACGCCGATCATCAATTGCGCGCCGGCAAAGGTACCCGCAGCGAGTGTTGCGACCGTATCAGACCTGGGGGGCATGATCCGAACTCCGTGGACACTCGCTGCGGGCAGTCGGCATGGCTGTGTGGAGGTATCGTTTCAGCCATGCATTCAGGGCACCCCTTGCGCCTCCCAGGGGATAGATCATTGCGGGAAACTGACGTCGGCGCCTTCAGGAAATGAGACCGATAAGATGCAATCCTCCGGCCCCAGACAACTGTCGTAATGCAGGTTGCCGCCTGGTTGATAGAAGTGCGAGCCTGCGGTCAATATCGGACCTCGGTCGGCATCGCCCTCTTCCCAATGCTGAAACCGCCCCGCGACCACAACGGCATGATAGCCGCTTGAATGCGAATGCAGCGGGAATGTAACCCCGGCACCGATCTTGCCGAGTTGGAGGGTCGGGACACCCTGATCGATACCGCCATACAGGAACCTGACGGATACGCCGGGGAACAATTGCTGATAATGCACGGCATCGGCCGTAGTGCGTTCGAATTGCGGGCTGGCGACCGACGCCGCAGCCGCCGGAGGGCTCAAGGCAGGACGATCACCTCCTGCCGCCGGGTAACATCCCGCCAGCACCAGAAAGATGGCTGGCGCAAGAAGACCTGATCGCTTCATGATTGCTCTCCCCATTCCCGCTGCTGCGCGGGCACGCTTAAACTGGGCCTTTGGCAAGGCAGGGGCGAGTGACGAATTCGGTCAGGCGGTGATCAATTCGGTCAGCCTCGACGCCGCAGTGGCACCGGTGCTGCGAATGTGGAATGTCCGGTGCGGAGGTCATGATGTCCAAACACTCGATCGCGATCCTGCTCAACGCCGTCTGCCCCATCGTGGGGGTCGATCCTGATGATCTCCTGCGCGAAGTGCCTTGGCGCGAAACCACCGCACTTGGCCCCGAAATGCTGGTCTCGGGGCAGGAATACGTGACGCTGTTCCAGACGCTGGCGCTGCTGGCAGGCGAACGGGGCGAACCGATTGCGGTGGGCAAGGCGATGGCCACCGGGCCGATCCTGCCGATCTTCCTCGCACTGTCGATCGCGCCCGACATGGCCGAGGGGTTCAGGCGGCTGGCACGCTACAAGACCCTGTTCGGTCCGGTCGCGATCAGGCTGAGCCACACCAGGTCGGCGCTACGCGTGGAGGTCGTGCCGGAGGAACCGCCCCTCACCCTGCCGCCGCAACTCTCCGCTCCCATCGGCGTGTTCCTGGTCGAAAAGGCCCGTGTGCATTCGCTCCGGCACATCGTTCCGCTGCGCGTGACCTTTCCGCCCGGATTGATCGAGGACGAGATCGCGAGCGCCTATTTCGGCACCGCCATCGAGCATGGAGACAATGTCGCGATCGACTTTGCGATTCCCGATGCCCGGGCTCCCTTCATGTCGGTCAACAACGCGCTGTGGCTGGACATCGAGGCCGATCTCGAACGGCAAT
>JAZBPE010000223.1:0-9909 GCA_036353345.1 Erythrobacter sp. | reverse complement strand
CCTGACCAAGGCGGTGAAGGAAGACATCATCGACATTTGCCAGAAGACCGTGCGGCTGGAAGATGCCTTCATCGACCTCGCCTTCGAACAGGGTCCGGTGAACGGGATGACGGCGAAGGAGATCAAGAAGTATATCCGCTTCATCGCCGATTGGCGTTTGAACCAGCTCGGCCTGCAACCCATCTACATGGTTGAGGAGCACCCGCTGCCCTGGCTCGCCCCGCTGCTGAACGGCGTTGAGCACGCCAACTTCTTCGAACAGCGCGCAACCGAATATTCCAAGGGCGCAACCACCGGCAACTGGAACGACGTGTGGTCCAGCTTCGACAAGCGCCAGAAGGCGCGGGCGCCCGGTGTGGAAGAGGCGGTGAACGACGGGCCGGGGCTATTTGGTGAGGCTGAGGCGGCGGAGTGATAAAACAGCCGATATGGCTGCTTCATACCTTGACTTGAGGCGGCATCTTATTCAGATCTCGTTTTGTTCTAAAATGGAGGTTCTGCAATGCTTGATCCGCTAGGAAGCCAAGAACCGGCCGCCAGCCTGCTTCGCGCCGCGAATGGCAAGCAGTTTGGTACCATTTTAGCTGATCCGCCGTGGCAGTTTCAGAACCGAACCGGTAAGGTTGCGCCTGAACATAAGCGGCTCAACCGATATGACACGATGAAACTGGAGGAGATCTGCGAATTGCCGGTTGCGGAGATCGCGGCGGATCGCGCTCATCTCTATCTATGGGTGCCCAACGCTCTCTTGCCCGAGGGGATGAGGGTCATGGAAGAGTGGGGGTTTCGTTATGTCTCGAATATCATTTGGGAAAAGGTCCGAAAAGACGGAGGTCCGGACGGTCGCGGTGTCGGTTTTTACTTTCGTAATGTGACGGAAATTCTCCTTTTCGGAGTTCGTGGCAGAAGCGTTCGCACCCTCGACCTCGGTCGTAGACAGGTTAATATCATCCGTAGTCAAAAGCGGGAGCACAGTCGCAAACCGGATGAGCAATACCCAATAATCGAAGGATGCAGTTGGGGGCCGCGAATTGAATTATTCAGCCGCGGCGTTCGGAATGGGTGGACCGTTTGGGGTAATCAGGCCGATGAAGAATACGGGCCAGATTGGGAAACCTATAGCTATAATAGCACTACATCAGCTCGTGGCTGACCTTAGCGGTCATCGACATAGAGAGCCGGCGAGATCGCAAAGGTGAGAATTGGGCAGCCTCCACCGCCACCACCTTCAAGACGGGGTAGCAATTTGTTGTGATGTGTTGTTGAGGCGCCGTAACTCGAACCCTTACCCAATGTCTTGAAAATCTCCTGAAGTTCGCTGGCTCGGGTTATGATCACCCCGACATCAATAACTCTTAGATCGAACAAAAGCCTAAAATTGTTGAGGTCACGATCATAAAACGGATCCTTGTTGTTCCATTCGACCTCAACGCCAACCCGGCCTTTGAAGCAATCCACGCTGTGGGTTGGACTTTCATACGCGCGCCCATCTACCTCGATACTCGTATCGAATTTCTTCTCCTGCCAGCCGAGATCGTAGAAACGCCTATCCAATTTCGCGGCGACGGGTGACTTTCTGCCCCCCGCTGTGAGTATGTCGGAACGCGTAAGTTCGAATGCGCGAAGCACTGTGAGGATATCATCCCATTCGTTGGCACAGGCGGTGGACAGAACACCGGCAGCATTGCGCCATTCGTGAACTCTGTATGTTTCTTTAATGTCCGGTGGGACGAGATGGATCGTGCTCATGCCCCGCTCATATAAGCGGACGTTATCATTGCAACATATAGCGCATCAACGGCTTATGCCTTCACCTGACTGCGTATCGCGATGTTGTCTCAGTCCCCTTCGCTTGCCGCAGGGGACTGAGTTGGGCGCGGCTTGGTTCGGCGGCTCTAACCCGCCCCCACCCTGCTGCGAACAAACGCACCTTTCCCTGCCCTTTCTTCGTCACCCCGGTCTTTATCCGGGGTCCAGCTTGTCTTTCACCGACAGAGCCGAACGAAGCGGGATCCCGAACCAGATGTGCTTTGCACACCTTCGCTTCCCGGGATGACAATGCTGCTAACCGCTTCGCTCGATCTACCCACATTCATCATTTTCGAAACGCTTTACGCCCACACCCCACGCATGGGCGACCTGCATCCAATCGGCGAACCAAAACCCCGCAAACTCCGCGAGGTCGAGTGGACCGAGGGCGGCTTACGGCTCTCGCCGGTGCGGCGCACGTTGGACAGCGGCTGGTTCTGGCCGATCCTCGTCACGGTGCACCCGGCTCTCTTCCTCCCCGTCCTGTTCTGGTGACACGCGCCCCCGAGGGAACGCCACCACGCCTTCGCGGGTTCTTTCGGCGAACTATCAGGAGAACCCTCATGCGCACCGCCCCCTTTGCCGTCCTTTCGCTTGTCGCCCCGTTCGCTCTCACCCTTGCCGCTTGCGGGACGGCGGATGAGGAACCGCAGGATGTCGCCGGAGACAATGTCGCCATCGAGCCCGAGGACGACGATGCCATCAGCGGCGAGGCGATCGAGGAAGCAGTGCCCGGCCGCATTGACGTCGATCCCGAAGGTACTACGCCCAACACCGCCGATGCCATTGGAAGCGAGGAGGATGCGGACCCCACGAAACCCAGTTATTGAGGTCGCCGCTTCAAACGCACAGCCTCACCGCTGAGCTTGTCTCACCCCCCCCCGGAGCCCGATGGTCAAAGCGTTCTCGCCCAACACCACCGGGGCTCCATAAAACCATCACAAGGATATAAACCGATGCGCACCCCCCTCAAACGCCCGGCCACTGCATTAAGCGCAATCGCTGCGCTCAGCTTCGCGCTTGCCGCTTGCGAGACAGAGCCGCAGGAATTCCCCGCTGGCGAGATAGAGGATGAAAGTGAGGTGACCGATATCACCGCGCCCGGAGTGGTCGTCACTGAAAGCGGCAATGACGATTACAGCGCGGAAACGGCTCAACCCACGATAGGCGCGGATGCGGTGTCTGGCGAACTGGGGTCGGGCGCCGAACCGACCAACGAGATTCCCGATGAAGCGCCAAGCGCCGCCAATCGCGCGACGGAATAATTCTCGATACGCTGGAAACAGGCGCGGTTTGCAAAGTGGCAGACCGCGCCTTTCTCTTTCGTCCCTTCGCCTCGTTCGCTAGAGGCGCTGGTGATGAAGACTGACTACGAGAGCGGCGCGTCGGGATCCAGTCCCGAGCTTGCAAAGGCGCAGACGCTGATCGAGGCGCTGCCTTATTTCCAGCGCTATGCCGGGCGCACTTTCGTGGTGAAATATGGCGGTCACGCCATGGGCTCACCCAGCGCGGCGAGCGATTTTGCCGAAGACATCGTGCTGTTGAAAGCCGTCGGCATCAACCCGGTGGTCGTCCATGGCGGCGGCCCGCAGATCGGCGCGATGCTGGAAAAGCTCGGGGTCCAAAGCACCTTCGTCGATGGTTTGCGCGTGACGGACGAAGAGACCGCCCGGATCGCCGAAATGGTGCTGTGCGGCGCAATCAACAAGGAGATCGTCGGCTGGCTCGGTGCAGCGGGTGGCAAGGCCATCGGCGTGTCGGGCAAGGATGGCGGGCTCGTCATCGCGCGCAAGGTCACTCGCAGCGTCCGCGATCCCGAAAGCGCGATTGAGCAAGTGGTGGACCTGGGTTTCGTGGGGGAGCCTGAGCGGGTCGATACCACGGTGATCGACACGGTTATCGCTGCCGGAATGATCCCGGTCATCGCGCCGATTGCGGGCGGAGCGGACGGCGCGACCTACAACATCAACGCTGATACGATGGCCGGCGCGATCGCCGCGGCGCTGGGCGCGGCAAGGCTTTTCCTGCTGACCGATGTGGCGGGCGTGCGCGATGGCTCGGGCAAATTGCTGAGCGAACTCACCCCCGCCGACATCGCCCGGCTGCGGGAGGAGGGCGCGATCACCGGCGGGATGGTTCCCAAGCTGGAGACCTGCGTGGCCGCGGTCGAAGCGGGGTGCGAGGCGGCGGTGGTGCTTGATGGCCGGGTACCTCATGCCATGCTGCTTGAGTTCTTTACCGCGCGCGGTGCCGGCACGCTGGTGAGGGCCTGACGTAGTGCCTATATGCAATCCGACACTGGCCAGAGGCGTGTTAGTCAGATAATACGCCTCTCCACATCGATATGCCCGCCGCACCTGCGCGGTCCAACAAAGCTTACCGGAATATCTATCCATGCAAGGTCTCGTCACTCTCTACCAGATCGTCGAACTGCTCGTGAACGTGCTAGTGATGCTGATCATCATCCAGTTCGTGATCGGGCTGCTGTTCGCCTTCAATGTGATCAATCCTTCGAATGATTTTCTTCGGCAAATCTATGAGGCGATCAACCGCCTGCTCGATCCGGTGCTGAGCCCGATCCGCAAGGTTCTGCCTTCAACCGGCGCGCTCGACTTCTCGCCACTGGTGTTGATCATCGGGCTGCAAATCGTGCTCATCGTCCTGCAGAACGTCATCATGGCGGCTGCGTGAGCGCCATCCGGATCGACGGCAAGGCGTTCGCCGCGCGCCTGCGCGAACGAGTGGGCGAGGTGGCCTTGCGCTTTTCGGAGGCTGCGGAACGCAAGCCAGGCCTTGCCGTGGTGCTGGTGGGCGAGGATGCGGCCAGTCAGGTCTATGTTGGCGCGAAGGACAAGGCAACGCTTGCTGCCAACATGGCGAGCTTCACCCATCGCATGCCCACCAATACCAGTGAGACCGCCTTGCTGGCGCTGATCGAAGCGCTGAATGCGGACGACGCGGTGGACGGCATTCTCGTACAATTGCCGCTACCACCAGGCCTCGACGAACAGGCGATCATTGCCGCGATCCACCCGGACAAGGACGTCGATGGCTTTCACGTCATCAACGCCGGGCGGCTGAGCGTGGGCCAGTCGGGCTTCGTGCCGTGCACGCCGCTTGGCTGCATGATGTTGCTGACCGATCGGCTTGGCGACCTGGCGGGGCTGGAGGCGGTGGTGATCGGACGCTCCAATATCGTAGGCAAGCCGATGGCGCAGCTTCTGCTCGATGCGAATGCGACGGTGACCATCGCGCACAGCCGGACCAGGGACCTCGCAAGCGTGGTGCGCCGCGCCGATATCGTGGTGGCGGCGGTCGGCCGGCCCGAAATGATCAGGCGCGAATGGCTGAAGGAAGGTGCGACCGTGATCGATGTCGGCATCAATCGCTTGCCGCCAGAGCCTGGGTGCGAGAAGGGGCGGCTGGTCGGCGATGTGGCTTTTGCCGAAGCCAGCGAGGTCGCTGCTGCCATCACGCCCGTCCCCGGCGGCGTTGGCCCGATGACGATCGCCGTGCTGCTGCGTAACACCTTGGTGGCCGCGCACCGCAATGCCGGGTTGCCGGTGCCGGAGGATTTGTGATGCGCTTCGTTCGAACCCTTCCTGTCGTCGCAATGGTTGTAAGCCTTGCCGCCTGCGCGGGAGGCGCGCCGCGCGGTCCTTCGAACACGGTGATCGAGCGCGCGCTGGCCCAAGCTCCGGGCGAAGCGCAGCCGAGCGCGATCGTAGCGACCGAAATTGCCTATGCGCAAGCCGCGCAGGAGGAGGGGCTGTTCGACGCAGGCCGCGCCTTTTCGCTGGGCAATGCACTGCAGCACGCCCGCAGCGGCCCGGTCCCCTTTGCCGGACTTAAAGGCACGCTTGGCGGACCGGATGCCGCCCCTGAATGGACTCCTCGCGTGGTGACTTTAAGTTGCGATGGCGCTACGGCGGTCAGCCATGGGCGGTTCCGCGATGCCGAGGGACTGGTCGGCAATTACGTAACCGTCTGGGCGCGCCAGCCCGATCTCAGCTACAAATGGGTCTACGACGTCGCAGGCTACGACAAGCCTCAGCCGCCCGTCCGTCCGGAATTCGAAGACGGTGAGATTGTCGTCACTGCGCTCAACACGATCCGGGGGCTGGTCGCAAGTTGTCCGCGCGCCGATGCACCGGTTGCCGCGCCCCCGCCGCTCGACATCGTCGATACGCAAAGCGGCACACAGCTTTCCGACGATGGCACCCTGCGTTGGCACTGGGTTCATCAGGCTGACGGGACGCGCGTGATCAAGGCTGATTACTGGTACGAGGGCGGCTGGGAAAGTGCGATTGCGGAAAGCTTCGCGCCGCAATAAGCGCGCATCGCCATGCCCGAACTCTTCGTCTCTGCCTTCATCACTTTGTTCGTGGTCATCGATCCGCCCGGTTGCGCGCCGATCTATGCCGGACTTACCAAACAGGCGCCTCGCGCCGATGCACGGCGCATGGCCCTGCGCGCGGTCGCGATCGCCGCAATTATCCTGCTGGTTTTTGCGTTCTTTGGCGAAGCGCTGCTAGGTGCGCTCCATATTGAGCTCGACAGCTTTCGTATTGCTGGCGGTCTGATGCTATTCTTCATCGCTTTCGAGATGGTGTTCGAAAAGCGCACCCAGCGCCGGACCGAACGCGCGGACAAGATCAGTGCCGATCCCGAGATCGAGGACGTGTCGGTCTTCCCCATGGCAATGCCGATGCTCGCCGGACCGGGCGCGATTGCGGCGATCATGCTGTTGATGAACGAGGCAAGCAATCCGGCCGAGACGATTGAGGTGTTCGCCGCGCTTGCCCTCGTCCTCGCGCTGACGGCGGCCGCGCTGGTGGCGGCGGGGCCGCTGATCCGCTTGCTCGGCGACAAGGTCGAAGCGGTCATCACCCGGCTCCTTGGCGTGCTGCTCGCTGCGCTTGCTGCGCAATATGTGATCGATGGCCTGCGTGGTGCGTTCGCGGTTCAGACCTTTAGCGCAATGGCAACGATCTCCGTTCCTTAGGTTGATGCCCGCGTTTCGCATCCGTTCAGGCTGGGCGCAGCATGGGCTGCTTTCGAAGCCGTAATGGGAGCGGACCATGCCCTTGAAAGCCGTGCAAGCCTTCGCAGCGTTCTGGGCTACTCTTCTCGTACTGACCGCGCCAGTCCAGGCACAGCCGATCCCCGATCTCACGCTCGCCGAGCTCGAAGCGGCGATCCGAGACGGGGAGCTTGGCGAAATTCGCGCAGTCTCCATGGAGCGCGGCGGCGAGACCGTTTATCGCAAGCGCTTCGGCGGCGGCGAAATGGGGGAGCGCGTGGATATACGGTCCGCCGGCAAGTCGATCACCGCGCTTGCCGTGGGTGCCGCTATCGCCGATGGTCATTTGCCCGGAACCGAGCTTGCCGTGTGGCCCTATCTCGATGCGGCGCGCGGTGAATCCGTCGATGCCATCACAGTCGCGGACCTGCTCTCGATGTCCTCCGCGCTCGATTGCGACGACTGGAACAGCCGCTCGCCCGGACAGGAAGAGAAGATGTACCGCAAGCGCAATTGGGCCAAGCATGTCTTGGCGTTGCCCGCGCGCGAATATGTACGCGATGGGCGCGGGATCGGACCCTTCTCCTACTGCACGGCCGGCGTGTTCCTCCTTGGCCAGGTGGTCGAGAAAGCGACGGGCGAGCCTTTTGACCGCTACGTTCAGCGCCGCCTGTTCGACCCGCTGGGCATCGACGGCGCGGACTGGCGCAGGTCGCGTGTCGGCGAAGTGCAATCGGGCGGTCAGCTGACAATTGCGGATGACGCGCTGCTCAAGATCGGGCGTATGGTCTTGGATGGCGGCATGTGGGAGGGTGAGCGGATCTTGCCAGAAACCTGGCTGCGGACCATGCTGTCACCGCGCCATGCGCTCAGCGCCAATGTTCAGTACGGCTATCTGTGGTGGTTCAGCTCCCTGCGTTCGATGCGCGGATATGAGGGCGCTGCGATGATGAAGGGCAATGGCGGCAATATCGTGGCCCTCGTTCCGACCTTGGATGCGGTACTGGTGGTGCAGGCGGAAAACTATAACCGCCAGGAGGCCGAACGAAACGCCTTCGTCGTGCTGACGACCCTGCTGCGCAGTCTCCCGATGACGGGATCGTCAGACTGAGCGCCGGGCGCCTTATTGCAAGGTCGTGATGTCCTCGGTGCCATCGCGGCGACCGAAGAACTGCATAAGCTGAACGAGCAGTTCGCACCGGGCCGACAGCGTGTCGGCCTCCAGAAGAGCCTGTTTCGATGCCGGGTCGAATGGCGCGATCTGAGAGACGCCGTTGATGAGCGACTGGTCGTCCAGCCGCTCGACGGACCCCCAGTCCACGCGATACCCTTGCGCATCGGCAAATTCACGCGCCTCGCGTTCGAACCCGCCCCGTTGGGCATGCGTGAGCGTTTCGTCCCCATCATCCTCGATCAGCTCGCCATCGACCTGGCGAAAGGCGGTAGCCACATCAAGCTCGCGGACCAGCCGGAAACGCGATTCGCCTTCGAGGATAAGGTTGTAGCGCCCGTCCTCCATCGCCTCGATCTCGCCGATCCGTCCGACGCATCCGACCGTGTAGAGCGGGGCGCCATCGACGGCGCGTTGCGGCTGAATCATGGCGATGCGGCGGCTGCGCACCAGAGCATCGCCAACAAGAGCGCGGTAGCGCGGCTCGAAGATATGGAGCGGCAATTGCAGCCCCGGAAACAGCACCGCGCCAGGCAGCGGAAAAATGGAAAGTCGTGTGGTCATATGCGCTGCGGGGCTTATCCGAACAAAATCTTCGAAAGGCGCCGACGCTGCGTGACGACCCATTCGTCCTCGAGCCCGACAGCTTCGAATATCTGCAGCAGTTTCGCCTTCGCTGCCCCCTCGTTCCATTCGCGGTCGCGCTCGATCATGGCGAGCAAGGTATCGGCGGCCTCATCGCGTTCACCTGCTCCATATGCGGCCTCGGCATAGGCGTAATGCGCTTCCATATCGTCTGGCCCGGCATCGGCTTTGGCCTTGAGCCTGGCGAGCTCACCGTCGTCCACCTTCGTGGCGGCAAGCTCGATCGCGCTTTTCGCGGAAGCCACTGCGGGGTCCTGCGACATTGCGGGATGCTCTTCGATCGCTAAAAGGACTGTCCTTGCTTCGTCGACCTGACCCATCGCCACGAGCGCACGTACGAGCCCGACATGAGCGGCCACGTTGTCGGACGCAAACTCGGTAACCTGCGCGAAAATACCCGCGGCGCGCTGCGCATCATGATCGGCCAGCGCAGCCTCGCCCATCGCGACGAATTGCGCGATCTCTTCGGGCGATGGGCCTTGCGCAGCCGCATCGGTACCGGAGCCTGCGGTAATGGGAAGCTGCTTGAGCAATTCGTCGAGCGCCTGCTTGATCTGCGATTCGCTGCGCGCTCCGGTCAGATCGGCAACCGGCTGACCCTGGAACATCGCATAGACGGTCGGGATCGAACGGACCTGAAACTGGCTGGCGATGAACTTCTCTTCGTCGACATTGATCTTGGCGAGCACCACGCCCTTGTCGGCATACTCCGCTGCAACCTTCTCCAAAGTCGGGGTCAGCGCCTTGCACGGCCCACACCACTCAGCCCAGAAATCGACGATGACCAGTTTGGTCTCCGACGGATCGACGACTTCGGTGCGAAAGCGCTCGACCGCCTTTTGCTCTTCGATGTTGAGACCCATGCTGGCCAAGGCGTGTGCTCCTGAGATGTGAATTGGACCGGGTGCGGGGCCCATGTGGGCAATCCCTGCAATGAATTGAAGCCCTGATAGGATGATGCAGGCGGAGCGACAACGGCTAGATAGCCAGCGCCACGTGGTGCGAGCCTACGCGTATCGAGCCTCAGACCATTTAGACCTTGCGGGGTGCGCGGCGCGTTGCTAATTGCGCCGCCTCCCCGGTGGATGGCGCGTTTGCGTCAATATCCGCGAGGCGTCAGTGAGCGGGCGTAGCTCAGGGGTAGAGCACAACCTTGCCAAGGTTGGGGTCGGGCGTTCGAATCGCCTCGCCCGCTCCATTTTTCATTTTTGCGATAACCGGATCAGAAAACGCGCGTGGCCCAGGCCCTGCGTTGCATTGT
>JAZBPE010000222.1:0-13677 GCA_036353345.1 Erythrobacter sp. | reverse complement strand
GGCGGCGGCGGCGGCGCGGGTGGCGGCGGGTTCTCGGCAACCGACTGCACGCCCGGGCCGCCGCCGCCGCCGCACGCGGTGAGCGCAGTGCAACCAAGCACAGTGGCGATGCACCTCAAACGCGATGGACGTGAGTGGTTTTGGGAATTGTGTTTGAAGGGCTGTGCCATTTTGCTGCGTCCTGTGGCTCTAGTCCCTGTCCTCGTCGCACAGATATCCGGACCGCCGTGTAAAAGACCGGTGCATGTTTCTACGTAGTGAATAGTGCGAAGCCCATCCGCCCGAAGTTCGTCGCTTGCCGCGTCCGCTGGCTCTCGCTAGGCGCGCAGTCTAGTGTCTCTGCGCGGCCTCTCAAGCGAAAGCGTCTACCATGACCGACGAACTCGTAAACCAGATCGAAGAGGCGTGGGCGACCCGCGCCGATATCACACCGGGAAGCGACGTTCGTCATGCCGTGAACGAGGCACTGGCCCTGCTTGACAGCGGCGAAGCCCGCGTTGCCGAGCCTGGCGCGGATGGCCAATGGACGGTGCACCAATGGCTCAAGAAAGCGGTGCTTCTCTCCTTCCGGCTGAACGATAACCGGGTGATGGACAGTGCAGCGGCTGGTGATGCCGCCTTCGACAAGGTCCCGACCAAATTTGCAGGCTGGGGCGCGAACCGCTTTCGCGAAGCGGGCATAAGAGTTGTTCCGGGCGCGGTCGTGCGGCGCGGCAGCTTCATCGGTAAAGGCTCCGTCCTAATGCCGAGCTTCGTAAATATCGGCGCTTATGTTGGTGAAAGCACCATGGTCGATACCTGGGCAACCGTGGGCTCATGCGCGCAGATCGGCGCCAATGTTCATATTTCCGGGGGCGCTGGTATTGGCGGTGTGCTAGAGCCGCTTCAAGCCGAGCCCGTCATTATTGGTGACGGTGCATTCATAGGCGCGCGCAGCGAAGTGGCCGAAGGCGTACGTGTGGGCGAAGGCGCAGTGCTTTCGATGGGCGTCTACCTTGGCGCCTCGACCAAGATCGTGGATCGCGGGACCGGTGAGGTACACCGCGGTGCGGTACCGCCCTATGCGGTCGTCGTACCCGGAAGCCTGCCGGGCAAACCGCTGAGCGATGGAACGCCGGGACCATCGCTTTATTGCGCGGTCATCGTCAAGACTGTCGACGCGCGGACGCGGTCCAAGACGGGAATCAATGAGCTGCTACGTGACTGAAACAGTGCGAATTATGCAACGAACGTGAAGGAACGCGCTGCTGTACGCACCGTTTTGTCAGAACTTACTTACGACGGAAGGGACCTCAATGGCTTACAAAGAACCCGGACCCGATGACAAGGTCCATATCGAGGATGACGACGCACGCGCCGGCGCGACCCCGGGCGTTATGCGCTGGGTGCTTGGCATCAGCCTCCTGCTGGCGGTCGTCGCCATGTCGGTTATCTGGCTTATCCCGGCGCTGACCGGAACGGCGAACTAAGTTTCGGAACCCGCTACGCCCATCGTTCATTTTCTCTCCAGCGCGAAGGAGAGACATGATGAGCAATTCAAACAGCTTTCAGACCAATCAATACGTCAAATGGGAATGGGGAAACGGCTACGGCAAGGGTCAGATCAAGGAACGCTTCGAGCGCGAAGTGACCCGCAAGCTACAGGGGACCGAGGTTACGAAGGGTGGTGACGAAGACAATCCCGCCTACCTGATCGAGCAGGATGACGGCGACGAGGTCCTGAAGCGCGGCAGCGAGCTTGAGAACTGGGACAAGGACTGATGCCCAAGGCCCAGAGCAAGGCGCAGCAGCAGGCGGCGGGGGCAGCGCTCGCCGCCAAGCGCGGGGAAACCGACAAGTCCGAACTCGAGGGCGCGTCGGTCGAGATGTACGAGAGTATGTCGGAATCCGAACTCGACGAGATGGCTTCGACGAGCCACGACGACCTGCCCGAAACAAAAGATGGCGATTGACCATGGATCAGAACGAAAAGGACGAAATCTATTCGACGTTCTACGACCGGGTGAACATGGAGCCAAAGGAACTGGAAGATTGGCTCGAAACCGAAGAATCGAAGTCGGTCGGCGACAGCGATGAAGACGAAAGCACCGGTCACAAGTCCGGTCGTCGCATCATCGAAATTAAGCGTACGAACAAGGATGAACTGACCGACGATCAGTTCGAGCACATGAATAAGGTTGGCAATTACATCAAGCGGCATCTCTCACAGGAGCCTGATGGCGATGTCGAGGAAACCAACTGGCGTTACAGTCTGATGAACTGGGGCCACGATCCGCTAAAAGATGATTGACCACCGCTGGATCGTAGCCGCCTGTGGTGGGGGTCGCATGACCGCGGGCTTGAGAAAGAAGCTTAGACGCGCACCCGGCGCGTAAATAGCTCCGCTTTCGTTGAACCGCCTGCACATACGGGCGTTTTGCCTGACCCGTATTCCGACGATCAATGGAGGTTGAGCATGCCCCGGAACATGAACGCGAAAGAACGGTCCGGCCATGGCGGCGTATCCCTTGCTGAAGGCCGGCGCGCGTGCGATCCTCGCATGCTTCTACGCATTTGCTGGCGTTATGCATCTTGTCCGACCCGGGCCGTTTATCGCGATTACGCCCGATTTCGTTCCCTTTCCCGCGCTCGTCGTCGCGCTTTCGGGCATCGCGGAAATCGTCGGCGCCATCGCGATCATCCAACCGAAGTCTCTTTCGCTACGGCGTGCCGGCGGCGCGGGACTTGCGCTTTACGCGCTGTGCGTCTGGCCAGCTAACATCAATCATTTCGCGATGGACATGGCGCGCGAGGATAGCGGCGGTCTCGGGCTTGCCTATCACGTCCCGCGCATGGTCGCGCAGCCGCTGATTATCGCTTGGGCGCTGTGGGCGGGCGAGGTGCTTGCCAAGCGCCAAAAGGCAGGACGCGATGGCTAAGCAACATAAAGCTGATACGTCGGACGTCGGCCTGGCGCACCCCGACGTTGCAAGCGCGCGTGAGGCCATCCACGCGCTTCTGGCCAAGCGCGGTCCGGGCAAGACAATCTGCCCGAGTGAGGCGGCTCGAGAGCTCGCTCATACACAAGGCGGACAATGGCGAGCCTGTATGGGACCGATCCACGCCGCCGTGGACGTCCTGATCAGGCGCGGGGAAATCACGCTGTCATGGAGGGGCGAGCGATTGTTGGCGCGCGCCGGCGCCTACCGGATCTCGCGCGCCTGATGCACATCCAGGGACGCAGGTCAGCTCAAGTGCTTCGAAACCGCCGCGGTCATCTTGAACATGGAAATCTCTTCCTTGCCAATCACGCCGCCGAGCTTTTCGTCAGGCACGATCGTGCGCTTGTCCGAAGGTTTTTGCAGGTCGTGCTTCTTGATATATTCCCACACTTTCGACGTCACCTCGGCGCGGGTCATCGGACCTTTTCCGATCACCGTTTCGAGTTCGTCGGAAAGCTTGACGGGTTTTTGCAGTGCGTTGTTCTTGCCAGCCATGATTATCGTTCTCCTTGGGTTTCAATTCTATTCTTCAGGCACACCCGGTCAGGCGTCTTCATCGCTCCATAGCGCATCGTCAGCCTCCGCCGCAGTTCCGGTAAACGGGGCATGCAGCACTGCGACGGCGTTCACCGAACCCTTGATCGTAGCAATGATGTCCTCGCGGCTAGCGCCGGGCATAATGGTCAGCGGCAAGTCCGTTGCGAAGGCCTGAAAGACGTAGTGGCGCGTGACGCCTTCGGGCGGATCGGGCAGCAACCATTCGGAATTGCCCTGCGCATTCTTTCCCGTGCGCGGGGGCACTTCCCCTTCGAGCAGTTTGCCTCGCTGTCCGGCGAGCCCCCAGATCAGCCAATGGCAGGCGGGTTCGGCCGTATTGCTCGATGCATCCTCGACGATCAGGACAATCTCCTGCGACGTGGGCGGCGGCGCGCTCCATTCCAGCGGCGGGGCGACGGCATCCTCTTCCTTGGCGGTGAAGCACGGATCGAGCTCTTCGCCGGCGTTGAAAGCCGGGCTCGTGAGCGCGAACCCGCCCTTTCCGAGCATTGCCGCATCAGCCAGATACCCGGCTGCCAGCCCGCTGTGACGAGCGGCCGCCGGAAGCGCCTTGGCCAGCCAGTCAGGACAATCAGACATGTTGCACTTTCTTCATCATCGGCAAATGCTTAGCGGCTCGTTGGTCTTTGGCGAAGCATTTCTGCGGTTATGGCGTCAAAATCTGCGGAAAACTCGCTGAAACGCAATTCGGAGATGGTGTATCAAGCCTTTGTTCGGCGATAAACGTGCGAAGCTTGTGCGCCAACGCGGCTCGACGCATTTATGAGATATACCCGGCGCTACATCATTCAGCCTTCAGGTCTTTTACCGGAGTCATCGGCCCTTCCGTGAACCGCATCGCTCAGCGTCCCGCGCGCATCGCGCTTTCGACCGCCCTCGCATTCGCTCTCGTTGCATGTGGAGGCGGGGGCTCATCGTCGCCTCCCCCGATCGTGGACAGGCCAGGCCCGACACCCACGCCCACGCCGCCAACCGCGACATGCGCGCTTTCAAACCAGATCGATTTTGCAGAAGACGTGCTGAACGAATGGTACGTCTTCCCCAGCCTCCTTGATAATTCGATCGACCCACGCAATTTCGCCAGTGTCCAGAGCTATCTTGATGCGCGCGTTGCACCGGCGCGGGCGGCGGGACGCGATGATGGCTTCACCTTCGCCACCTCGATCGCGGAAGAAGATGCGCTCATCGATAGCGGGTCGACCGCCGGGTTTGGTATCCGCCTTTCCTTTGACGACACCAACCGGCGATTGTTTTTGCTGGAAGCGTTCGAAAGCGGTCCGGGTTTTGCCGCCGGGCTTGATCGTGGTTCCGAAATCCTCGCGATCGGCATCAATTCCTCGAACCTCCAGACCGTAAGCGCGCTGTTTCAGCAAGGCGGTCGCGAAGCGATTATCGACGCACTGGGGCCGGGCGATCCGGGCGTATCGCGCATCATTCGCTTCGCCCAGTCGGACGGCCGTGTCATCGAACGCTCCATCACCAAGACCGAATTCGCGATCGACCCTGTATCGGACCGTTACGGTGCGACGATCCATCGCCGGGGGGCGCGCACTATCGGCTACCTTAATTACCGCACGTTCCTGCCGCGGACCGGTGTCGAGGAATTGCGCGACGCCTTTGCCTTGTTCCGCACGCAGGGCGTGACCGACCTCGTCGTCGATTTTCGCTACAATAGCGGCGGCCTGGTCACGAACGCGAACCTTCTGGGAAGCCTGCTCGGACGTGGACTGGCTGGTGAAGTCTTCAGCGAAACGCGTTTCAACCCCGCTCAGTCGAACCGCAATCAAACTGTCCTGTTCGAGCCCGAAGCCAACGCGCTGCGCCCCGATCGTATCGCCTTCATTACGACGAACAGTTCCGCCTCGGCCAGCGAACTCGTGATCAACTCGTTGCTGCCCTATTACGACGACGCGGACATCGCGTTGATCGGCGAGAACACTTCAGGCAAGCCGGTAGGCCAAAGCGCATTCGATCTTTCGGCGTGCGACCTCAGGATCCGGGCCCTGACCTTTCAGACCTTCAACGCCGACGGATTTGGAGACTATTTCGGTGGTCTGGCCGACTTCGTCCCGAACACCTGCCGAGCGCGCGACGACATTTCGGCGGCTTTGGGCGATCCGAACGAGAACTCGATTTCAGTAGCGCTCGACTTTATCGAAGGCCGCAGCTGCACGCCGATTGCCGGTAGCAGCAATCAACGCGTGCAAGGTACGGGCGGTCGGGAAATGTTGCGCCCCGAACAGCGTAGCGCTGCACAGCATGAACTGCCCGGCTTGTTCTAAAGGCCTTCCCCCCATTGCGCACGATGTACGGGGGAGGCCTTATGCCTTGATCATTTGATGTAATGAGGCGGATCGGCCCGGTTCGACTGCTTTTTTCTGAGTGCCAGCGCGGCTTGCAGCATTCGTATCATGCTAATTGGGCGGGTCGCCGCGGGTCAACAGGAATGCCAGAAAACCGATCGCAAATCCCGCATCGAGCGCAAGCACCGCAAGTATCAGAATGTTGCCGCTTTCCAGCGCCTCGGGCGACAGTAACGCGACCACACCCAGCTTCCCGATGACACCTGCCCACAGAACAGGCCCGAACCGCAGGGGATCGCGCGCGACCAATGCATAGGTAATGCCAAAACCGAAGACGAGCAGACCGACGATCCGGGCGTCAAGCGTCGTTTGTGGCGACAGCATTCCCGCCAGGCCGATGATGAAATTGAAACCGGCCGCCACCCAGAACAGCGTGCGCCAGCCCTGCCCTACCATATCGCCGCCAATTGCAGCGCCCAGCCGCCCGTCACTTTCGCGGTTCATGGTACGACCTCGCCTGCGAACGGATCGGCGCTCGTATATGCACAGCCCATCAAGGTTGCCTCGCCGATCGCCATCGTTGCAGTAAAGGGATAGCGTCGGTCGCTCATCTGGTCACTGCACTCTCCGGGCGTAAGCGCGAGCTGGACCGCTTCGCCTTCCAGAGTGCCGCTATATCCGATGCCATTGTTCCCGGCAAAGCGCGTAAGCGCGAAAGCTTGTGGATCGGGCGTCTCAAGGGTGCTGAAGCCGCCCTCATACGCACCGGTAGCATTGGGCGTGATTGTCAGGGACCAGAACGGTTCGGTGCCGAGCGCCGTCACGGTAGCGTCTGGCGCGATACCGTCAAAGGTCGCACCGTCACGCGAGATGTCGCCGCGCACTTCGGTACAGGCGGTCAGCACAGTGATGCCCGCCAGTGCCAGCGCCACCTTCCACAAAATAGGCTGTCCCATGGCTCCCTAATAGCAAATCAGCCGAACAAGCTCAAAGCGCATCAAACGCAAAAGGCGGACTCGCAAGGAGCCCGCCTCTTGTTCTATCTTACAGCGGATCTCGCTTATTCAGGCATCATCACCGTATCGATAACGTGAACGAGCCCATTCGAGGCTTCGACGTCGGTCGCGCTCACGGTAGCCGTGCCACCTGCATTGTCACGCAGCATGACGGAACCGTCCATCATCACTGCGGTCAGCGTGCCGCCGCCAACCGTTTCGATCTCGTAGCCGTCGGCGCCAGCATTCTCGATCGCCTCCAGCAGAGTTGCGGCATCCACCCGGCCATCAATAACGTGATACTGGAGGATCGTGCCAAGTGTATCGGTATCATTGGTGGTCAGCTCGGTCAGCGTCGCTTCGTCGATCTTGTCGAACGCAGCGTTGGTTGGCGCAAACACGGTATAGGGACCATCGCCCGAAAGTGTGTCACCTAGATTGGCGGCAGTCACCGCTTCGACCAGGGTCGAGAACTGCGGATCGCCTTGCGCCACTTCCACAATAGTGCCGGGCGCTGTTGCAACTTCGGCCATCGCGGTCTCGTCAGCCATCATCGCATCGTCGGTCTCGGCTTCCGGCGCGCAAGCAGCCAGCGCAAGAGCAATAGCGGAAGCGAATGTGATATTGAGCGTTTTCATAAATGAAGGTCCTTGCGTCGATGTTTGGAAAGATTGTGGCGCAGATACACAATATCCTCGCCGTTTGATGATGGAATGCTCAGCGAGGCGCAATTGTTCCGGCTTATTTTTGTTCCCGCAAAAATTGTGGCAACTTTTTGGCAGCGCCCGCTCATGGAACAACGCAAACTTTGTTGGGTTCCGACCCCATGTCATTCACACCTACGCGCGATGCCGGACTGGCCCGACTTAGCGCCTTTCTGCCCCGCGCCGGTCGCGCATATGCTGACACCCGCAATCACGATACAGGCGCGAACGATGGGATCGGGCGTGACAATGTGTCGCAGCTTTCGCCATGGCTTCATGTCGGCTTGCTCGACGAAGCTGAATTGCTTGATGCAGTCCTGAGCGGCCATACGTTGAGTGCTGCCGAAAAGTTCACTTCAGAAGTCTTTTGGCGGCTTTATTTCAAGGGCTATCTGGAACAGCGCCCTTCAATTTGGGACGCCTATTGTGTCGGTCGGGACACCGCTTTCGACCTTCTTGCAACAAATTCGGGCAGATGCACTGCCTACGAACAAGCAATTGCGGGCAAAACGGGCATCGCGGCTTTCGATATCTGGGCGCGCGAGCTTGTGCGCGATGGCTACCTCCATAACCACGCTCGGATGTGGTTTGCCAGCATCTGGATGTTCACGCTGAAGATTGACTGGCATCTAGGAGCCGACTTCTTCCTACAACACCTGGTCGATGGCGATACGGCGTCCAATACCTTGTCCTGGCGATGGGTCGCCGGGCTGCATACGAAGGGCAAGACCTATCTGGCCCGCGAGGACAATATAGCGCGTTTTACCGAGAATCGGCCAGACGGCCCTCTCAAGGCCGAAGGTTTGGCTCAAGATGGCCCCGCCCTTACCGAGGAGCGTGACCATCCCCGCATAGCGCTCGATCTTCCAGAGGTGCCCAATCCGACCGATTTCAGCGAGCCTTATGCCCTGTTGCTGCATGACGAGGCCGCCAGCCACGTGCCGCTCAACCTCGCATCACCCCCGTCACTGATTATTGGCGCGGCGCGGCCCGAAGCGCGCTCTCCGCGAGTGATCGGAGAGCAGGCTCGCAAATTCTCGAACGACGCGGTCGCCAACGGCATTTGCGAAGCTGGCATCGCTTTTGGATGTAATGTCATTTCCTGGGACAAGGATCTGCCGCTCGCCGACATTATGTCCGATGCCGGTTTGTCACGGCTTGCCTTGCCCTATCTTCCGAAAAGCTGGACCCGGGAGGCATTGCTGCCGCACATCGAAGGCGCGGTTGCGGTGGATGACCGGATCACCCTTGTCCGCGAGCTCGACCGCGCGACCTGGCCGCTTGCCAAAGCGGGCTTCTTCGGTGTCAAAAAGAAGATTTCGAGCATTCTCGACGAATGCGCTATCCACGGCGCAGCGCTATCAGCGGCGCAATAGTCACCTCGCCCGAAAGGATAAACTAATGGCCGAACGCACTCTTGCCGAAATCACCGCCCGCCTGCGGGAGATCGACATCTGCATGCTTGTGACCAAAACCGGAGCCGATGCAAAGATCGCCGCGCGGCCGATGTCGAACAACCAGGACGTTGATCACGAAGATGGGACCACCTACCACTTCGCGACCGATGACGGACGGATGGACGATGATCTCAAAGCGTCAAAGGAGTGCGGCGCGACCTATGCGAAGGGCGAGTTCTACGCCGCCGTTCAAGGCACCGCACGCCTGATCCACGACCGCGCGACCCATAAAGAGCATTGGGTCGCGGATCTGGAAAAGTGGTTCGAGGACGGGCTCGACACAGATGGACTTGTACTGATCGAAGTCGTCCCCGCGCGCATCGCCTGGTGGGACGGGCGCGAGCAGGGTGAACTGACGCCGGGCAACTAGAGCCGCCGTATCCCCAATTCCCCGCGCAGTTTACAAGACCTTGTCGGGCCGGGCGTCGTGGCGATGCTTCTCGCTCTTGCCGAAATGACGCTCCAGCCGCTGGGCGAGCGTGTTCGCGGCCCGGCGTGCGGCATCGTCCACCGTCGCCGCCTTGCCCGTCACCCCGATTGGTTTGCCGCCGCGCGGACGCGCTTCGACAGTGCAATGCTTGTGGTCCTCGCCATGCTTCGAGCCGTTGACATCGGAAACATGCACTTCGACCCGCGTCAGCCGATCTTCGAACCGGGCAAGCTTTTCGCGCATCATCACCTCGATCCGCTCGGCAACATTTTCCGTTCCCATGACGGAGCTGTCGGAGTTGAACTGGAACTGCATGTCGGACATTCGCGGGTTTCCCTTATGTTTGCTTTGCAAGCCTATCTGGAGAGGACTAAGCGCGCACGCAAGCGCTGCGAACCGATCTCGCGCAAGTATGGCAGAACATGCTTTGGGCTAGCGCGGAAAACTACCCGCAACGCGCAACTGGTCAAAACTCAGCGTGCGGCGAGCGCTTCGGCTTCGCGCTTGGCGGCGCGTTCAGCTTCGGCCTTCTCGCGATCGAGCGCCACGCGGCGCGCCTGTTCGGCCAGACCACGCCAGGTTCGCGCAGCGCGTTCCTCGCGTTCGCGCACATTGTCTAGGTCGGCGGCTTTCGCGCGAGTTTCGGCTTCGGCCGCGCGTTCGGAGTAAAATTCGTAGGTTTGGGCCAAATGAGGGCTCCTTGCAGGGTTACGTCAAGCGGGCATACGGCGAAGCCTCCACCCAGGCCGCTGAACCGCGAAAGCGCTTCGACACCGAACAGCGTCAGAACGCACAATAATACACTAGCAGGGTTGAGGCGCTTTGGCCAATTTGCGCAAGGTTCAACCCCCGCCGCGCAACAAGCTGGCGCGCCTTTCGCCCCTTCGAGGGATCGGCGCGCCAGCTCAAGCAGGTTCAGTCGGCAGGCGACAGGTTGATAGCGCTTTCCTTGCCATTGCGGCCGGTTTCGACTTCGTAGTTAAGGCGCTGGTCCTTATCGAGGCTGTGCATACCGGCGGCCTGCACGGCGGAGATGTGGACGAAGCTGTCGTTCGAGCCATCGTCGGGCTGAATGAAGCCATAGCCCTTGTCGGTGTTGAAGAATTTTACTGTGCCAGTCTTGGCCATGATGCGTTCCTTTCGAGAACGTGGTGTGCCCGCAAGCGACATGCTCGGGGATAGTGCGTCTGTTCGTTCAGATGAAAGGAAGTCGTCGTCCGGTTAACGCCGGGGATGCAAACGCATCAAACGGCGGAGCGCAAATTTCGAAGTCCGTCGCAAATTCCGACGTCGGCGCTGGCGCAATAACACGGGCGCCACGGTTCTCCTAATGGTTCCTTCACTTACGGGCCGAAAGGCGATCGTGATCGGTCCGTTGGCTGCCTTCACCAATCCGCTTTGCCTGTATCGCGCCGCTGCCGTGGGGAACAAAAGCCCGGCGTGCCCCCTTGCGCCGGATTGCGGGCTCATTCCACTCGCCCAGTAGCGGTATGCGTCTTGG
Source organism: Erythrobacter sp. (assembly GCA_036353345.1). Taxonomy (GTDB): domain Bacteria; phylum Pseudomonadota; class Alphaproteobacteria; order Sphingomonadales; family Sphingomonadaceae; genus Erythrobacter. The sequence continues at coordinate 2,748 of JAZBPE010000222.1, read as the reverse complement.
TGGCGGGATGTCCGTGCCCGGATAGTCGTGATGCGAGCCATAGGTCTTCGCCAGATAAAGCTGGAGCATCTTGCAATCCGTGCGATCCGGCTATCGTGATTGACCAAGAGCGGCGATCGGGTTGAATCGCATCTGTCCCGCCGGCCCGATCGCTTCACCGGTCCGCCAGCGTTCAGGGCGATCCAAGATGATATTAGCAGCACGAAGGTTAAGGGCACCGCCCCGCGCTTCGCCCCCGTCCCACACCTCGTGCGATGCCCCCACGGCGAGCTTGCGCGGCTCCGCGACGTAGCCCGCCTCAAGCTCCGGACAGCCGAGTAGCCCGGACGTCCGGCTGCGCTGAGATGGTGCGGGTTTTGCCATGCGGATCGATCGTAATGCGGACATGCGCATAGGTACCCATCAGTTTCTCGCCATTGGTCTTCTCGAAGAAAAAGGCAGGCACAATGCGCCTTTCGCATGGCTTTGATCGCGCGCAGTTCTGTGGTGGCAGCGGCGATTTCGGATTGCTGCGGGCCAGGCTGGCGGGCGGCCCCGGCCTTTACGGATTTCCAACTCCTCTGGGCTACGCTAACCGGGATGGAAACGTTGAATTTCCTTCTCGACCGGCCCCTGGCGCTGTTCCTCGTTCTTGCGATAGGTGCTGCCATCGGCATCGGCGTCGAACGGATCGTCGAGCGGGAGCGAGCACAGACACGCAAGGCGTATTGGCAGGGCCGCAACGCTGCGAAGAAAAGCTCGAACCTCAAAGCCGTCGGACGGGCCGGACGGACGCCGAAAGACGAACTGGATTTCGCCGCCTTGCAACTGGCTATTGTAAGCCGAAACACATTTACTTCGCGCAGCCTGCTCAACAAGTCGGAAGCGAAGGTGTTCGAGGCGCTCGACAAGGCGGTCGTCGCGCGCAATCCGGACTGGCAGGTGATGGCGCAGGTTTCACTCGGCGAGTTCCTCGCAAGCCCGGACAAGGAGGCCTATCTCGCGGTGAACTCCAAGCGCGTCGATTTCGCCTTGATGGATGCGGACTGCCGGGTCGTGCACGCGATCGAATATCAGGGCTCCGGTCATCACACCGGCCAAAGCGCCGCCGCCCGCGACGCGGTGAAGAAGGAAGCGCTGCGAAAGGCGGGGATCGGCTATCACGAAGTCGTTGCAGGTCATACGACGCCGGGGGAATTGCGCGCGCTGGTGGAAAAGCTGGTGGCCAGCGCGTCCTGATCGTCAGCGTGTGCTATCGCTTGGCCATGCGATCGACCATCACGATTCTGATCGATGCCGACGCCTGCCCGGTCAAGGATGAAATCTACCGTGTGGCCGAGCGGTTCGGAGCCGAGGTCCGCGTGGTCAGCAACTCCCCTTTCCGCATCCCCGACAGCCCGCGGGTGAAGCGCGTGGTGGTGGATGAGATACCCGGTTCGCCCAGCGAACCGCAAGGGCGACCGCCCGCCGGCCGGTTAGGCCGAAAGCCAAGCTGGGCGGATGACCAGCGCCCGGCGCCTGAGGGTCCAAGATATGACGCCGCGGATGACTGGATCGCCGAAAACGCCGATGCACGCTCGGTCGTCATCACCGGAGACATCCTGCTGGCCGAGCGCTGCCTGAAAGCCGGCGCGCGGGTGCTCAAACACGACGGCCGCGAATTCGACGCCGCCAGCATTGGCACAGCCATCGCCACTCGCGCCATCATGGACGATCTGCGCGCCGGGATGGACGGGATCGCCGGTGGACCGCCGCCCTTTTCCAAAGCGGACCGATCGAACTTCCTGCAGGCGCTGGACCGGGCCATGATCCAGCTCCGCCGAAGTTGACACAATTGACACCGCGTCGCCTGCGCCTTGCGCCCGCAAGGTGCCGCATTTGCGCCGTTTCCGGCCAGCGGGCGAAGTTGACACAATCAGCGGCGCACCCGCTCAATCCTCAACCCCATCCTCGTCCTCATCCTCAACCCCGTCTTCGTCCTCATCATCGTCCCCCTCGCCATACAGCGCGCCATATTCAAGCCGCACTTGCTCGATCCAGGTCGCCGGGCCTTCCTTCACGCGTTCGAGCAGCCGACCAAAATCATCGGGGCCATAATCGGATGCGCGGTGGCTGGGCGGGACCCGCGGCGGGCGAAAGCCGTCGCGCATGGCCAGCAGCGCGACCGTCAGCCGCTCGTCGTAGCGGCGCGAGGTGCCGACCAGCTCGCCCTTGTAATAATGCGGAACCTCCACCCCGTTGAGCGCCCGGTCGAGCGCCGCCTCCGCCAGCGCATCGAAGCGGCACCGCAGCGCCGCGTTCCACGCCAGATCGAACGGCTCTCCCTTCAGCCGCGCGCGCAGGGCATAGGCCGATTGCCGCGACTTCCCCGCAGCGCGCGCCGCCTTGGCAACCGAATGCATGGAAGCGAGCGCTTCGAGAAAAACCGCCTGCCGCTCACGCGTCCAACCATCATGGCGCTGGCGGGCGGCATCCGAGGACGTGGCAAGAGCGGTCGAAGGGCTGTCGGAAGAGCGCGTCATCCGCGAGAGAAAAGGCAGATTTTGCCGGAGTAGGAAAGTTTGGGGGGACGGATGACGCAAACGCGATTGCACCTTGTTCGACGCCGCCAGCATCGGCAGCGCCATCGCGACGCGGGCGTTGATGGCGGATTTGCGCGCGGGGATGGACGGAGTGGGCGGCGGGCCGCTGCCGTTCAGCAAGGCGGATCGGTCGCGGTTCCTGCAGGCGCTGGACCGGGTGCTGGTGGGGATGGGGTGAAGCGGGTCG
>JAZBPE010000221.1:0-2671 GCA_036353345.1 Erythrobacter sp. | reverse complement strand
GGCCACGCCGATCTGGAATTCATCGGTCTCGACCGGTTGTACATTTTGCCCGTCAGCTTGAACGACGGTCATCGGGAGGCCCGGGATACGAATATTGAAATAGGTCATCGCCGCGCCATTGATGAAGCGCAGGCGCACCCGTTCCCCGGGGTTGAAGAGGTATTCGAGATCATCGGCGGGACCATGCCCGTTGATGAGGTAGGTATAGGTCGCGCCGCTGACATCCGAAATGTCAGTCGGCATCATCCGCATCTTTGCCCACATACGGCGCTGCTCGCCGCTTAGATCGTAATCGTCGGTCCAGCTATTCTGATTGTAATTGAAATAGCCCTCGCCGACCTTGAGCTTCTTCATGATCGTATAGGGACTCATCGTCGTCCAGTCGGAGAGCATGACCACGTAGTCGCGGTCATATTCATACGGTTCGGGTTCGATCGGATCGACGATCAGGGGGCCGTAGTGACCAAGCGGCTCCTGCAGCGTATGCGCGTGCCACCAATAGGTCCCTGACTGACGAATTGGGAATTCGTAGCGATACGTGTCACCAGGCTCGACCGCCGCCATGCTCACGCCCGGAACCCCGTCCATAAGGAAGGGCACTAGCAATCCGTGCCAGTGAATCGAGGTGCCGTGACCGCTGCGATTGACGAGATCGACCGCGAGGTTCTGGCCTTCCTTGAGCCGCACCAGCGGCCCCGGGATGGTGCCGTTCACCGCGACGCCCGGACCGCGACGCGCCCCGGTTATAAAGGTCGTGTCGGCAACCGTCATCGTTAAGTGCTCGCCCGACAGAACATCGCTGCCTCTGCGAGCAACCGTGCCGTCCGCGTGTCCACGCGCCCACGCAGGGACGGCCCCGGTGATGCCAGCAAGACCCATTCCCGTTGCGCTTGCCCCAAGAAATTTGCGTCGATTGATAGATGTCATGGTTTGAGAGCTCCAAGGGGGAATATGTACCTCGGATACGGCCTCGGCAGGCAAACCCCTCAGAATTTCTCAAGCTTCTCCCGCAAACGCTGCCGGGCGCGATAGACTCGGGTTTCGATGGCCTTCTCGCTCACGCCGAGCAGGCTCGCCGCTTCGGCTTGGCTTCGGCCATCAATGCTTACCAACACAAGCGCTTCGCGCAATCGGATCGGCAACCGTTCGATCTCAGCCTGAATCTGCCTTAGCTCCTCTCGTTTGACCGCCACTTCTTCGGGGTTAGGCTTGTCGTCGGCAATGGAAAAGGCGTCTTCGCTTGCCCCTATTCCGAAGAAGCGTTTCGCTTTCTGCTTTCGCAGCTGATCACGACATTTATTGAGAACCGCCGTTGTTAGATAGGGCCCAATCGGCCGGTCCGGATCGAGACGATGCCTTGCGAGCCATACAGATGCTAACCCATCCTGCACTGCGTCCTCGCCCTGATGCCGCGAACCAAGCATGCGCGTAGCAAGTGCAATGAGGCGACCAAGATGGGGGTCAACCAAAGAGCTGAAGGCTGTTCGGCTCCCTAGTGCCGCCTGCTGTTCTAGTGTCGGCTGACTATCGCCTTCTAGCGAAGACATTGACGATCAGTCGCGTGGGTTGCGGGTGAGAGCTTCTGACACCTGCCGGTCGAATTGCTCTTGCTGCTCTGGACTGAGCAACTCGCGCATGTCGAAAACGTGACGCACCGTCGCTTTCTGCTGTGCCCCCATCTTTTCATGCACATCATCGATAGCCGCGCTAACCGCTGGACCGTAATCGTGTTCCGCTTCCATCGCCTCGGCAAGGCGCGCGTTTGATGCGCGAAGCGAAGCCTCAAGCTCTGCCTTCTGGATTGCGTATCGCGCTTCGAGTGCATCGAGCTTGGAAGACTGCTCGGCTGACAGTTCCAATTCATCGTGCACGAATTGGTGGAGACCGCCAGTGCGCTCCTCTGCGTACCACTGCCCTGCTGCAAGCGAACCCAGGCAACCTGCCAGTGCGGCAAGCAGTACGGCGAATATTATATGATGTGTTTTCAAGGCTCAATACCCGCCCTCGAGAAGCGCTGACGGAGACAATGTGTGACTTGTGTCAAAATCAGATGCAGCAACTTGAGGACTTGAGGCGAGACCGTTTGGCCACGCGGTTGTGCCAACGCCGCTACCCAGTCCTATTACAAATAGGCCAGAAAAGAGTGCAGCGCGCCGCCGCCGATCAGCAATCTCTCCAAGCTGCCCGGCACGTTGCCAGACCCCATCCATGAAGCCTTCGGGATGGCTGGCACTCGTCTCGGCCGCGAGAGAGGCAAGGGTTGTGTCGACTGATGGATGCTTGGTCATGTTATACTCTGAATAGCTGTATGCATTTCTATACGCGGTTCTTCCTCCAAGCCCTTAGAAATTTTTGAGGGGTAGAACGAGAGCGTGCGTAGAAATGGTATGATCAAAGCCTCCCACCTAAGCATCTTTGCCCTTCTGGTCGCGCTTGTCCTTGCCGTGCCGCTTAGCGCGCACGAGGGGCATCAGAAGAACATGTCCGATGAAGAGATGATAATGATGGAAGCTGGTCCGACCGACGTCGGGGACATGGATGCCGCAGACCATGCTGCATCCCCCGGGGCTAACCCGAGTGTTGCCGATCCCGCGCAAGCAATGACGCCGGCGCAGGTGATGCAGCAAAGGATCGAAGAAAATCGACTGTCCTCTCTCGGTGATTTGATTTC
>JAZBPE010000220.1:0-5349 GCA_036353345.1 Erythrobacter sp. | reverse complement strand
CCGCAGCGCGCATAGGTGGACTTGCCGAGGCAGATCACCAGCACGTCCTCGGGCACGCGAAAATATTCGACTGTGCGGGCGAGCGCGAAGGAATTGGGCGGGATGACGCAGACGTCGGTTTGCCGGTCGACGAAGCTGTTGGCGGCGAAGTCCTTGGGGTCGACGATCGCGCTGTCGACATTGGTGAAGATCTTGAACTCGTCCGCCACACGCGCGTCATAGCCGAAGGAGGAGAGGCCGTAGGAGATCACCCCATCGCGCCGCTGCGCCTCGACAAATGGCTCGATCATGGCGTCATTTTGCGCGCGTTCGCGAATCCACCTATCGGAGAGAATGGCCATCAGGGGGTGGTCGCGGATTGGCCGGCCCGGGGCAAGCGGGAGTGAGAGGTTATCCCTGTTCCCGCTTGTCGCGCAAGGCAGACCCCGGCCACACCTTACCGTGCATATGCCGAACAAGTCGTGAAGGGTTGGCTGAGGGTTCGATCGGACTGGCGATAACGAAAGCTTTAGCACGGCCAGATAAAGAGAGCGTCAAAGTAAAACTAGTTCGTGACTACAGAGGGTTATAAATGCTCCAATCCGATCCCTCGCAATTCAATACCGCCATGACGTCCATATCGGCAGTCACAGCCGGTCCGGTGAAAGCAACGGATATCATCCAGCGTTCACTGGAAGCGGCGCGGGCTCATCTCGATCTGGAGGTTGCCTATCTCTCGCAGTTCGAAGGCGATGAAACGGTGTTCCGTCATGTCGATGCACCGGGGCTGGAAGATCTCGTCAAGGTGGGAGACCGCAAATCACTCGACGATGTCTATTGCCGGCATATCCTGGAAGGGCGCCTGCCCGAACTGATCCCCGATACTTCTGCCGAGCCGCTCGCGGTGTCGATGCCGATCACCGCCGCCGTGCCGATCGGAGCGCATGTAAGCGTGCCGGTGCGGCTGCGAAACGGCGATCTGTATGGCATGTTCTGCTGTCTGGGACCGCAGAAAGACGCAACGCTCAACAACCGCGACCTGCGCGTCATGCGCTGCTTTGCCGACATGGCCGCGATGGAGATCGACCGGACCCGCGAAAGCGATGCCGCGAACAGCGTCCGGCTACAGCAGGTGCAGTTGATCCTTTCAGAACAGCTCCTCGACATCCTCTATCAACCGATCTGGGATACTCACACCAACCGCCCGATCGCCTTCGAGGCGCTGTCCCGCTTTCGCACCCAGGATCCCAAAACGCCCGACCTGTGGTTTGCGGAGGCAAAATCGCTAGGTCTGGGTGTCGCTCTCGAATTACTGGCGATCACGAAGGCGCTGGACGGTCTCGAGAATATGCCCGTCGATGCTTATCTGACGGTCAATTGCTCCCCGCAATGCGCCGTGAGTCCCGAATTACCGGCACTGCTCACGAACTACCCGCTGAAGCGGATTGCCGTCGAGATTACCGAGCATGAAATGATCGAGGATGCGGCCGAGCTTGCCGGGGCTCTCGAGCCGCTGCGCCGCCAAGGCTTGCGGATCGCCGTTGATGACGCTGGATCGGGGTATAGCGGTTTGCAACAGATCCTGGAACTCAAGCCTGATGTCATCAAGCTGGATCGGTTTTTCGTCCGTTCGATAGAAACCGATCCCAGCAGGCAGGCCATGGCACTGGCGCTGGCGTCGTTTTCTCAAAGCGTGCGCTGTTCGATTATCGCAGAGGGCGTCGAAACCCAGGACGAACTGCGCGCGCTGGGTGAGCTTGGGTTTCATCACATTCAGGGCTATCTTCTCGGCAAGCCTGAAGCGCTCAGTCCGCTTCCTGTGCTCGCAGTCCGGGATTAAGCGTGGTGATGTGGTTCAACCACTTCTTCGGACGGCGCAGCATGGTTTCGGGGTATTCCACCCGCAGCCCCAACATCGTCGCCATTCTGCCGACAAAATGGATGCAATTGCGCGTGTCGAGATCGTAATATCGCCCCGGCGCGTTCTGCCAGCGGCGGATTTCGGCGGTGATTTTGCGGTATTGCTCGTCGGTGATGGTGAGCGAGAAATGCCGATTGGTGCGCGCCACGTTCCTGGGCGTCTCGGTTAACAGAACGTGTTCGACCGGGCCTTTCAGCACCGATGCGTTCGGGCGTTTGGCGGAAAAGCCGTAATTCTCGCTCACCGGCGCGCCGGTTTCCTCCAAGGTCCCTTCGAGCACTACGAATGTGTGCGGGAAGCGGCCGAACAGGACCGATCCGTTGAAGCTGTGAAAATGGATCCGGACCTCGCCCAGCACCGGGCCGCTCCAGGCGAACGCCAAGACGGCCAGCAATTGCGTCACAGCACGGATCATGCGCGTCTTGATAATCCGCTAAGCGTTTGCCGACAATGACCTATCCCGCCGCCAGCAGGCTCGCATTGCCGCCCGCTGCTGTGGTATCAATGCAGACTACTCGCTCGGTTGCGAAACGCGCGAGATAATGCGGGCCGCCTGCTTTGGGTCCGGTACCCGACAGACCCTCACCGCCAAACGGCTGACTTTCGACGATCGCGCCGATCTGGTTGCGATTGACGTAGAGATTGCCGACCTTCGCGCGCGCCCGCACGAAGCGGCGGGTGGCCTCTATCCGGCTGTGGAGGCCAAGTGTCAGACCGTAACCGGTGGCGTTTATATCGGCGATAACCTGACCAAGCTCGTCAGCCTCAAAGCGCGCGATGTGAAGAACGGGACCGAAATTCTCTCGTTTCAGGTCGAGGATCGAATCGAGTTCGATAATGGTCGGCGCAACGAAACAGCCGCGTTCGAGCGCCGGGTCGAGATCGCGGCGCCAGACGATGCGATTGTTCTGCCGCCTGCGCGCCACATGGCGTTCGAGCGCGGCTTGCGCATCGGGATCGATCACGGGGCCCACCTCGGTCGACAGATGCGCCGGATCCCCGATATGCAGCGCCTCGAACGCGCCGCGGATCATCGCGGTCATTTCATCGGCGATATCGTCCTGCAAATAGAGCATGCGCAGCGCCGAGCAGCGTTGACCGGCGCTCTGGAACGCGCTGGCGAGAACATCGCGCACCACCTGTTCGGGCAATGCGGAACTATCGACGATCATGGCATTCTGGCCGCCGGTCTCCGCAATCAGCGTCGCGATCGGTCCGTCACGCCCGGCGAGAGCGCGGTTGATCGCATGGGCGGTTTCGGTCGAGCCGGTGAAGGCAACGCCGGCAAGGCGCGGATCGGCGGTGATCATCTGCCCGACATCGCCTGCGCCCGGCAAAAGCTGGAGCGCTTCGGGCGGGATGCCGGCTTCGTGGCACAGGTCCACGGCGAGCGCGGCGATGAGCGGGGTCTGCTCTGCAGGCTTCGCGATGACGGCATTGCCCGCAGCGAGCGCTGCCGATGCCATGCCGGTGAAAATCGCCAGCGGGAAATTCCAGGGCGAGATCGTCGCGAAAACACCGCGCCCGTGCATGCTCAGCGTATTCTGCTCGCCGGTTGGCCCGGGCAGGTGGATCGGCCCGGCAAACTGACGGCGGGCTTCGGCGGCGTAATAGCGCAGGAAATCCACCGCTTCGCGCAGTTCGGCGATGCCATCGGGCAGGGTTTTGCCCGCCTCACGCTGACACAGGCTCAAAAATGCGGTCCGATGTTCCTCGAACAGGTTTGCGGCTTCTTCAAGCAGGAGCGCGCGCGCTTCTCCGCCAAGCGCGTCCCAGCCCGGCTGGACGGCTTTGGCCCGGTCGAAAGCGGCGGTGACTTCTTCCTGGGTCGCATCACGCCTGGTGCCGACATCGACCGTCAGGTCATGCGGCATCGTGATAGGCGCAATCTCACCGGCTTCCCCCCCCGGGAAGGTCGGTCCGGCATGCCAGCTGGTCGCGCGCATGCGGTCGAGCCGGTTCAGGAGCGGCGCCAGCGTAAGAGGGTCGGACAGGTCGATGCCAGCGCTGTTCAGCCGTCCGCCCTGATCCGCGCCGAAAATGTTGCGGGGCAGGGGGATTGCGGGGTTGCGGCGCGGCTCCATCGCAGCCAGCTCGGCGACCGGATCGCCGACCAGTTCCTCAGGCGCGACATCCGCATCGCCCATGCGGTTGACAAAGCTGGTGTTGGCCCCGTTTTCAAGCAGGCGGCGCACCAGATAGGCGAGCAGATCCTTATGCCCGCCGACCGGCGCGTAGATGCGTACCGGTGTTCGCGCATTGCCCTCGATCCGGTGCAGCGCTTCGAACACTTCCTCGCCCATGCCGTGAAGGCGCTGAAATTCGAAGGGTTTGCCTGTGCCAAGCTGCTTGATCGCCGCCACCGTGTACGCGTTGTGGGTGGCGAAGGCCGGGCGGATCACCGCGTCATGGGCGAACAGGCGCGCGGCGCAGGCGAGGTAGGAGACGTCGGTCGCGATCTTGTGGGTGAAGACCGGGTAATCGGCAAACCCCCCGACCTGACTGACCTTGATCTCGGCATCCCAATAAGCGCCCTTGACCAGCCGGACGAAGAATTTGCGGTCATGGCGGCGGGCTAGTTCGGCGATCCAGTCGCACAGCGGTACCGCGCGCTTCTGATAAGCCTGGATCGCGAGGCCGAAACCCTCCCAAGCCGACCCGTCGGGGCGCGTGAACAGATCATCGTCCGCCGCCAGCGTTTCAATAATGTCGAGGCTGACTTCGAGCCGTTCGGCTTCTTCAGCATCGACCGTAAAGTGAATGTCCGCATCGCGCGCCTTGATCGCCAGCACCTTGAGCACCGGGACGATGGCATCGTGTGCTTCGCGGGCATGAAGGTAGCCGTATTTGGGGTGCAGCGCGGACAGTTTGACCGAGATGCCGGGTGATGAGCCGACGCCCCCTTCGGCCTCGCGCGCCAGCCGGTCGAGTGCGCCATCATAAGCCTGCCGGTAGCTTTCGGCATCGGCGAAGGTCATTGCTGCCTCGCCCAGCATATCGAAGGAATGGGTGATGCCCCGTGCGCGTTCGGGCCGCGCGCGCTTGAGCGCTTCATCAATCGTGCGACCAAAGACGAACTGGCCGCCAAGGATACGCATGGCCTGCAGGGTCGCACGCCGGATCACCGGTTCGCCCAGCCGGTTCACGGTCCGCTTCAGCGTGCGGCCAAGGCCCTTCTGATGCGCTTCGGGCTGTTCGAGAACTTCGCCCGTCAGCATCAGCGAGAAGGTGGCGGCATTGACGAAGGTGGAGGTGCTCTCGCCAAGATGTTCGCGCCATTCGATTGGCCCGAGCTTGTCGCGAATCAACGCATCGGCGGTCGCGCCATCGGGCACGCGCAGCAACGCTTCGGCAAGGCACATCAATGCAATGCCCTCTTCGGTGTCGAGCCCGTATTGCTGGAGAAAGGCGTCGATCCCGCTCGCCTTTTGCGCCCGCGCGCCTTCGAT
>JAZBPE010000219.1:0-9144 GCA_036353345.1 Erythrobacter sp. | reverse complement strand
TCGTTCAGCATGGCTTCTCAGCGATCAAGTGGGATGCGCGGTTCCCGTCGCACAATCGGACGATATGCGCCATGGCGGCGAAAAGGTCGCCACGGCGATGATCGAACTCTTGCAGAACGGCGAAGCGGATCAACGTCTCGGCGCGGCTGTCTACCAAGGGATCGACGACGATAAACTGCTGGCCTACGCCCAGTGGGAAGAACGGGCGGCGGCGCAGGACTGGCTCGACACCAATCGAAACGCGAAGCCTTCCATCGCGGACGACGATCGCTGGGTCGCGAAGCTGATCCGCCTGGCTTCGAGCGCCAATCGAGGAAATTTGGACCTTGCAGGCGCACATGCAACGATCGCGCATACGGGACTGTTCGCCCTGCACTCACCCCGCGCGATGGCGCCGTTCCTCATGAAGGCGCAAGAGGCCGCGCGGATCGCCTAAGAGAAAACGCCCGCGTTGCTCACCGCGAATTTTCATGCAAGTCTGGACACTACGCGCGCCGTCAATCTCGGCTTCTGGAGTGACGAGGAGGGGTTCCGCGCGCTCGCCGCTGATCCGCCATTCCAAAACCATTACTGGGACGGGCTCGCCGATAATGAACCCGGCTTCTATCGGAGGGTTTGGATAAGCGCCTGAACTGTAAGCGGCCCGCCGATCACTGGCGAAGCTGACCCCGGATCGCGCCCTTTGGATATTCGGCGGTGTGGACGTTTACATAGTAATTCTGCAGCCCCTCGTCGAAGGCGCGCTGAACCCAGGCAGTATCGGAGCTGCAGCCGCGCCAGCCACCTTCGGTCGCCTGAGCCAGCGGCAGGACGACCGGACCATCCATACCAGCCGCGCCGCGATGGATATGCGCCCCGGTGATCGGGCCGAGGCCCTTGAGATCGTTCAGGTCCCAGCACACCCGCGTCAGTTCGTCGGCGAAGCTGATATCCGCCGTTCCAGAGCCATCGGGATCGCCCTGATGCACCTCGTTGGCCCCGGAAAGCTCGGCGGTGTAGGTCGAAGAGATCGCCTCGGTATAGGTCTGCTGCACGGTTTCGCAGCCGGAAACGGCGAATAGAGCGGTGGTCATGGCGGCGGCGGTGAATGGGCGACTTGGCATGGGCTTTGTCCTTGTCCTGCGGGGGGCGGCTGCTGGACTTACGGGCGGATCGCTAAGGCGTTCCGCTTCACTCCCACTCGATCGTGCCCGGCGGTTTCGATGTGATATCGTAGGTTACCCGGTTGATCCCTTTCACTTCGTTGACGATCCGGGTGGCGACCTGCGTGAGGAAGCTGGAATCGAAAGGATAGACATCCGCCGTCATGCCATCGGTGCTGGTGACGGCGCGCAAGGCGCATACGCTGTCATAGGTGCGCCCGTCGCCCATCACGCCAACCGTCCTGACCGGCAGCAGCACTGCGAAGGCCTGCCAGATCGAATCGTACAGCCCCGCCTTGCGGATCTCGTCCAAATAGATGGCATCGGCCTTGCGCAGGATGTCGCAGCGCTCCTTGGTCACCTCGCCCGGAATGCGTATGGCAAGGCCCGGACCGGGAAAGGGGTGGCGGGCGACGAAGCCCTCAGGCAGCCCCAGCTCGCGCCCGAGTTCGCGCACTTCGTCCTTGAACAGTTCGCGCAAAGGCTCGACCAGATCCATGTTCATGCGTTCGGGCAGGCCGCCGACATTGTGGTGGCTCTTGATCGTGACCGACGGGCCGCCGGTGAAGCTGACGCTTTCGATGACATCGGGATAGAGCGTGCCCTGCGCCAGAAAATCCGCGCCGCCCAGCCTTTCGGCCTCCGCTTCGAACAGGTCGATGAACGCGCCGCCAATGAACTTGCGCTTGGCCTCGGGATCGGTGACCCCGGCAAGCCCGGCCAGAAATTGCTCCTCCGCATCCACAGCGATGAGGGGAATGTTGTAGCTGTCCCGAAACAGCGAGACGACCTGTTCGGCTTCGTTCATGCGCATCAGGCCGTGATCGACGAAGACGCAGGTCAACTGATCGCCGATAGCCTCGTGAATCAGAACCGCGGCGACCGCGCTGTCTACCCCACCTGAAAGGCCGCACACCACCCGCCTGTCGCCTACCTGCGCGCGGATCTCCTCGACCTTGGTCTTGCGGAATTCGGCCATGGTCCAGTCGCCTGCAAGCCCGCAGACATGGCGCACGAAATTGCTGAGCAACCTTCCGCCATCAGGCGTATGGACGACTTCGGGATGGAACTGGATCCCGTAGAAGCGGCGTTCTTCATCGACATTCACGGCAAAGGGCGCACCCTGCGAGGTGGCGACCGTCGAAAAGCCGGGAGCGAGCGCGTCGACCTTGTCACCGTGGCTCATCCATACCTGATGGCGTTCGCCCGGCTGCCACATCCCGTCGAACAGGGTGCAGTCGCTGGCGATCTCGATGAAGGCCCGGCCGAATTCGCCCATGTCGTGGCTGAGAACGGTGCCGCCCAATTGCCGTGTCATGACCTGCTGACCATAGCAGATGCCAAGGATCGGCACCCCGGAATCGTAGAATTCGGGCGGGGCGAGAGGCGGGTCCTCGTCATTCACGCTCGCCGGACCGCCTGACAGGATGATCCCCTTCGGCTGAAGCCGGTCGAACGCTTCGGCAGCGCTGCCAAAGGGCACGATTTCCGAATACACGCCCGCCTCGCGCACCCGCCGCGCGATGAGCTGCGTCACCTGGCTGCCGAAATCGACGATGAGGACGGTGTCGGACGGGATCGAATTGCTTGTGACCGAGTCGGGGTGCGGCTGCTGTTCCATGTCGGCCGCGTTACGGCAGGGCGCGCAAAGCTGTCCAGCATGCCGCGAGGTCCGGCGCGCCTGACTACTGGAATGTTGCGCTACACAGCGTGCTTGGCCCGAGAAGATCGACTTGCCCGGTATTCCTTACGAAGTCCGTCAGGCGTCCAACGAATTTGCCCTACCGTCGTTCGTGCGGTTGCATCCTCGCACCCCGTTCGCCGCCTCTAGCCTTGTCGACAAAGCCCTGCCCGCCGCCACTTGGATCCGCGAGGAACCGGTCGCATCGCGCTTTATCGCTACGAACGAAGCTTGCGTGGGAGTGCCACCGCAATTCGACCGCCGCAAATATTGCATATTACCCAAAGGCAAAACTTTAATGTTTTCGTTCGTAACAATCTTGCTCGACGCATCGAACCCTTACGAGAGATCGAGACGGTCTTCCTAACGCCTGACATTGGAGAATTCTCATGCAAACCATTGGCCAACGCGTCCTCACGTTCATCCTCGCCGTATCACTCAGCGGACTTTCTTTCGACTTCCTGATCGTGTGATGCGAGCCCCCCACCCGGCGTCGCGCCAACGGAGGGCTAGGCCCGGGAAGACTGCGAACAAAAAGACCGGAGGCGCTTCCAAACGGGCGCTTTCGGTCCTTTTCGTCACGTATGCGCGGCCCTCGCTGCCCTTTCGCGCAGTTCGCTCTTCAATAGCTTGCCGATATGGCTGCGCGGCATTTCGCCGATCGCGTGAAGCGCGGACAATCGCTGCGTCTTGCCAAGCCGCGCATTGACCGCCTCGCGGATGATGCCAATCGGGCGCGCTTCTTCGCTCACGACAACGAAGCCGACCGGAGTTTCGCCCCAGCGCTCCGAAGCGATACCGACAACCGCTGCTTCTACGACGTCCGGCTCGCGTTCCAGCTCGGCTTCCAGGTCGCGAGGATAGATGTTGAACCCGCCCGATATGATCATGTCCTTCGCGCGCCCGACCAGCTCGACGAACCCGTCCGCATCAACCCGGCCGATATCGCCCATGCGCTGCCACGTGGCGCCGGTCGCAGGGTCGATCCAGTAGCCCTCGCGCGTCTTTTCGGGCTGGTTCTGGTAGCCCGACATCATGGTATGCGAGCGTCCGACGAGGTTGCCGGGCGTACCGGGCGGGACTTCGCGGTCCTCGTCGTCGAGCACCTTCAGCTCGCTCCCCGGTGCTGGCCGACCGACCGTATGCAGCTTTCCGGGAAATTCGTGGGCGGCCAGCAGGCATACGACGCCGCCTTCGGTCATCGAGTAGATCTCGACCAGCCCGCCGGGCATGCGTTCGAGCACTTCGCGCTTCAATTCGGGCGCGAAGGGGGCAGAGGTGGAATATTTTATCGCCAGCGCGGACAGGTCGTGATCGTCGAAGCCTTCATGCGCCATCAGTCGCTTATACTGAACCGGCACCAATATCGTGAGCGTCGTGCGATCGGCCTGCGCCTGCACAAGCCAGCGCGCGCAATCGAACTTGCCCATGATCCGCACCATCCCGCCCGCCAGCAGTGGCGCGAGGAAGGCAACCATGGTGGTGTTCGAATAGAGCGGGGTTGAGGCCAGCGCGCGCACATCGAGCCCACTGTCGAGATAGGAAAGCGCGGTCGCGCCGAATTGCCGCCAGCGCATCTGGTGGGAATGGATGATACCCTTGGGCGTGCCCGTCGTCCCGCTTGAATAGATGATGTTGAACGGATCGCCCGGCTGCGGCGCATTAGCGGGGGCGCGGGCACCGGGAGGCGCCATCCATTGGCCGATATCCTCAAGTGGCACGCGGATCATATCGGCCATGAAGTCCGGCCCGAGCTCGCCTGCCTTGGCCGCATCGATGAACAGGTGCCGCGCACCCGAATCGCGCGCCATGGAACGCAATTGCTCGGGCGAAGCGCTGGTGGTGAGCGGCACCGCGACCCCTCCTGCACGAACCGCAGCAAGAAATACGATCGCGTAGTCCACGCTGCTCGCGCCCAGGATCGCGACCGCCTGTCCACGTTCGAGGCCGGTTTCGACCAGCCGCGCCGCCAGCCGCTCGACTTCGCCCACCAGCTCCGCCCAGGCGACATCGCGGTGGTCGTCCACCAGCGCGATTGCGTCGGGTCGCGCGCGCGACCACTGGTGCAGGATGTCGATGAAGGAGCCGAAGGGCTCGGCAAGGCACGAGGCAAGCATATCTTGGTCCATGACGAACAAGACTAGAGCGCGCTTCTGCTTGGGCAAGCACCTCGGCTTCAAAAGGGCTTGACCACGGCCTTGCGGCGACGGGATCACGCAACCCCGGGGAGCGGTGGAAAAGCCTGAATTGCGCACTCGTGCGCATTTGGGTTTCCCGCCCCCAGCGCCTATATGATAAGCCATGGATGAAAACGATAAAATGCCGCCTGAAAAAGCGCGACAAAACGGTGAATACGGTGCTGATTCCATCAAAGTCCTCAAGGGCTTGGACGCGGTGCGCAAGCGCCCCGGCATGTATATCGGTGATACCGACGATGGCTCGGGCCTCCACCACATGGTGTTCGAGGTCTCGGACAATGCGATCGACGAGGCGCTGGCGGGGCATTGCGACCTCGTCCTCATCGAACTCAACCCCGATGGCAGCGTCTCGGTTGAGGACAATGGCCGCGGCATCCCGGTCGACATGCACAAGGAAGAGGGCGTGTCCGCCGCCGAGGTCATCATGACGCAGCTTCACGCGGGCGGTAAGTTCGAGAACACGTCAGACGACAATGCCTACAAGGTGTCAGGCGGGCTTCACGGCGTGGGCGTATCGGTGGTGAACGCACTGTCCGAATGGCTCGAACTGGTCATCTGGCGCGATGGCAAGGAGCACTGGATGCGCTTCGAGCACGGCAACGCGGTCAGTCCGCTCGAAGTGCGCGGGCCGGCGCCAAAGGTCGATCAGAACCCGGACGAGAACGGCTTCAAGAAGGGGACGCGCGTTACCTTCCACCACTCGAACGACACGTTCAAGAACGTCACAGACTACGATTTTGACAAGCTCGAGCACCGCTACCGCGAACTCGCCTTTCTCAATTCGGGTGTCCGCATCCTGCTGCGCGACAGGCGGCACGAAGAGATGCTCGAACATGACCTGTTCTACGAAGGCGGGATCGGTGCTTTCGTCAAATATCTCGACCGCAACAAGGAAGCGCTGATCGCGGAACCGATCTCCGTTTCGGCCGAGAAGGACGGGATCTCGATCGACGTCGCGCTGGAATGGAACGACAGTTATTACGAAAACGTCCTCGCCTTCACCAACAACATCCCCCAGCGCGACGGCGGCACGCACCTTGCCGCCTTTCGCGCGGCGCTGACCCGTACGCTGAACGGCTATGCCGATCGCTCGGGCCTGATGAAGAAGGAAAAGGTCAGCCTGTCGGGCGAGGACATGCGCGAGGGACTGACCGCGATTGTCAGCGTCAAGCTGCCGGATCCCAAATTCTCCAGCCAGACCAAGGACAAGCTCGTATCCTCCGAGGTCCGCCAGCCCCTGGAATCGCTGATGAGCGAGAAGATGAATGACTGGCTGGAGGAAAATCCCGCCGACGCCAAGCTGATCGTCCAGAAGATCGTCGATGCCGCGGCCGCTCGCGAAGCGGCAAAGCGGGCACGCGAAATGAGCCGCAAGGGCGCGATGAGCGTCGCCTCGCTTCCGGGCAAGCTCTCCGACTGCCGTGAGCGCGATGCGACCAAGGCCGAAATTTTCCTGGTCGAGGGCGATTCCGCAGGCGGTTCGGCCAAGGGTGGCCGCGACAGCCAGTATCAGGCCATCCTGCCGCTGAAGGGCAAGATCCTGAACGTCGAGCGCGCGCGGTTCGACCGGATCATAAGCTCGCGCGAGGTCGGCACGCTCATCCAGGCGATGGGTACCGGTATCCGTGACGAATTCGACATCGAGAAACTGCGTTATCACAAGATCGTCATCATGACCGACGCCGATGTCGATGGTGCGCATATCCGCACGCTGTTGCTGACCTTCTTCCAGCGCCAGCTTCCCGAAATCGTCAAGGCAGGGCACCTGTTCATCGCGCAGCCGCCGCTGTTCAAGGTCAAGAAGGGCAAGAGCGAGGTCTATCTCAAGGATCAGGGCGCGCGTGATCGCTACCTCGTCGATGCGGGGCTGCAAGGCAGGGTGCTGGAAACCGGCGGCGGGGCGCGTTCGGGCGAGGACCTGCGCGATCTGGTCGCATCGGCCCTGCGGATGAAGAACATGCTCGCCTTCGTCCCCCGGCGCTATGACAGCGCGATCATCGAGCAGATGGCGCTTTCTGGCGCTTTTACCCCCGGTGCTTCGGACGCTGCGCGCAAGGCTGCGCTTGAAGAAACGGCTGCGAAGCTTGCTGCAGGTGATAAGGACGCAAGCTGGAACGTGCGCATACTCGACGATGGAACGGTGCAGTTCTCCCGGCTGTGGCGCGGCGTTACCGACGTCCACGAGATCGACGGCCGTTTCCTCACCAGCGCCGAGGCGCTGAAACTTCACGAAATCGCCGCTTCGCAGGTTGAGGTGTACGACAGCCCGGTGCGCTTGGTGAAAGCGGGCAATGCCGAGGAGGATGAGCCCGAAAGTGGCGAGGACGATGGCGAACAGACCGGGGTCCAGACCAGTGACGATGGCGACGACGACGCGCCAGAACCGATCGCCGAAGACGCCATCACCCGCCCGAGCCAGCTGCTCTCCGCCGTGATTGCTGCGGGAAACAAGGGGCTCGTCATCAACCGTTACAAGGGTCTGGGCGAAATGAACCCCGAGCAGCTATGGGAAACGACGCTCGATCCCGAAAACCGCGTGTTGCTTCAAGTCAAGGTCGAGGATGCAGACGTGACCGACGAAATCTTCACGCGGCTGATGGGTGATGTCGTCGAACCGCGGCGCGAATTCATTCAGGACAACGCGCTCAACGTCGCCAATCTCGACGTCTGACGCGACCGCGGCGCTCTTGATGTTTCGTTGCCAATGACCGAGACCGAACCCATGGCGCCGCATTATCACGAGAAGACGCACGAAAATAGCGCTCTGGAGCATCGGAGCTTCCTACTTCTGCTCGCGATCGTCAGCTTGATGTTCGTATGGATTGCCTGGCCGTTCAGCGGGCCGATCCTTTGGGCGGCTCTTGCTGCAATCATGTTCCAGCCGCTTTACAGATGGGTGCTGAGACACGTGCGCGGGCGGCGTAATCTCGCCGCGAGCCTGGTACTGCTTCTCATCTTTATTGCCGTACTGCTTCCTGCGCTCTGGATCGGCTCGATGGTGCTGGACGAAGCGATCGCTTTGGTAAATACGCTGCGCGCCAACCCGATCGACATCGCTGAACTGGTCGATACCGTTTTTGCTCAATTGCCGGCCTCGGCGAAGGTCTTTGTTGCCGAGCGCGGTTGGAACGACGTCTCGTTTCTGCAGGCCCGGCTCGAAGAAGTGCTCGAAGCAAGCGCTGGTATCGTGGCGCAAGAAGCGGTCGCGATTGGAAGCGGGGCGCTTGGCTTTTTCCTGAGCTTCGGTCTGGGTCTTTATGTCCTGTTTTTCTTCCTGCGGGATGGCAAACGCATCGGCGAAGCGGTCCTGCATGCTGCTCCGATCGAACGGGCCATCGCGGATCGATTGGCCGAGCGGTTCCTCGGTATCGTGCGCGCGGTGATCAAGGGATCGGGCGTTGTGGGCCTTGTCCAGGGCAGCGTTGGCGCATTGGCACTGTTGATTGTCGGTGTTCCCTCCGTGCTCCTCCTTGGCGTGCTGATGGCGATCCTGGCGCTGATCCCGGCAGTCGGGACCGCGCTTGTTTGGGGACCGGTCGGCATTTGGCTACTCATTGCGGGTGACGTCTGGGAGGGGATTTTCGTTCTCGGATCGGGTGCCATCATCATCAGCTCGGTCGACAACGTGCTGCGCCCGATCCTGGTCGGACGCGATACCGGTATTCCCGACTGGCTGATCCTGATTACCACGCTTGGAGGGATCTCGCTTGCCGGGGTTTCGGGCATCGTTCTCGGCCCAATCGTAGCGGGACTATTCCTGGCGAGCTGGTCAATTCTGGGCGAGCAACGGGCTGGAGACGCGGAGACCGCCGACCGGTTCCGCACCCGCGTCGGCGTCGATGGCAAGGCCCGCCCGCGCAAGGACGATCCCGAAGATCAGCGTCCGGTCCCCAGCGCGCCAGATCATGATGCACCTGATCACGACGCGCCTGATCACGACGCGCGTGATCGGGCGGAGCGCGATCCGGAAGTGGCGTAGGGTTCATGCAATCACTCGTTGCGCCCGGCAGCCAGGCCGAGCAGGTCGGCCGATTGCTGATAGCGGTCATCGCCGTGCTCGCGCTCCCCGCGCTGCCCTTCGGCATCTATCTCGCCTATCCGTTCGCGATCCTCACCACCTGGT
>JAZBPE010000218.1:0-7001 GCA_036353345.1 Erythrobacter sp. | reverse complement strand
CACCTCCTTCGCAACCGCATCTACATCGGTAAGATCGTCCATAAGGGCAAGGTGCATGAGGGCGCGCACGCCGCGATCGTCGATGTCGCGCTGTTCGAGCGTGTTCAGGCCAAGCTCGATGCCCAGACCCGGCGCCACCGCGCCGCCGCCGATCGCCGCACAGCGCGCGCGCCGCTCACAAGCAAGCTGTTCGATGCCGCTGGCGAGCCCATGAGCCCGACCACCTCACGCGGCAAGTCGGGGCGAAGCTACGGCTACTACGTCTCCGCGCCGCTGCAGCAGGGTAAGGGCAGGGCGAACGATGGCCATGTTCAGCGGATTGCTGCCCCAGCGATCGAGCGCGTGATTGCCGAAGCGGCGCAGTGCTGGATGCCCCGTCTCGATGATCCATTCGCGAGCATCCGTTCGGTGCACGTAAGCGAGCGCGGTCTGCAGATCGCGTTGAAGGCGAAGCGCCCTGCCGACGTCATCGCACGGCTTCGCGATGATCAAACGCTGCTGGATCGCTCGGCCGACACACTTACCATCCTGTTGCCCATCCGGTTCGTAACGCGCGGCGCGAAGCACACGATCTTTTCCTCTGGCACGCCGCCACCTCAGCCCGACCCGGTTCTGATCGCAGCGCTTCGCAAGGCCCATGCGATGCTGCGCACCGAGCGCGGACTTCCGGTCATCGATACCGCGCCTTCCTCACCATATGACAGAAATATCCTGCGCCTCGCTTTCCTCGCGCCCGATATCCAGCGCGCGATCCTCGCCGGCCGCCAGCCGTTCGCGCTCAATCTCGAAGCGCTGAAAAAGACGACCATTGCGCTGAGCTGGTCAAAGCAGCGCGAGGCGCTGGGGTTCGGCGATCAGGCCGCGCCCTGATTACACGCACGAATTTTCAAAGCGGTCAATTTAACACAGCGCGACCAGCGCTGCCTCACTCCTGTTCCGACGATCAAATACCCTGATATGGGCGATTAAAGCGCCTGTTATGGCCGATTGAACGCCCTGTTCCGGCGAATAACAGGAAAACCCACTTTTGGCGCGTGTAAGCCCCGGTAGTCGCGAGATATTATTTCCGCGCGAGCTGTCCTCACCGTGTCCAACGGCCTGTTATCGGCGCCGAATTTGCCAAATTCCCTGTTCCGGCCTGTTATCAGGCAAACCCAACCGATGCTCGGCGCCGCAGAGACCGGCCGCGCAAACGGCCCCTGAAACCTCTCCAAAGACGGCCAGAAAGATGCGCGTGTTACGGATTGGGGTACGAAAAAGCGCCTATTACCCGCGGCTTGCGCGGGCACGCCTGAAGCAGAGACAAGTGCCGGGGGTGCGTGGCGGAGCGGGTGGGATTCGAACCCACGATACGGGGTTACCGTATACACACTTTCCAGGCGTGCGCCTTCGACCACTCGGCCACCGCTCCGCGTGCCCTCAGGGCAGGCCGCGCGCTCTAGCGGTCACACCATTGCAGCGCAAGCCGGTCGATGGCACGAGGCGCAGATGCTCAGAACCCTTGCTGCCCTCGCCTCGATAACCCTGACCGCCCCCGCTATGGCGCAGGAGGAAGAGGCTCCAGATGCGCCCAGTCCCGCAACTATCCTTGATGCCGCGTCAGCCGAAGATTGGGTGATGATCCCGCCCGAAGACCTGCTGGTGATGACGCTCGCCCCGGATCAGGACGGCGACCCGCGCGAGGTGGTGATCCAGCTGATGCCGGAACCGTTCAGCCAAGGCTGGGTCGAGAACATCCGCACCCTCGCCCGCGCGCGCTGGTATGACGGGATCAGCGTCAATCGGGTGCAGGACAATTACGTCGTCCAGTGGGGCGATCCGGGGCACGACAATCCGGAAAGCGGTGAGGTGGATACCAAGCCGCTGCCTGAGGGGCTGCGGGTGATGGAGGAGGAGGATTATCTAGCCGATCCGCCATTTGGCGGCGGAAACAGTCCGCTTACGCACTATCAGGGTCAGCCGACTGCCTCATCACCCACGCGTGTCAGCGGTCGAATTGCGTTCAGAGGCAACCCGGCTTGGATTGGCGAAAGCTATTGGAAAGGCTTTCCGATTGCCGGCGAGCTAACCCCGCACGGTTTCCCAGTCTGGCCCGTCCACTGCTACGGCATGGTCGGCGTCGGGCGGGGGTACTCCCCCGACACGGGCACCGGCGCGGAGCTCTACACCGTGATCGGTCATGCGCCGCGCCATCTGGACCGCAACATCGCGCTAATCGGGCGGGTGATAGACGGGATGGAGCAACTCTCATCCCTCCCACGCGGGTCTGGTGCGCTGGGCTTCTACACCGAAGAGGAAGCCGACAAGCGCACGCCGATCCTTTCCATCCGCGTCGCCGCCGACCTGCCCGAAGACGATCAGCCGCGCTTCGAATATCTGTCGACGACAAGCGCAACCTTCGCCCGCTATGCCGAGGCGCGCGCCAATCGTCGCGATCCGTTCTTCATTCACCCGGCAGGCGGCGCGGATATCTGCAATATCCCTGTCCCAGTCCGCGCCGTGACCAATGGCGGGCCGGAATAGGCGCACCAAGTGACTTGCGAGAGGAACCGCAGCGCGCGACGGGACGTTAGCGAATTAACATTTGACAGTAGGGGACGGACACCATGAGGATCGCAGACCGCACCGAATTCAAAAGCAAGGCCGCGCCGCTTACCTGCGGCCCCGACACGACTGTTCATGACGCCGTGCAGGAAATGGCGGAGAAGAATTTCGGTTCGATCTTCGTCACCGACGGTGATCGCCGCATCCTTGGCGTGATGACCGAACGCGACATTTTCCGCCGCGTCATCGGCGAGAGCCGCGATCCCAAGACCACCGCGGTCAGCGAGGTGATGACCACCGACGTGCGCATGGCGAACAAGGAGGACAAGGTGCTCGACTGGCTGCAGGTCATGTCGAACGAACGTTTCCGCCGCCTGCCGATCGTTGACGATGACAAGCGCCTCGTCGCGGTGATGAGCCAGGGCGATTTCGTGAGCTATACCTGGCCGCAGCTGATGAACCAGCTTGGCCAGATGGCGCAGGCGACCTTCGCGCCGGCTTTCAATCAAATCGCTATTGTCGGCGGCATCGCGGTCTATACGATCGTGCTCGTGCTGATCCTGCTCTACGCGACCTAGGCCCGGTCCGCCTGCGCGACAGCATCGCTCGCGCGCAGGGCCGCGAGGATGCGGGTGAGATGTGCGAGATCCTGCACCTGTGCTTCAATTTCGTAAGTGGTGAACGGATAATCGAGCTGGGTCTGGACGAGGCTGGTCACGTTGATCTTGTTCTGTGCGAAGATCCCCGCCATCTCCGCGAGCGTACCGGGCCGGTCGTAAAGCGTCACCTGCAACTGCCCGATCGCGCCGTGGGAACGGCGGCCCCAGCTCAGGTCGAGCCATTCGCTATCCGTCCCATTGATCAGTTCGAGGCAATCGATCGTGTGCACCTCGACCCGCTCCCCCTTGCGGCGAATACCCACGATGCGGTCACCGGGGACCGGGTGGCAGCATGTGGCAAGCTCGAACGCAACGCCGGGCGTCAGCCCCCGGATCGAGATGACACGTTCGCGCCGGGACCATTCCTCATCTTCTTCAAATTCGGCGGTCGAGCCGGGGACCAGCGCTTCCATAACCTCGCGATCGGTCAGCTTGGCCGCGCCGATGGCGAACATCAGGTCCTCGGGTTCGTCCATGTCGAGCCGCTCGAGCGCAGCGCGGATCGCCTTTTTCCCGATGCGGGCGGGCACGCGGGTCGCGATCTCGTCGAACAGTTTAGAACCAATGGCTGCGATCTCGTCGCGCTCCTTCAGCCGCACCGCCCGGCGGATCGCGGCGCGGGCCTTGCCGGTCACGACAAAGCCGAGCCACGAAAGCTGGGGTTCAGCCCCGGGTCCCTTGATCACTTCGATCACATCGCCATTTGCCAGCTGGGTACGCAGCGGCATGTGGCGTCCGTTCACCTTCGCCCCGACGCAGGCAAGACCCAGATCGGTGTGGACCGCAAAGGCGAAGTCCACCGCGGTCGCGCCCTTCGGCAGCTGAAAGAGCGAGCCCTTGGGCGTGAAAGCGAAAATCCGGTCTTGATAAATGGCCAACCGGGTGTGTTCGAGCAGCTCTTCTGCATCGTGGCTGGCGTCGACGATCTCGATGAGATCGCGCAGCCAGCCCACCTGTCCATCAGCCTTGTCGTGCTGTTTGTAGGCCCAGTGCGCAGCAAGTCCGAATTCATTGCGCTGATGCATCTCGCGGGTGCGGATCTGCACTTCGACCCGCATCGAATTTTCGTACATCAGCGAAGTATGCAGCGAGCGATAGCCATTGTTCTTGGGTGTCGAGATATAATCCTTGAACTTGCCCGGCAGAAATTGCCATGTCGTGTGGAGGATACCCAAAGCGCGGTAGCAATCCGCCTCGTCCTCGGTGATGACGCGGAAGGCCATGATATCGGTCACCTGGTCGAAGCTGACATGGCGCTCCGACATCTTGTGCCAGATCGAATAAGGGTGCTTTTCGCGGCCCGTCACCTCAACCGCAAGCCCCGCTTCGGCCAGCGCCTGCTTGATCTGCAACGCGATCGCATCGACTTCGCCCGTATCCTGTCCGCGCAGCTCTTCGAGGCGCCGGGTGATGGTACGGAAGCCTTCGGGCTCCAGCTCCTTGAATGCGAGCGCCTGCATTTCGCGCATGTATTCGTACATGCCCACCCGCTCGGCGAGCGGCGCGTATATATCCATGGTCTCGCGCGCAATCCGGCGGCGCTTGTCGTCACTCTTGATGAAATGAAGCGTGCGCATGTTGTGCAGGCGATCAGCAAGTTTGACGAGGAGAACGCGAATATCCTCGGACATGGCCAACAGGAACTTGCGCAGGTTTTCCGCTGCCCGCTCGTTCTCGGGCATTGCTTCGATCTTCGAAAGCTTGGTCACGCCGTCGACCAGTTGCGCCACCTCGCCCCCGAAATGCGCCTCGATATCCTCGATCGTCGCCAGCGTATCTTCAACCGTATCGTGGAGGAGCGCAGTGATGATCGTCTGCTGGTCGAGCTGCAGATCGGTCATCAGACCGGCGACTTCGACCGGGTGCGAGAAATACGGGTCTCCGCTCGCGCGTTTCTGGCTGCCATGCTTTTGAACGGTATAGACATAGGCGCGGTTTAGCGCAGCCTCGTCAGCCTCCGGGTCGTAAGCCTTGACCCGCTCCACAAGTTCGTACTGGCGCAGCATTGATAGGAATATGTGCCGCCCAGCGCGAAGGGGCAAGCGCGATAGTGAAGCGGCGATCTTGCAGGCTGGTGCGGTCAACACCACGAAGGTCGGCAAGTCCCCCGGGCCAATGGCATCCGCACCGCGACAATCCGAACCACCTGAGACAGTACCGAAGTCAAATTCGCCGCCTGGTTCCGCCAGCGGATCGTCTCTAACAGCTGGTTCCGCATCAACTCCATGTCGCGCGGGGCGGCAGGCTCATGAGGATTGCGTCGATATTGCCGCCGGTCTTGAGGCCGAATAACGTGCCGCGATCATAGACCAGATTGAACTCGGCATATCGCCCGCGATATTCAAGCTGGCGCGCTTCGTCTTCGGCGTCAAACTCACTCCCCATCCGCTTGCGCACCAGTTTGGGAAAGATGTCGAGAAAGGCGCGCCCCACATCCTTGGTGAAGGCGAAGTGCCGCTCGAACGCGGCTTCGTCCTCGCATTCGAGGTGGTCGTAGAAGATGCCGCCAACGCCGCGATGCACTTCGCGATGGGGCAGGTAGAAATATGCGTCCGCCCACTTCTTGTACCGGTCGTAATAGGTCGGGTTGTGCGCCATGCAGGCCGCACGCATCGCAGCGTGAAAGGCTTCGGTGTCGGCCTCGTAAGGGATGGGCGGATTGAGGTCCGCCCCGCCGCCAAACCATGCCTTGCCTGTCGTCAGGAAACGCGTGTTCATATGAACGGCAGGCACATGCGGGTTCGCCATATGCGCGACGAGGCTGATGCCGGTTGCAGTGAAGCCGGGGTTTTCCGCGTCCGCTCCGTTGATCGAGGCGGCGAATTCTTCAGGAAAATTGCCGCGCACGGTAGAAACATTAACGCCCGCTTTTTCGAACACCTTGCCCTTGATAAGCCCCTGCGTCCCGCCACCGGGATCACCATTGCCTTCCTCGGTGCGTTCCCACGGCGTGTACTGGAACGTCGCATCGCAGCCCGCTTCGCGCTCGATCGCTTCAAATGCGCCGCAGATATCGTCGCGCAGGGTTTCGAACCATGTGCGTGCTCGCTCGGTATAAGGTGCCCAGTCCATGGGGGGAGCCCTTGCCAAACCCATCGACGCGCGGCAAGTGAGGGATATGGTTCCCCTTTCGTTCGCCCCACTGGAATTCGCCGGAGAAGAGCTAGTCCTGACCAAGGGGCACGCGCTCTACTGGCCGCGTGAGCGGGCTTTGCTGGTAGCCGATCTGCATCTGGAAAAAGGCAGCTGGTTCGCGAAAACCGGGCAGATGCTGCCGCCCTACGATTCGCGCGAGACGTTGGAGCGGCTGGCCGATGCGGTAAAGGCGACCGGTGCACGGCGGGTCATCACGCTTGGCGACAATTTCCACGATGACGAAGGGACCTGCCGGCTCGATCCCTATGCCTGCGGAATGCTCGAATCACTTACCCGCGCGCTCGACTGGGTGTGGATTACCGGCAACCATGACGAACATATGCACCGCACTTTCGGAGCGACACTGGTGGACGAGCTGGAGCTTGGCGGGATCGTCCTGCGGCATGCGGCCCGGCGCGGGGAGATGCGGCCGGAACTTTCCGGTCATTATCACCCCAAGATGCGCCTCACCGTTCGCCACCGCCGCATCGCGCGACCCTGCGCGGTGGTGAGCAAGGGCGAGAGCGCGGAGCGTATGATCCTGCCCGCTTTCGGCGCCTATACTGGCGGGATGGATGCGGACGCTCCAGAGATTATGAAGGCGCTGAGTCCCGCGCGCGAGATCGATGCTGTACTGGCTGCGAAAGGCAGATTGGTGCGGTT
>JAZBPE010000217.1:0-15837 GCA_036353345.1 Erythrobacter sp. | reverse complement strand
CGGCCGCACCTTCAATGGCTGCGGCAAAATCCTGGGCAACGCGCTGCGCAAACGGATATACGGTTGAGGAACCGACGATTGAAATCGCTTCGTCAGTGACCTGTTCCTCCCCGTCGCCACAGGCGGCCAGCGCACCCAACGCGCCAAGGCACAGAGCAAGCCGCGAGCCGCTCAAAAGGGCCAAGCGTCGGCCGTTGCTACGAAAACGTATCGGCATTGATATTCTCCACGAACTTTCGCGTTGCGAACAAGTTTGACGCGCATGGCGCCTGATCAATTCTGGGTTTGGAGGTCGTCCCCGCCCGCATTCCGGCTCGGCTTGTCGGTCAGGTCCTCGCGGGTCAGGGTGGTGAGGGACTGCACACGGCGCTCCATCGCCTGCATTGTTCCGGTTGGCGAGGCGACCAGACCAATTTCTGCGAGCGGTCCCTCCCTGGTCCAGTTCTTCGCCCATTCCTCCATGAACGCCTGCAATCCGGGAATGGCGCGCATATGCGCTTTCTTCACATAGACGTAGAGCGGACGCGCGCCGGGATATTCGAACGCCGCGATGTTGTCGTAGGTCGGATCGACGCCGTTCATCGGCAGGCCCTGAACCTTGTCGGAATTTTCGTCGAGATAGGAGAATCCGAACACGCCGACCGAACGCGGATTGCTCGCGATCTTCTGAACGATGAGATTATCCTGCTCGCCCTGATCGACATAGGCGCCGTCCGATCGGACTTCGGTGCAGATCTGCTGATGACGTTCCTCGTCCTCCTGCTTGAGCGCTTGCATCGCCGGATTGGTGTCGCAGCCGACTTCGAGCACCAGCTCCTTGAGCGCATCGCGAGTACCTGACGTGCTGGGCGGGCCGTAGACCAGAATCCGCTCATCCGGGAGCGCGGGATCGACATCCGCCCATGTCTCGGCAGTCTGTTCGCGCCCATAAGGATTGGCTGCGAGCGCTTCGTAGACCGTGCGCGGCGACAGATCGAGCATGATGCCGTCCTGCGCCGAAGCGAAGGCGATCCCGTCAAGACCCACCTGCAGCTCGACAATATCCATCACGCCGTTGTTCTGGCACCGTTCGAACTCGCCCACTTTCATCCGGCGCGAGGCGTTGACCATATCAGGCGTATCGGCACCAACACCCTGGCAGAACAATTGCACTCCCCCACCGGTCCCGGTCTGTTCGATCAGCGGGGACTTGTAATCCGGATTGGAGCGCGTGAAACTCTCGGCAACCTTTTTGGCGAAAGGATAGACCGTCGAGGAGCCGACAGCACGCACCGAATCGCGCGAGCCACCGCCCGCTCCTGCGTCGCATCCGGCCAGCGCGATCACTGCAAGACAAAGGCCGGCACGTCGCATCCAGCGTCGCTTCATGAGTGTTCCCCGACTTGAGATTAGCGAGCGCTAGGCCGGGTCTGTGACATCGGCGTGACGTAATATAACTGCCTGCTACCAACGACAATGGTAAAGGACATCCCTGCAGGTTAATGGGCGGGTTAATGTGGGTAGGTGTTCACCGCAAGCCGCTTCGCTACGTCCTTGCAATCTGAAGAGACTGTCGTCCATCTGCCTGAAAACAAACGTTTCGCTTTATTTCCTTAATTCCTTTGCAAGCATCCGGTGGTAACCGCTCACACCGTGTTCCTTTTCCGTTTCCTTAAGCAGCTGACCGCGCTTCTTGCGGTTCTTCTTCTGCTCGTGCCGGGCGAGGCCACTCGTGCGCAGGCACAGCGCGATCCAAGCTTTGCGCCCACTTGCTATGCTGCCGGCTCGCTTGCGACCACCTTCGAAGATATTGCCGCGCGCCAGGCTCACTACTGCAGCAATAGCGAGATACGCGCCGACCAGCCTGTCGCATGGCTGGTTTTCGACGCGCAAAGCTGGAACGCTGCCGAACGACCGCGCTACTTCTATTCGCGTATAACCCGGTTCGAGACGATCACCTTTGCCGCGCTCGATACCGATGGAACGCTGCGCAAGCGCGGCTACTCGGAAATCGACGCCCGGGCCATCCCGTCGGGTCCGGTCTTTCAGATGACGCTTCCCGAAGTGACGGCTGAAACGCGCGCGGTAATCGTGCGGATTGAGCGACCACATTCGGTTCCGCTGCTGAGCGAGGCACGCCTGACTGCCGGAGCAGAGCGCGGCGCATGGACAGCTTCGCAGCTGATGGTGCTCGCACTGGTGCTGGGCATGCTTGTCCTGCCGCTGCTGTTCGACGTGACGTTCTACGTGGTCCTGCGTGAGCGCTACGTCCTGCTGCATGCCGCCATGGTCATCTCGATGATGGCCTATGTGCTGTTTTCGGGCGGGCTGATCCATGTGTTCGTCACGCTGCCGCATGCGCTAGTTGCGATTGCTGGTCCATTGATCTGGGCGATCGGGTGCGGCGTCTCGGCCTTCTTCTTCGCCGAATTTGTCGAGAGAGACGCGCAGACCCCCGCCATGCGGAAGGCCACTATCGCGCTTGGCTGGTGGCTTATCCTGGTCCCCGGCTTCATGGCGCTGCAATTCCATGCGACCCAGTCGTTCGACGATCGGTTCTATTTTTACGCGTTCATTCCGGCGCTCGCTTTTCTGCCCTTCGCAATCGTCGACGCGATAAGGCGAGGCAGCCGCGCAGCGCGCTTCATCGCCCTTGCCTGGACACCGATGCTGATCGCATCGACAGAACGGCTGGCACGTGGCCTTGGTTTCTACACCGCGCCCTCGACGCTCGACCAGTCGCTTTATGTCGCTGCGGCGATCGAGGTCATCATCATCAGTCTTGCCATCGGGGAGCGGCTGTTGATGATCCGGCGTGAGCGCGACGCAGCGCTGACCGACGCGGAAAAGCTTGAACAATTATCGGTGCGAGATCCGCTTACCGGACTGATCAACCGCCGTGCAATCGAGGCACGGTTCGAGGATTTGCGGGCGCAAGGATTCAATACTTTCGCAGTCATCGATCTCGACCATTTCAAGCAGATTAACGATCGCTATGGACACCAGGTGGGCGACCGGGCTCTGATCGCTTGTGCAGGGGCGCTTTCGATTAAAGGAGAACGTGACACGATCGCGATCCGCTTGGGGGGCGAGGAATTCGTCGTCCTGCTACGCGGACCGCGCCCTGTCGAACGCGCCGAGACGCTGCGCCAGTCGATCCCGCACCGGGTCGCTGACGAAGTGTCCAGCATCGACCAGCCCGTGACCGCCAGCATGGGCGTGATCGAACTCCCGCGCGAAACACAGCACATGATGAGTTTCGACGACCTCTACGCCAGGGCGGATAAGCTGCTTTATGATGCCAAAGCCTCGGGCCGGAACCGGATGCTGTTCGAGAAGCTGACCGTGTTCCACGTGCCCCCGACGGGTCGGCCGAGACTGAACGCCGCAGCATGATCCCTTCTGATCTCGTCTGACAAAGCCTGACAAGGCTTAGCTGCTTGCGCGAAAGGGGCGCAGAACGTCAGCCCGCACCCGCGCGAGGCGCCCGGTCGCTCGCTCGAGCATTGCCCAGGTCGTACGCGCTGTGACCAGAACCTTGCCTTCGTCATTACGGAACTCGCACTGGCGGATCGAGGTCGCCCCGCGCGGCTCGCCTTCGATCCAGGTCTCGCCTGTCACGATTGCGCCGTCGCCGATATTGCCGCGATAATCGATCTCGTGCCGGATGACGACCCACAGGAACTGCGCCTGATCTTCGTCACGCGCGGCTGCATCCCAATGACTGGTCGCGAGCTGCTGGACCCACTGCACCCAGACCGAATTGTTCACATGGCCAAGCTCGTCGATATGGCGTGCCTCGGCGGTAAAGCGGCGGGTGAAGCGGGGGCGCGCAGCGTCGTTCATGCACATGCGGCAAGTTCAATACCCAGGCTGCGCAGGTCGCGCCGAGCCTGTGCGGCATCGGTGAAGACGAACGCTTCCATCCCGATGCCTCGCGCCGCTTCGACGTTGCGCGCCAGATCGTCGAGAAAGACGCTTTCACCCGGCTCGATCCGGGCGGTGTCAAGCAGCCAATGGTAGATCGCCGGATCGGGTTTCAGTACGCCGAGTTCGGCGGAAACCGCGGCCACCTCGAATAGCGGCCAGAAATCGTGGACGTCCTTCAGATGCGCGACGATTTCGTGGACGTTGTCGGTGATGGCGAAGGTGCGATAGCCCGCCGCCCTGACTTCGCGCAGCAGCGCCTCGCTTTCCGCGATCAGGGGAAAGCTTGCAAACAGCTCTTCGTATAGCCGATCGATCTCTTCGGGGGTGAAGCCATCTTCGGTGGTGTAGCTTCTGGCCGCCTCGTCAAGCGTCAGTTCCCCGCGATTGACCGCGAGCCAGGTCGCATGACCGCGCAACGGGGCAACGAAGTCGGCGGCCTCCACGCGCTCTTGGCCAAAGGCTCTGGTCTCGATCCCGGCGGGGTCCCACGGCACAAGGACATTCCCGATGTCGAAGACGATGTTGCGGACCATCATCGCGCGTCAGCCACCTGAGCGTGTGTCAGCGGCCATGCCCATCTGCCATAGGATGAAGGCATATTCCTCCGCCGTCTCGCGCAGGCTGTTCCACCGGCCGGACTGCCCGCCATGTCCTGCCCCCATGTTGGTCTTGAGCAGCAGGACATTGTCGTCGGTCTTGGTATTCCGCAGCTTCGCGACCCACTTCGCCGGTTCCCAATAGGTAACACGCGGATCGTTCAGCCCGGCGGTCACCAGCAGTGGCGGATAGCTTTGCGCACTCACCTGATCGTAGGGCGAATAGGAGAGGATGTAGGCAAAGGCCTGCTTGTCGGTGATCGGGTTGCCCCATTCCTGCCACTCGCCCGGCGTCAGCGGCAGTTCCTCGTTGAGCATGGTGCCCAGCACATCGACGAAAGGCACGTGCGAGACGACCGCGCCATATTGCGCCGGGTCCTGATTGATGATGGCACCCATCAATTCGCCGCCGGCCGAACCGCCACTGGCGCTCACCATGCCTTCGGCGGTATAACCTTTCGCAATCAGTGCGCGCCCGGCATCGACAAAATCGTTGAAGGTGTTCGCGCGCTCGAACAGCTTGCCCTGAAGATACCAGCGCCGCCCCAGATCGTCGCCGCCGCGAATATGCGCGATAGCATAGGCGAACCCGCGATCGATGAGGCTAAGGCGCGAGGTCGAAAAGCCTGGCGGCACCGCATAGCCGTATGCGCCGTAGGCATACAGGTGGAGCGGCCCCGGCCCTTCGACACCGGCAGCCTTCAGGATGTCGGCCCGATCCTTGCGCATGACGATGCTGACGGGGATTGCCGTTCCGTCGCGCGCTTCGATCGTGATCCGCTCGCTCGTATATTGCGAAGCGTCGTAGCCGCTGGGGATTTCCTGCTGCTTGAGCACTTCCAAAGTCCCGCTCGCTACGTCGTAATCGTAGACCGTGTCGGGCGTGACCATGCTCTCATAGGCGAGGCGCAGCTTGGTCTGGTCGTACTCGGGATTGTTCGAAAGGCCGGTGGAAAAACTGGCTTCGGGAAAAGCGACGGCCTGCGCCCGGGTCGGCGCGTCGTAAGTGCGGATCTGAATCTGGTCGAGGCCGTTCAGCCGTCCCTCGGTCACCATGAAGCCTTCGAACAGGTCGAAATCGGTGAGGTAGAATTCGTCCGAACCGGGCAGAACCGTCTCCCACGTGCCGGGTGTTGCCAGATCGGCGCGGGCCAGGCGGAAATTGACGTGATCGTCATTGGTGAGCACGAACAGTTCGCCCTCGCGCAGGTCGATATCGTATTCGACCCCTTTCTCGCGCGGCTTGACCAAGGTTTGCTCGCCGGTCGGAACGGCAGCGGAAACGAAGCGAAGTTCGCTGGTCTCGTTATCGCCGGTCGAGATGATAAGGTAGTCTTCCTGCGCGGAGAGCCCGGCGCTCACGCGGAAGGAGACATCCGCCTCGGTGTAAATCTCGATATCCTCGCTGACCGGGGTGCCCAATTTGTGGAGCCGGACATTATTGACCCGCCAATTGTCATCGACACGGCCATAAGCGAGCATCGTGTCATCGGCGAGCCAGACAAGGCTTGAAAGCGTCTCGGGGATTTCGTCGCCCAGCATTTCGCCGGTTTCGAGGTCCTTGATGACGGCGGTGTAGCGCTCGCCGCCGCTCGTATCGGTCGAATAGGCGAGGCGCCGCCCGTCCTTGCTCACCGACATGGAGCCGAGGCGAAAATATTCGTGCCCCTCTGCCAGCGCGTTTTCATCAAGGATCAGCGTGCCGCGTGCGTCCGCACCGGCGCCGAGAGGCTTGCGGTAATGCTTGCGATATTGCGTGCCCTCTTCGAACTCCGACCAGTAAAGGTAATCGCCGCGGCGCTGGGGCACGGTGCTGTCGTCTTCCTTGATGCGGGCTTTCATCTCCTCGAACAAGGCGTCGGTCAGCGCCTCGTGCGGTGCCATCGCCGCTTCGAACCAATCGTTCTCCGCCCGCAAATAGGCGAGCACGTCCGCGTCATCGATCTCGGGATAGGACTTGTCGTAGAGCCAATCATACGGGTCGCTGATCGTGATGCCGTGATGGGTGTAGCTGTGTTCGCGCTTTTCGGCGACCGGCGGGGAAGTGGGCACGCTGGCGTTGTCCTTGGTCATTTCGGAGTGGGTGTCGGCCAAAGCGGGCATGCCGATCGCTCCGCATGCGCACAAAGCGAGCGTGAGAGCGCGGAGAGGGGCACGGACCATGATGAGGCAATCCTCGGCTAAGATAGGGCTGCAATGCGCCGGGTGGAAAGCCGCAGGCAAGCGGCCTATGTCACGGGTTCTAGAGATAAGTCGCGGCGCGGCAAGATGTTCGCGGCACCGCACCGACATGAAGGCCGACGATTATGCTCATGCAGACCCACGAAGCGCGCTTGAAGGCGCTACGCGAAGAACTGGCCCGGCGCGAGCTCGACGGGTTCGTCGTACCCATTTCCGATGAACATATGAGCGAATATGTCGGCGATTACGCCCAGCGCCTCGCCTGGCTGACCGGGTTCGGCGGCTCGGCGGGCTTTGCGGCGGTAACTCGGACCCATGCGGCAATCTTCGTTGACGGGCGCTACACCGTGCAGGTGCGCGATCAGGTAGACGGCGCTTTGTTCGATTATCGCAGCATCCCGGCTGACAGCCTCGCGGATTGGCTGAAAGAAGTATGCGAGGGCGGCGCGCGTATTGCCTATGATCCCTGGCTGCACACCTGGAACTGGGTTGAGGCGCTCGAAGATGCGGTCCGCTCGGCGGACATCACCATGGTCCCGGCCAAGAGCAATCCGATCGACGCGGTGTGGTCCGATCGGCCCGAATCCTCCGACGCGAAGGCGCTGGTCCATGAGCAGGCACTGGCCGGGCGCAGTTCAGCCGAGAAGCGCGCCGAACTTGCCGACTGGCTGGCGGCGGAAAAACTCGACGCGATTGTCGTGCCTGCGCTCGATTCGATAGCCTGGCTGCTCAATATTCGCGGGAGCGACGTGGCGCACACTCCTGTCGCGCTGTCCTATGTAATCGCGCACCGGGACGGCAGCGCCGACCTTTTCATCGCCGAAGACAAGGTCACGCCCGAAGTCGCGCAGCATCTCGGCAATGCTGTGACGGTGCGTCCGCGCGATCAGTTCGAGGCGGCGCTCAGCGAACTTGGCGGCAAGCGCGTGAGCGTCGATCCCGATTTCGGCGTGGTGGGGATCGCACAGGCCCTGCGCGAGGGTGGCGCGGATTTCGTTTTCAAGCAGGACCCGACTCTGCTTGCCAAGGCGATCAAAAACGAGACCGAGGTACACGGGCACCGCGACGCGCAGGCGCGCGACGGCGCGGCGGTCAGCCGGTTTCTGCATTGGCTGGAGGAGACCGCGCCTGCGGGCGATATCGACGAACTTGGCGCAGCGGCAAAGCTCGAAGCGTTCCGCCGCGAGCACGGCGATCTGCGCGATACCAGCTTCGACACGATCTCCGCTGCGGCCGGTCACGCCGCCTTACCGCATTACAAGGTGGATGAGGACAGCAACATCACCATCCAGCCCGGCTCGATCTATCTCGTCGATTCGGGCGGCCAATATCCGGCAGGGACGACTGACATCACTCGCACCGTCTGGATCGACACGCCTGAAGGCAGCGCACCCACGGCGGAGATGAAGGACCGCTTCACCCGCGTCCTTAAAGGTCACATCCAGATCGCTAGGCTAACCTTCCCGCAAGGCACGAGTGGCGGCCAGATCGATGGCTTTGCCCGGCAATATCTATGGGAAGCAGGCGTCGATTACGCTCATGGCACCGGCCACGGCGTCGGCAGTTTTCTCGGCGTTCATGAAGGCCCGCAACGCATCGCCAAGCCGGCAGGCGGACAGGCCGGAACCGGGCAGGAATTGTTCGCCGGCATGATCTGTTCGAACGAGCCGGGCTATTACAAGGCCGACGCGTTCGGGATCCGGATCGAGAACCTCGTGCTGATCGTAGAAACGGCGATTGCGGGTGCGGAAGGGCGCTTCCTCGGCTTCGAGACGCTCACCTTCGTGCCGCTGGACCGGCGCCTGATCGACACCAGTCTCCTCACGCGCGAAGAGATCGCTTGGGTCGATGACTACCACGCCCAAGTGCGCGAGATCATCGCCCCGCAGCTCGAAGGCGCAGATCGGGCGTGGGTCGAGCGGGAGACGCAGCCGCTGGAAGAGGTAGCATGAGCGCGCGCAACCTTGCCGAGAGCTTCATCCATCTCGGCCTGGGAGCAAAGGCTGTTCCCCAGCCGACCTTCACCGGAATGGAATGGTACAAAGGTTACGGCGAGCGGCACGGCGATGACGGAGCGGAAGGCCGTCTCGTCTCGCAATACGACTTCACCGAAAGCTGGGAAAGCTGGGAGATGCATCCCCACGGCGCCGAAGTGGTGATCTGCACGCAGGGTGTGATGAGGCTGATCCAGGAATCTTCCGACGGGCGGCACGAACAGGTCGCGCTGGCGGCGGGTGAATACGCCATCAACCCGCCCGGCGTGTGGCACACCGCCGATGTTGACGAGCGCGCCGTCGCAATTTTCATTACCTCCGGCGAGGGAACGCAGCATCGTCCGCGCGGCAACAGCGCAGCCTAGCGCATCAGCCCGCCGATAAGGTTGCGCACGAAACGCCCGGCGACCGGGCCTGCAAGATCAGTTGCTATCGAGCCTGCCGCCGAGGTGATCCCACTCTTCATCGGACTGGCGCGGCTGCGGCTCCCCGTCAGCTCCCGCGCCATCTTGCCCGCCGCCGAACCCATTGCAGTCTTGGTCCCGCGCGAGATCGCTTTCCCCCAGATCGACGTATTCTTGCGCGCCCGCATGCGCACGACCTCCTCGCCCTCGCTTTCGACCTCGTCGGCGGTCGCGACGGCATCTTCGGCCTTCGCGAGCAGGATCTCTTCCGCACTCTGGCGATCGACTGTCTCGTCATACTTGCCGCCCAGCGGGCTTGCCGCCTGAATGACCGCGCGTTCCTTGGCCGTGATGGGACCGAGCCGGGAGCGCG
This sequence comes from Erythrobacter sp., assembly GCA_036353345.1. Lineage (GTDB taxonomy): Bacteria > Pseudomonadota > Alphaproteobacteria > Sphingomonadales > Sphingomonadaceae > Erythrobacter. Next base: position 6,380 of record JAZBPE010000217.1, on the reverse strand, counting down.
GTGGCCTGATAAGCGTGCGCTGGACCGTCGTGGGCGCGCCATCATCGTCGAGCGTGGAAACCAGCGCCTCACCGACCTTCAGCTCGGTGATAACCGCTTCGGTGTCGAGGTCGGGATTGATACGAAAGGTTTCCGCCGCCGCGCGCACCGCCCGTTGATCGCGCTTGGTAAAGGCGCGCAACGCGTGCTGCACCCGGTTGCCGAGCTGGCCTGCGACCTCTTCGGGGATGTCGAGCGGGTTCTGCGTTACGAAATAGACCCCGACGCCCTTGGAACGGATCAGGCGTACCACCTGCTCGACCTTCTCCTGCAGGGCCTTGGGCGCATCGTCGAACAAAAGGTGCGCCTCGTCGAAGAAGAACACCAGCCGCGGCTTCTGAGGGTCGCCCACTTCGGGCAGGCTTTCGAACAGTTCGGCGAGCAGCCACAACAGGAATGTCGCGTAAAGCTTGGGGCTGCGCATCAACTTGTCGGCGGCGAGCACGTGGATATAGCCACGCCCGCTATCGTCCGTGCCGAGGAAATCGTCGATCTCCAGCGCGGGCTCGCCGAAGAACTGGTCCGCCCCTTGCGCCTCGAAGCTCAGGAGCTGACGCTGGATCGCCCCGACCGACTGCTTCGAGACATTGCCATATCTGCCCGAAAGCTCTTTCGAATTGTCGTGAGCCCAGGCGAGCATGCTGGTAAGGTCGCCAAAGTCGAGCAGCAGGAGCCCGTTTTCATCGGCATAGCGAAAGATGATCTGAAGCACCCCTTCCTGCGTATCGTTCAGGTCGAGCAAACGCGAGAGCAGCAACGGACCCATCTCCGAAATCGTCGTGCGGATCGGATGGCCCTTCTCCCCGTAAAGGTCCCAGAAGACCGCCGGATTGTCGCTATAGGCGTAGTCCTCCATCCCCAACTTGGCAGCGCGCGCTTCCAGTTTTTCGGCATGCTTGAAATCGGGTGAGCCGGGCATGGCGATGCCCGACAGGTCGCCCTTCACATCGGCGACGAAGACCGGGACCCCGGCGGCCGAGAAGCTTTCCGCAAGGCCCTGCAGGGTCACCGTCTTGCCGGTACCTGTTGCGCCCGCGACAAGTCCGTGGCGGTTGGCCCGCCCGAGCGCGAGCGTCTGGCGCGAGCCATCGCTGCCCAGACCCAGAAAGATGTCGTCCATGAAACCCCCAGCCCTGCGCGGTCCGCGCCGCTTCCTCGCGCCGGGTGTGAACAGACCCGAGCGCCCGGTCAAGCATGCGCGCGACCCCTCGACAGCCCGGCGTGATGGTCTAAGGCGAAAGGGATGGAGCCGCTCGCCAGCCCTCGCAGTTTCGTCCTGCTCGACGATGCCCGCGATCCCGGGGCGATTGCGGGCGAACCGGTCGATGCGCTCCTTTATACAAAGCCTCGCGAGGTCTTCGTCGCGCACCGGGCCGAGGAAGTCGCCAGCGCGCTCGAAGCTGCCGAAGCGGCACGCAAGGAGGGCGGAGAGCTTGCGGGCTATATTGCCTATGAAGCGGGCCTTGCGCTCGAAGGTCGGCTGGCAGTGCGCGCGGATGCTCGCAGCGGCGGCGCAGGTCCGCTCGTCTGGCTCGGCCTGTTCGATGCGCCCGAGACGATTGCCGCGTCCGACATGCCAGGCTGGCTCGCTACCCGCGCATCCGGACCCGCAACGCTTGGCCCGCTTGACCCGCAGCTTTCACCAGGAGCCTACGCGCAAGGTTTCGCCGTGCTCAAGCAGGCGATCGAGGCGGGGGACATCTATCAGGCGAACTACACCTACGCGCTTGCCGGAGCCTATCGCGGCGATCCGCTGGCTCTTTACGCGGCGCTGCGAGAGGCCGCCGCAGCGGGCCACGGCGGCATCGTGCACGACGGATCGCACTGGCTGCTGAGCTTCTCGCCCGAACTACTGGTCGCAGCAGAAGACGGCGCGGTGCGGGTCAAGCCGATGAAAGGCACGCGCCCGCGCCGGGACGATGACGCGCAGGATCGCGCCATGGCGCAAGAACTGGCGCAATGTGCCAAGGATCGTGCGGAAAACCTCATGATCGTCGATCTGATGCGCAACGACCTGGCGCGCGTCGCCCAAGCGGGCAGCGTTACGGTCGAGGATCTGTTTGCGGTGGAGACCTACCCAAGCGTGCACCAGATGGTCTCCACCGTGCGCGCGCAGCTCGCCCAGGGGCTTGGTGCAATGGATCTGGTGCGCGCGCTGTTTCCCTGTGGATCGATTACCGGCGCACCCAAGATCCGGGCGATGGAGATCCTGAGCGAGGTTGAGCGCGATGCGCGCGGCGCCTATTGCGGCGCCATCGGGCGGATTTCGGGCGAGGGTTCATGCCGGTTCAACGTCGCGATCCGGACCGTGCGTCTCACGCCGAGCGAGAACGGGCATGGCCGCGCGGTCCTGGGCGTCGGTTCAGCCATCGTCGCTGACAGCGAGGTGCTGGCAGAGCGGCGCGAATGCGGGGTGAAGGCCAGCTTTGCGCGCCACGTAGCGCCTGGCGAAGGGGCGACCGGAGCGGACCTGATCGAGACCATGCGGTTCGAACCCGAAACCGGGATAGCGCTGCTCGATCGGCACCTTGAACGAATGAAGGAAAGCGCCCGCACCCTTGGCTATGCGTTCGACCGTCATGCAGCACGCAACCAGATCCACGCGCTGTGCTTTCAGCTCGAAACGCCCGCGCGCATGCGGTTGCTTCTTTCGCGCAGCGGAGCAATCGCAGTCGAAAGCGGTCCGCTGCCCGAGCCATCGGCTGAACCGTTTTTGTGCGCGGCGTTCGAAAATCCGGTTGATCCTTCCGACTGGCGCCTCGCACACAAGACGACCGACCGGCATTTCTATGATGAGGCGGTCACCGCCGCACGTGCGTCGGGAGCACGCGAGGCGATCCTTGTGCGGGCGGACGGTCTGGTGACCGAGGGCTGCATCACCAACATCTTCGTCGATCGGGGCGATTATCTGGCGACACCGCCTGCCGGTCTCGGCCTGCTGCCCGGCATTCTCCGCGCCGACCTGATCGCGCGAGGCCGCGCCCGCGAAGAGGAGCTGACGCTGAACGATCTTGCCGATGGCTTCTGGCTCGCCAATGCGGTGCGCGGCCTGTTTCGCGGAGAGCTCATATGACCCTTGCGATCCTTTACGAAGATGGCGAAGCGCTGGTGATCGACAAACCGGCGGGACTGCCGGTGGATCGCCCGCGTCAGGGCGGGACAAGCCTCGATGATCATCTCGATGGCTTGCGCCTTGGCTTCCAGCGCCGGCCGGTACCCGTTCACCGGCTCGATCGCGATACAAGCGGCTGCCTGTTGCTTGCGCGCAACCCCAAGGCGCTCAAACGCTTCAATCGCGCGTTCGAGGATCGGCTGGTGGGGAAGATCTACCTCGCGATCCTGGCTGGCCATCCGCCCGGATCGAGCGGGACGATCGACACAGCGCTCGCCAAGGTCAGCACGGCCGAAGAAGGATGGCGCATGGTTGCGGACGCTGCGGGAAAGCGCGCGGTGACGCAGTGGGAGCTTGTCGCGACGCTCGCTGATCACAGCATCATTCGCTTCATGCCGGAAACCGGACGCACTCACCAGCTGCGCGTCCATGCGCTTACCGGTCTAGGGCACCCCCTGCTTGGCGATCCGATCTATGGCGATGGGACGGGTGCGGCGCGCACGATGCTGCACGCCGCTTCGCTGCACGTCGCGCGCGAAGGGAAGACCGCGATCGCGGCCACAGCGCCCCTCCCGGCCGATTTCATCGCGCTCGGCGTCGATCCGGGTTGCCTTGGCTCATGAACAGGAACGTGATCGACCGTGCGCATGCACTGGCCGAAGAGAGCTTTCTGGCAGGCTCGGGACCCGGCGGGCAGAACGCCAACAAGGTGGCGACCGAGGTGCAGTTGCGCGTTAATGCCTACAAGCTGCGCCTGCCGCCGGCGGTGTTTGCCCGCCTGCGCGAAATTGCCGGTTCGAAACTGACCCAGTCGGGCGATCTGCTCATCCATGCTCGCACGCATCGGACGCAGGATGCAAACCGGCAGGATGCGCGCGAAAAACTGGAGGAGCTGCTGGAAGCTGCGCATCGCACCCCGAAACGGCGAGCCAGAACCCGCGTCAACCGCATTGGTAAAACCCAGCGGTTGAAGAAGAAAAAGGCGCGCGGCGACGTCAAGGCCAAACGCTCTAAGGTTACGCGCGCCGATTGGTAAGCTTGACTTGCTGACGCGATTCGATCATGTGCGCGCGCTGTAACGGCGGCGCTCTCCCGGGACGGGTACGCGTCGCCCTTTGTTTTTTCCGGCCCGGTATCACGGACCGCATCCAAGCATTCAGGAAACCGCCATGGCGAAGCCCGCAACTGTCAAGATCAAGCTCGTCTCGACCGAGGGCACGGGCTTCTTTTACGTAACCCGGAAGAACCCGCGCAACATCACTGAAAAGATGGTGTTCCGCAAATACGATCCCGTCGCGCGCAAGCATGTCGAGTTCAAGGAAGCGAAAATCAAATAATCGTCGCAGGGCTTGCGCCGGAACCGATCGATTAAGCAGCGGTTCAACGCCTTGCTTTATTGAGCGAGGCCATGATGATGTTTTCCAATCTGCGAACGAAATTGGCCGCACCCGCGCTGGCCCCTGCATTAGCTGCGGCCGTGCTTACCCTGCCGGCCGCACTTGCGATTGCGCCTAGTACTCCTGCCGCTGCGCAAAGCCAGTCGGCCGACCTGAACCGCGCGGTCGAAGCGTTGCGGGCGATTTCAACCATGCGCGCCGATTTCTCGCAAACCGATCGCGGCGGCAATGTCGCCTCAGGAACGATGACGCTGAAGCGTCCGGGCAAGATCCGCTTCGATTACGGACGCGACGCCGATCTCCTGATCGTGTCCAACGGACGCTCGCTCTACATGGTTGATTACGAAGTCGGTCAGGTCGAGCGCTGGCCGATACGCAAATCGCCATTAGGCGCCCTGCTTGACCCGGAACGCGATGTCAGCCGCTACGGTACGCTGGTGGACACCGGCAGCCGCGATGTCATCAGCATCGACGTGCGCGATCCCGAGCGGCCCGAATTCGGACGGATGAACCTGATCTTCGTGCGCAACCCGAAGGCTCCGGGCGGTTTGCAACTGACTCACTGGGTCGCGCTCGATGCACAGAATCACCGGACAACCGTGCGGCTTACCAATCATCGTTACGGCATGTCGGTTGCCGAGAGCACATTCGAATTTGATGATCCGCGTCGCGCCGCTCGCCGTCCGCGTTGAACGTTTCATCTACCAACGGTGCGACAGGAGCGACCAAAAACTTGAATTATTCATATACGCGAAAGCTTCAAGAGCGTAATTTCTGAATTGCAAGACCATCCGTACTGGCGGTTTCCCCCCTGTTGCTGCCAAGATAACACGGTGACTTGTATACAGCGTGACGAACGCTCAAACGAACCCCTGTCCCAACGCCCCCGGGACAGGGGTTTTCTTTTGTCTCAGGCATTGGCTTTGCATAGACGCGCCCGCGCTATCGAAGCCTTGTCGGCCCCGCGCTCGCTCCCTAAGCCCGATCTGCCATGCTGTCCGTCGCCACCTGGAATATCAACTCGGCTCGCCTGCGCCTGCCGATCATCGCGCGCTATCTCGCGGAGGAAGCGCCCGACATCCTGTGCCTGCAGGAGATCAAGTGCGAGGAAGACAAGTTTCCCGCGCAAAAGCTGGCCGAACTGGGCTACGAACATCAGGCGGTCTGCGGGCAGAAGGGCTATCACGGGGTCGCCACGATCAGCCGCGTGCCGATCCGCGAGGTTTCCAGACACGACTGGCAGGCCAATGGCGAAGCGCGTCATGTCGGCGTCGAAGTCGTCGGAACCGATCTGGCGATCGAGAACGTCTATGTGCCTGCCGGCGGAGATATTCCCGACCGCGAACTGAACGTCAAGTTCGGGCAGAAGCTCGATTTTCTGGAGCGGATGACGCGCTGGGCCGGTGCGCTCGAACGACCGACACTGATCGTGGGCGATTTCAACATCGCCCCGCTCGAAAGCGACGTGTGGAGCCACAAGCAGCTTCTGAAAGTCGTCAGCCACACACCGATTGAAGTCGAAGCGCTCGAGCGGTTTCGCGATGCGCATGGCTGGCGCGATATCGGACGCGATCAGGTGCCGCATCCGCAGCGTTATTACAGCTGGTGGTCCTATCGCTCGCCCGACTGGAAGAAGAACGATCGCGGGCGGCGGCTCGATCACATGTGGGCAAGCGCCGAAGTCGCCGACCAGGCGCGCGCGCACCGGGTTCTCGAAGACGCGCGCGACTGGGAGAAGCCTTCGGACCATGTGCCAATCGTAACCGAGTTCGATCTGTGAGCGGTGAGCCCGACCGCGCGATTGCTTCGCCGCCCCCGTCACCTGAGCGGCG
>JAZBPE010000216.1:0-8087 GCA_036353345.1 Erythrobacter sp. | reverse complement strand
CAATCTGGGTGACGTGCCCCGCTATATCATCTTTCCGCTCATTGCCTTGAGCGTCCTTGCCTTCATCTGGTTCAGTTACCGTTATTACGCCCGGATCGATGAGCTCGATCTCTTTGACAATCTATGGGCGAACACCTTCGGCATATATGCCTATGCTATCGTCACCTTCGTTTGGTACATCCTTGCTGAGGCAGGGGTCGTGGCACAGGTCGATTACATATCTGTTTTCGTCATTACGTTAATTGTGACCACCTTGACTTATCTCGCCCGTCATTTCGGAGTTCGGTAGATGTCAATCAATCTTCCTTGCGATCTCGTCAGTTCAAATCATACCAGGAGTTACCTCATGAACCTTGCATCCGTACTTGCCACCACCACCGCCGCCCTCGCGCTGTTTGCAGGCACGCCGGCCCTTGCCGATGCGCATATGGACACGGCCGACGCCGCCGTCGCTGTCGAAGCGGACCTGCCTGCTGGCCCCGAAGGCCCCGCCTTGTGGAAGGTCGCGGACGAGGACACGACCATTTATCTGTTCGGCACGGTTCACGTCCTGCCCGCCGATACGAAATGGTACGATGTCGAGATTGCCGAAGCCCTGGCCGCTTCCGATACCGTCGTCACCGAGCTCAAGATGACCCCCGAGGCCGAAGCGGCCTTGCAGCAGCTTTCCATGCAACGCGGAATGATCGAAGGGGGCGGCACCTTGCGTGCGCTTCTCAATGAGGAACAAAACGCGGCTTACGAAGCGGCGCTTGCCGGCCTTGGAGTTCCCGTAGGGGCGTTCGATCCGTTCGAACCTTGGCTTGCCGGCCTGACGCTGACCATGCTGCCCGTGCTCCAGCAGGGGTATGATTTGAACTCTGGCGTGGACAAGGTCATCCTCTCCAAGGCGGGGGCCCTGCCGCAGGACGCGCTCGAAACGGCTGAGTTCCAGCTCGGCATTTTTGATGGTCTCGATGAAGCCAAGCAGATCGAATTCCTGATGAGCGCGGTCGAAGGCGTCGATGAAGCCAAGGCGACGCTCGATGAAATGGTGTCCGAATGGATCGCGGGTGACGCCGATGCGCTGGCGGAGACGATGAACGAGGCGATGGAAGATCCCGAGCTCGCCGAAGCTCTGCTCTATACGCGCAATGCAAACTGGGCCGACTGGATCGATACGCGCCTCGATACCACGCCTGGCACCGTCTTCATGGCGGTGGGCGCCGGTCACCTAGCGGGTGAGCGCAGTGTCCAGGATTATCTGGCGGAGCGCGATATCGAGGTTGTTCGCGTCCAGTAACGATTAGCTATCGTGGGTGCTTGGCGCGGTGCGGCAGGGGCAAGGCCCTTGCCAAGCCGCGCCTTGCCTTGTAGCGGGCGCTCTCTTCGACATGCTGGTCATCCCTGGAGGCGGCGGGTCGTTGAGGCAATTCAAGAACGCATTCGAAAGGCACTGGTATGAGCGATGCTCTCACATTGCCGGCCGAACGCCGCGAACGGGCAGGCAAGGGAGCCTCCCGAGCACTTCGCCGCGAAGGTCGGGTCCCCGCTGTTATTTACGGCGGCAAGGACAAACCCATTCCGATCCATGTCGAGGAGAAGGAACTGGTCCGTCAGCTGATGACCGGCCACTTCATGAACTCGATCGTGCAGGTCGAAGTCGATGGCAAACAGGTGCGCACGATTCCCAAGGACGTTGCGCTCGATCCGGTCAGCGATCGCCCGACCCACGCCGATTTCTTCCGCCTATCGAAGGACTCGAAGATCGAGGTCGACGTACCCGTCGTCTTCATCAACGAAGAGCAGTCTCCCGGCCTCAAGAAGGGCGGCGTTCTCAATGTCGTGCGTCACGAACTCGAGCTCGTCTGTCAGTCGGACAAGATCCCCGATCAGATCGAAATCGACGTGTCCGGTCGCGAAGTGGGGGATTCGATCCACATCAGCGAGATTACCCTGCCCGAAGGCAGTCAGAGCGCAATCACCGACCGCGACTTCACCATCGCCACCCTCGTCGCGCCAAGCGCGCTCAAGAAGAGCGAAGAAGAAGGCGGCGAAGAAGCTGAAGTGCCCGCAGATGGCGTCGCCGCGACCGAGCAGGGTCCGGACGCTGACGCTGCGCAGGAACAGGAAGACAAAGCGCCGGGCGGCGACTGATCTTTTGGTTCATATCAATCATCAGGGCGCCGGGCTGGGAAACCAGTCCGGCGCTTTTGTTTTGACAGGTCCGCAGGTAGAGGCAGCGCGACATGCAAATCTGGACTGGCCTTGGAAATCCTGGACCGCGATATGCGCTTCATCGGCACAATGTTGGCTTCATGGCGCTCGACATCATTGCGGAGATGCATGGTTTCGGCCCAGTACAGAAGAAGTTCTCCGGCTGGGTCCAGGAAGGTCGGGTCGGCGAGCACAAATTGCTTTTGCTAAAACCTGCAACATTCATGAATGAAAGCGGGCGAAGTGTTGGCGAGGCTCTACGCTTCTACAAGCTGGGGACCGAGGCGCTGACGGTGTTTCACGACGAACTCGATTTGGATCCGTTCAAGGTCAAGGTGAAACAAGGTGGCGGCACGGCAGGGCATAATGGTTTGCGCTCAATCGACCAGCATCTGGGAGCAGATTTTCGCCGGGTGCGCATCGGCATCGGCCATCCGGGGCACAAGGACCGGGTCACTGGCCACGTGCTCGGCAAGTACACCGGGGACGAATTGGACGCGCTTGCAGGCCTGCTTGGCGCACTATCGGCCGAGGCGCATTGGCTGGCCGATGGCGAAGATGCCCGGTTCGTGAGTGATGTAGCGCTGCGGATGCAGGAATGATGATAAATTGCAGAGCAACTCTCACGCCGTTTGCACGTTGAGCAGACGTTATGAAAACCGAAATACGAGCGAACTGGTCCCACGCGATCCTTGTTTGCAAGAAATGTAGCAAGAAAGCCCTCAAACGCGGACATCGCTTCGGTCGCGAGGGAAGCAGCTTGCCTAAAGCTCTCAAAAAATCGTTGGGTGCAAAGAAAGGGCGCAAGGCACCGCTCGGGCTCGTCGAGGTTTCGTGCCTCGATATCTGCCCGAAGGACGCCATCGTGCTGGTTGATAGCCGCACGCCGGGGCAATGGCGGATCATTCGCCCTGATGCGGATATTGATGAGCTTGCCCGTCAGCTTGAAAGCGTAGAGGAATAGGGTTGGCGTACTGCAAGAACGGAGAGTTTTATTGCCAGACCTAAACCGCCGCGCCTTGCTCGCTGGAGCTGCCGCGACCGGCGTACTCGCCGCCACCGCATCCTTCGCCCAGGCGGACATGATCGGAACCATACCGGATCTGTCGGGCAAGAGCGTCCTTGTCACCGGCTGCTCGAGCGGGTTCGGAAGGCTCGGCGCGGAGCACTACGCACGGCTCGGCGCGAAAGTCTTCGCCACCATGCGCAATCTACCCCGCCCCGAAGCCGACGAATTGCGGATGTTGGCGCTCAATGAGAAGCTCGATCTGCAGGTGATCGAGATCGACGTTACCTCCGACGAGCAAGTCGAGAACGGCGTCAACGAAGCGCTGATGGCAGCGGGCGGCTCGCTCGACGTGATCGTCAATAATGCTGGCATCGGCCTTACTGGCCCGATCGAGGTGCAGGACATGGAGGCGACGCGCCTGATGTTCGACACCAACGTCTACGGGCCGCACCGCGTGGTACGTGCTGCCCTGCCCGCCATGCGCAAGCGCGGGTCCGGTCTCATAATTCCGATCTCCAGCCAGTTGGGCAAGGTCATCGTGCCGTTTTCCGGCCAATACTCGCCGACCAAATTCGCGCTCGAAGCGATGAACCAGGCGCTCGCCTACGAGCTGGTGCAGCATGGAATTGACGTCTCGATTGTCCAGCCTGGCGGCTATCCAACCGAAATATGGCGCAACCGCAATGCGCTGACCGCCGCGCTGAAAGAGCGCGCCGAAGCAGAGCATCTGACAGGCTATCCACAGGTGGTGGAGCGCATGGGGCAGGAAGATGGCTCAAGCCGCAGCGCCGATCCGATGGATGTACCGCGCGCGATCGCATCACTGATTGCCATGCCTGCCGGCGCGCGGCCGATCCGTGTCCCGGTGCATCCCGGTCGCAAACCGCAGATACCAATCAATGAAGCGATCGATGCCGCCCAGCTCGATTGGCTGGGCGCTGGGCGCCTGGGGCCCGTAATGCAAGCTGTGCACGGCGCTTGATGCGCTGCCTGCCGAGAGCCGATTGCGGCCTAAGTCAATCTTAGGATATTTGCGCTATCGATCCCGCTGGACGGAATGGGAGGGGTCACACAAAAAGTGTCTTATCGAAGCTTCCGAAGGGTCGCCATCGGCACGATCATAGTCTTTGTTCTGGTCTTTCTCTTCTGGAAACCAATCTCGCTCTATGCTGCCAATGCGACAGGTTGCGAGGGTGTTAGCGGGGCCTGTGGTGCGGTCTTGTTGCTAATTGGATTGTATGGCCGACTCGCGCTTACGCTCGCAATCGGAATCGTTTTTGGCATCATCATCGCCCTGCGTAGCCGCACGCTCGGTCTGCCTCTGGTTGCGACATTGAATGGTGCTTTCGGGATCGCAGGAGCGCTCACACTTACCACTAGCCTGAACAATTTCTGGGCCGTCGGCTTCGTCGCTGGAAATTCGTTTCCAGGATCCGGATCAATCTTCGCGCTTTTGAGGACGCCTAGTGTTGGCCCGTTTCTTGTAACGCTGTTCATCCTCTGGAACCTGAGCTCTTCGCGACGAGATAAGTTTTTCCGCAATTGGTCGCCCGATCCGTTTTTCATGCGGGCATTGAAATGGTTTTCTGGACTGTTACTGGCAGGTTCCCTGATCAATTTGTTAGGACCCGCCTTACGTCTGGCCGGAATGGCTGAATTTGCGAACGGCGTGGCTGCCGTTACCAAGTATCCTCAGCTTCTTCTGTTGGCGATCAATGCGCTGATCGGATGCGGAGTGATTTGCTTTCTCTGGTATGTTATTGGCAGGGTGCCCTCGGAGAACGAAGCCGAACCAGAGACTTGGAACGCTCCCGAACCGGCCTAAACTCCCGGGGGTGACAGCCCTTGCCGAACATCGCTATGGCGCTCGCTTTCCAATAGCGACAGGAAACGATCAATGGGATTCCGCTGCGGGATCGTGGGCCTGCCCAATGTCGGCAAGTCCACACTATTTAACGCATTGACCGAAACGCAGGCCGCGCAGGCTGCGAATTATCCGTTTTGCACGATCGAGCCGAATGTCGGCCAGGTCGCGGTGCCAGATGAGCGGCTAGACAAGATCGCCGCGATTGCGAAGAGCGCAAAGGTTGTCGCGACGCAGCTTGGCTTCGTCGATATTGCGGGCCTTGTGAAGGGCGCGAGCGCGGGCGAAGGGCTTGGCAACCAGTTCCTCGGCAATATTCGCGAAGTCGATGCGATCGTCCACGTTCTGCGGTGTTTCGAAGATGACGACATCCAGCACGTCGCCAACACCGTCGATCCGATCGCCGATGCCGAAGTGGTCGAGACCGAACTGATGCTCGCCGACCTGGAGAGCCTCGAAAAGCGCGTGCCAGCCGCGGCCAAGCGGGCCACCGGGGGCGACAAGGAGGCCAAGGTGCTCGCCAGCGTGCTCGGCCGGGCGCTCGACCTGCTTCGCGAAGGCAAGCCCGCGCGCTTGACCGAGCCCAGTGATGAGGAAGAAGCGCGGGCGTTCGCGCAAGCTCAGCTGCTGACTGCAAAACCCATCCTCTATGTCTGCAATGTCGCCGAAGACGAAGCGGCGAGCGGTAATGCAATGAGCGAGGCGGTCTTCGCCAAGGCTAAAGCAGAGGGCGCGCAGGCGGTTGTCGTCTCGGCCGCGATCGAAGCCGAGCTTGTCGCGATGCCGCCGGAAGACCGCGCCGAATACCTTGAGTCGCTAGGTCTCGAGGAAAGCGGCCTCGCGCGGGTCATTCGCGCTGGCTACACCCTGCTAGGCCTGCAAACGTTCTTCACTGCCGGGCCGAAGGAGGCGCGCGCCTGGACCTTCCCCGCCGGTGCAAAAGCTCCACAAGCTGCAGGCGAAATTCATACCGATTTCGAAAGGGGCTTCATCCGGGCCGAGACGATCGCCTACGACGATTACGTAACATTAGGGGGCGAAGTCCCCGCGCGCGAAGCGGGCAAGCTGCGGCAGGAGGGCAAGGAATACCTCGTGCAGGATGGCGATGTCCTGTTGTTCAAGTTTAATGTGTGATGCCATTTGCACAGATCTTCATCAAAGGCGCGCAAGCGTGATGATTTCGCGATCTGCAAGTGGCGTTTCAAACTCGCATCCATAGGCTCGCGCATTTGCCCAGACAATTTTTGCCTCGAGCCTTTCGCCATCTTCCGTCTTGATAACCAACTGATCGTCTGCATTCAGCGGGATCATGCAGGCGATCCGGCAGCCGCGCCGCGAGAAGTTCGACATTCGAGCGCTTATAGGCGTGATCTCGTGCTGGTGGACTGTCACCCACAGGTTGACCTTGTAACGCCGATCGCGCGGTATCACGTGCCGTGTGCGGTTGGCGTGCGAAGGCGGTATGGCTGTGGTCATGGTGCACCATCTATCGCATCTGCAACCTAAGCGATTTTTGGCCACCCCCTACGCGCGAACCCTGAGCTCGGGTATAAGGGCCCATTGTCAGAGTTTTGAAATTAGCCCTTGCGGCCGTGCTGTTTTCTTGGAACCCAGCGCACCTGGAACCCGTTGGGCTTGCGAACGCTAACAGGGGACGCGCGCGATGGTCGACAAGTCAGAGAAATTCAACTGGTTGGTACGCGTAGGATATCTATCCCGCGCGATACTCTACACCATGCTTGGCCTCATCGCGCTTACCAGCGCGCAAGCAATCAGCCAGGGTACGGATGGAATCTTCAAGGCGATCGAGGACTTTCCGGGCGGAACGGCGATCCTCTGGCTGATGGTTGTCGGCCTGTTCTTCTACGCGCTTTTCCGACTGTCGAGCCTGGTATTCGATATCGAAAACTCCGGCTCTGACGCCAAGGGCTGGGGGAAACGCATCGGTCATGCCGGAAGCGCCGTGGGACATTTCGCTCTCGCCTATTCCGCTTACCAGTACGCCAGCAGCAGTGGTGGCGGCGGTGGCCAGAGCGGTGCGCAGAAGGCGGCATCCGGCATTCTCGGCTTCGAAGCCGGAGGAACGGTTCTTGGCATTCTTGGCGTGATTTTCTTCGTGGTCGCAGCCTTTCAGTTCAAAAAAGGAATTAGCGGCGATTTCATGGCGCGGATCTCCCCCAGTGCTCCGGACTTTACGCGCATCTTGGGCGGGATTGGTTATAGTGCGCGCGGTGTGGTTTACGGCGTTATCGGATGGTCGCTTATTCAGGCCGGTTTCCTTTCCGGTAGCGCAAGTCAGGTGCGCAGCCTTGGCGATGCGCTGGCCGAACTGGCGGGACAGGGGTGGATTTTCACTGTGACCGCTGTAGGTCTCCTGATCTTCGGTATCTTCAGTCTGATCCTTGCACGGTACCGGATCATTCCTGAGCTTGACAGCGATGCAGGCGTTCCGGAATTTCGTGCGGGATAATCAACTGGCAAGAGCGGCATGGTGAAGACAGCTGAACTCCACCGGATGGTGATGGACAAACATGTCTGTCCCTATGGGATCAAGGCGAAACATCTGCTGGAAACGCGCGATTATGCGGTGAAGGATCATCCGCTGACCTCGCGCGAGGAAACCGACGCGTTCAAACAGAAGCATGATGTGGCGACGACGCCGCAGATCTTCATCGAGGGTCAGCGGATTGGTGGCTACGACGCGCTGCGCCAACATTTCGGCATCGCGACGAACGATGAGGGGCCAAGCTATCGCCCCGTCATCGCGGTGTTTGCGGTGGCTCTGGCGCTAGCGATCTCTTTGTCGATAGCGCTGCTTGATGGCTTCGGCATTCGGACCGCGGAATGGTTCGTCGCGTTCTCGATGGCGATGCTGGCGATGCTCAAGCTGCAGGATGTCGAGCAATTCTCAACCATGTTCGTCGGCTACGACCTGCTTGGTCGCCGCTTTGTCCCTTATTCCTACGCCTACCCATATCTCGAGGCGCTGGCGGCGGTGCTGATGGCCGGACGGCTATT
>JAZBPE010000215.1:0-5602 GCA_036353345.1 Erythrobacter sp. | reverse complement strand
CGTCCGCGGAAACATGAAGAGGGGCAGGTGAAAGAAGGCAATACGCTCGGGATTATCGCGTCTGCCTATCGCGCGCTGCATGAAAGCGAGGGCTTCGATGCGCTGCTCGCTCAATGCGAGGCGCGTCTGGCTCATGGCGCTGCCTCGGCGGGGGTCGATCCTTTCGCGATGGGGAGCGAGGGTGGCCAGGTTCTCGACGAGTTCCGTGCCGTTCTGGAAAAGGCGCCCGATCCCGTGGAGGTGTCGGGCATCTTCAACGCGATCGCCGATGCGCCCGGCCCGGCCATCGTTCTCACCCCTGACCTGCGCGTTATCGCCAGCAACGAGGCAGGCCAGGAACGTTACGGCGCAAAACTTGGCGCGCGGCCCGATTTCGATTGGCTCGATGATGTCGGTCTGGCTGCGTTGCATGGTGCGGCACGGCTGGTGAAACGCGGCGAATTGCCGACCCGGAAGGTCATGCGCACTTTTCATTCACCGCGCGCAGGGCTTGCAGAATTGTCGGGCGTGACCGGCGAAAGGATAAGCGGACCCCTCATTGCGGTGCGGGAGCTTGGTTTCGACTGGACTGCCAGCGTCGATGTGGCGCTCGCATCGATGTTCGAGCTGACCCCGAGCGAATGTGACATATGTCGCCTCACCTTCGAACTGGCCGACCTGTCCTGCGTGGCGCAGAGCCGCGGAACCAGCATCCGCACCGTGCGAACTCAGCTTTCCCAGGTGTTCTTGAAGACCGGCTGCAAGGGGCAGCCCGAACTGGTGCGTTTCCTTGCCTCTGTGTGCGCGAGCCATGCGGCACGAGGGGCGAACCGTCTGCATCGCCATCCGGGTGCCGGCCCTGCCCGATGGCGCGATCCGCTAGGCCGAGAGCGGATCTTCGAGGGACCTTATGGCGAAATTGCCTATAGCTGGATGGGCCGTGAGGGCGGGCGGCCGGGGATCGTCGTCCATGCCCCCTTCACCGGATATGTTCTGGCCCCCGAAATACAGGACATGCTGGATCAGGCGGGTATCCAGCTTTTCGCGCCAAGCAGGCCGGGTTTCGGCAACAGCGCCCCTGCAAGCTGCGAGGATGCGCCGACGGCCGGATCGCGAACAATCGAGGCGTTGATGGATCATCTGGGTCTTCAAAGCGCGCCCCTCATCGGTCTCGTGAACGGTTTCATTCCCGCTCTGCGCTTTGCGAAGGATTGCCCGGATCGTGTCGAAGGGATCTTGAACCTCGGCGCTTGTCTGCCGCTGGATACGCCCGAGCACCGTTCGCATCTGCCGCTGGCGCAGCGCGTGCTGCTCAGTCTTGCGAAGCAATCACCAGCAGCGTGCGACTGGCTGGTACGCCTGGGTTTGCGCAATGTCCTGATGCGCGGACCCGAATTTCTTCTGGCACGCATGTATGCGAGCTCGCAGATCGACACGCACACTGCCTTCGATCCCGAGGTGCTTTCCATCCTCATGGCGTCGACGTCGCTGATGTCGGCGCAGGATCACCGTGCGATCCTGAAGGATCTGTCGATGATCATCTGCGATTTCGGGGACTGGTTCGATGAACCCGGTCCGCCAATAGCGATGGTCGCGGGTACGAGCGACCCCGTCTTCCAGATCGAGCGGGCGCGAATGCTCGAGCGCAACAAGGATCGCGTCCGGCTTATCGAAGTCGCGGGGGCAGGCCAGACGGTCGCCTTTGCCTGTCCGCATGAGGCTTTTGCCGCGATCCGGGAATTGTTCGAGACTTGCGCGAGAAATTACTGAGCCAGGCTCACCCGCCCATTCTTCGCGACGCTAGCTCCTCCAGAGTGCCAGAGGGAGACATAGCAGCACGCGGATTGGCCATAAACCGGACGAACACAGTGCAATCCAAGCGCTGCTGACGCGGTCGGGATCGGAACGAGACAGGCCAACGTCCCGCTTGAGGAGCTCGAGCTTCGCGAATGTGCAACGGTCTGAAGCGCAGACACTCTCGCGAATACTGGCAATCTATCGGCAGCTGGCTTCTTCGAAGGTGGCTGGCACCGATCGCGGTGTCGGCAAAGTCCGACCGGATCTTCTGCAATCGGGTCCGTGAACATCCGACAGCTTCCGGAGATCAAGAGCCGAAAACGGAGAGCCTGCAATTGGCGGCGTTCATGCCACGGTTTCTCGTCCGCTGTTCGCTGCGTCTCGCGTTCTTGTGGTCGCGTCCTTGCCAACCAGCGACAGTTAGCGGCTGATCTGGCTACCCATTGGCCAATTGGCCGTGCGCGCGCCACTGGCCCGCAGCTTCCCCAGAATATGGAATGAGGCGTCCCCTGCCATAGCGATCTGTCTCGTTCCGAGACACGTCCCGATAGGCCGGCATAATCCTGATTGCCGCTTAAATCGGGATCGACTAGCCGCCACCGATCTGATTCGGGTTTTTACGTAGGTTTGGGGATACGACATGAGAAAGATCCTGGTTATTGGTGCGGCCATCGCGGGCATGGCGCTGGCGCCCGCCGCCAGTGCTGCGGAAATTGTCGGTACGGTCACCAACGGCCCCACGGGTGCCGTGTTCGAAGAGAAAATCCCGACGGCCGATGCCAAACTCGATGTCGGCCAGGATAGCCAGAACTCACCGAACCTTTTTGCCGCCAAGGAGCAGCAGAACGTTGCTCTGCTCAGCAACATCGCCGGGCTTGACGCGGGAACGTTCGTTCGCAGCTTCTATGTGTGGTTCGACCCGCTTCGCACGGGCAGAATGAGGGGAACGGTCACTTTCGCAAACGACATTCTGGCCGTGATCACCGCCAACGGTGAGCTTGCGGATACCGATTACCTTGGCAACCCGAACATCAATTATCTGAACAAGGGTGCTCGCGGGCTTGAACGTCCGGACACTTTTTCGGTCTCTGGAAAGACTCTGACCGTCGATTTCAGAGCATCTTCGCCGGGTGACTTTGTTCGCGTCATGACCTCTGTCCCCGAACCATCGACCTGGATGATGATCATTCTCGGGTTCGGTCTGATCGGCGCTGCCCTGCGGGCCGAGAAAACCCGGCAACGTCCGCGCGTTGCGCTTAGCTAAAGCCAAGCGCGCCTCTACCGCTGCATGAGACGCCGGGCGTTTTGGTCCTGTGCAAAGCCGCGGCCCGCACGATTTCATCGGGCAAGGCTCGCCCGGGTTTGCTTGTTAGCGCCTTTGGCAGCGGTCAGCGCTCGCGTTGAGTAGCGACAAACCTGGTAATTTTGGAGACCTGTGAGCGGGGGGTTAAGGACTACCGCAGCCAGATCATCGCGCCTGACACCGCATCGCCGGGCGCATCCCTGCCAGGATTCGGCGAGGCGGCCATCGCCCCTCGTGCTCATTGAGATGCAGCACTTCGCAACCGGCTTCAAGAACTGCCCACTACCCGAAACACCTTCCCCGATCCCGCATCGCGGACCAGATCGACGCGGTTCCCGTCCCAGTGATAGTCGAGGTGCCGCCCCTGGATCGGGTTGGACGCGCAGTCAGGATAGAAAAGCGCGACGCAAACGCCTGCTGCGCGCCGGACACTGGGATAGACGAGTCCGTCCGACCCTGCTTCCCGCAGAGCGGCACCCAGCGCCTGCGCTGCGGCGTAGCTATCGGGATCAAGCTCGGGCGCAGTCTCGCTGCCCTCGCCCCGCAGATCGTGCAGATCGGCTTCCACAGCGAGGACGATCTCGCGAAATTGCGAAGTCCAGCCAGGCTTCTCCTGCGTCCGCGCCATGAACAGCGCGTGGTGATGGATCGTCTCGAAGAGCGCGGTCTCGAAGCAGTCGCCCGCATAGAGCACACCGTAACGCCCGTCGGTAAAGCGGCTCGGGCGATCGGGGTTCGCATGGGTGAACGGCGCCATCAGGTAGCTCGCACCGCTGCCGCCGACCCTGCGATCGGCGGGGACTAGGTCGAGCTGGCCAATCGTCTCCATCAGGCGCGGATTGGTCTTCTGCTCGGCCGAGACGAGAAGCGGCCAGTCGGCGGGGTCGGCTATGTCTTCGAACAGATCGATCGGCGGGAAAACACTGCGGATGATCCTGACGGCGTCCGGCCATTCGATGCGGGCAACCGGCAGGTCTAGACGGGCGGTCACCAGCCGCCACGCTCCGCGTCGAGGTAGCGGCGCACGCGCATGATGTCGGTGAGCTCGCCGCCGAGCATTACATCGAGCGCGCTTGCTCCGCTGAAAGCCTCGTTGTCGGCCTTGATCCAGGCATAGCCGCGGGCGGCTTCGGAGAAGATGATCCGCAGGGCCTTGTGGATCCCCATGAGGTTGGAGAGCCGCGCGCGTCCGTCGCGCGAGATCCGCCCCGGTCCCCCGGCCTTCCAGCGGGCGTAGGAGCGCACCGGCATGTCAAGCAGAGTCGCGGCCTGTTCGTCGGTCAGCTTCCACTTGGCGAAGAGGTTCATGACCGCGCGAAACATCGCGGCGGCTTCTTCCTGCGTGATAGGTTCCGGCCTGAAATCCGGAAGTGCGGTATCGACGGGTTCGAGCACGAGCATAAGGGCCTCCTGGAGACCTATCTAGGCGTTATCATGCCATTTGGCAACATATCGCCAAAGGTTTGCCATTAGACACGGCATCGGCGGCACGGCATCTGCCTCGAAAGAACGCCCGCCATGCTTGCACGCGTTGCGATTGCCCTTAGGCGCGCCGAGATCTGTCCCTCCGTGCATTCGGCGAGACTCAATCCCCAAAGCCCGGCCCCACCCGATAAGGCGATTTGCCGCATTTGGAGCACCGCAGGCGCGAAATGAGCGCCTTCAGGCTAGAGGTTATCCCGCGACGTTGGCATTCTGCGAGAACCCTATGCGGGTCCACAATCACTATGCGTCCGCACTCGCATTCAATCCTGAGTTTGTATTTGTTCCGCGCGAAGTCCGCGAGTGTGTTTAAGCGCTTGCTGCTCATTCGTCGCTATAGAACGTAGCAGGAACACGTTGGCAAGTATCACCGATATTGCCACCGCATGCCAATGCAGATAGCGAACCGGAATGCTTGCACTTGTTGCCCTCATGCTTTCGTCTGTGTCGGTCGTTCCAGCTGGTGAAGCCTTCACCTGCACCCCGACTCATGTTTGGGATGGCGACGGGCCTATCTGGTGCCAGGAAGGACCGCGCGTTCGCCTTTCAGGCATCGCAGCGCGCGAACTGGATGGCTCATGTAGCGATGGCCACCCCTGTCCCTCTGCAAGCGCCATACAGGCACGCGATGCGCTTGTTCGGCTGATAGGTGTAAAGGTCGGCGTAAGCCAGCACGGTCACATTCTGGTGCGCGGTCCTGCCATGCGTTGCACGTCCGACGGATCGGCTGGAGGCAATAGGACCGCCGCTTGGTGTGTCTCTGCACGTGGCGACGATGTGAATTGCGCGATGGTTTCGGGCGGCTGGGCAGCGCGCTGGGATCGGTATTGGAAGGGGCATGTCTGCAGATGAAGGACTGGGGTTCCGATGATGAGCAGCCATCGCTTGGCGTAAAGATTGAGGCAGGGCTTATCGCAATTCCCGTTGCCGCAGCGTTTGTCGCCTATCTGGCAAGCGTCGTTTGGGGATGGCTCACATAAGTGACTGAGCGTCTGCTTTTGCGCTTCATGAGCCGCATGGTGAATGTCTGATTATGGGTGG
>JAZBPE010000214.1:0-55026 GCA_036353345.1 Erythrobacter sp. | reverse complement strand
TACGCTGGGCAGAAGGGGGCGGCCTGCCGATTGATCGCCGCCCCCTCGCCTTCTTGCCCCCTTCGCGTGTAGCGTGCGGGACAAGACCGTTCGGCGCGCCATGACCGGACGGCTCGCTACGAGGGAGAGGCAGCCAGCATGCCCGAAGCAATTCTCGAACCCGATCTGCCGATTGTCGATCCGCATCACCATTTGTGGGATCTGCGCAAGCTGCTGCCGATGTTTCCCGAACCGCGCCACCGCTTCATCGAAACGCTGGTGCCAGCTGCGCATTACACCTTCGACCATTTTCATGCGGACGTCGCTAGCGCGCACAAAATCGTCGCGTCGGTATTCGTGGAATGCGGGGCGTTCTACAATCCCCGCTATACCGACGCGCTGAGGCCTGTGGGCGAGGTCGAATATGCAAACGGGGTGGCAGCCCAATCGGCGAGCGGCGCTTATGGCGAGGTTGCGCTGTGCGCGGGGATCGTGGGCCATGCCGACTTGACGCTCGGATCTCACGCGGGCGAGGTTCTCGACGCGTTAAGTGCAGCTTCCCCACGCTTTCGCGGGATCCGTCATCAGGGCGCGTGGGACGCCGACCCCGAAGTGCTTGGCCCGCCCTTCCACGCGCCCGAAGGCCTGTATCGCGACGATACGTTCCTCCAGGGCTTCGCCGAACTTGGCAAGCGGGGCCTGAGCTTCGATGCCTGGGTTCTGGAGCCGCAGATCGGCGATGTGACGGATCTTGCCCATGCATTTCCCGATACGCCGATCTGTCTTGACCATTGCGGCACCCCGCTTGGCAGCGCGAGCTACGAAGGTCGTCTCGGCGAACGGTTCGACACATGGGCCGCAAGCATTCGCGAACTCGCACGGTGCGACAACGTCGTCGTCAAACTTGGCGGCCTGGGAATGCCCACCTGCGCCATGCCTGCGCAAGGTCCGGCGGCGGGTTGCGGATCGGAAGAGCTCGTGAGGCTATGGAAGCCGTATATCGAGACCTGCATCGACGCGTTCGGGCCCACCCGCGCAATGTTTGAAAGCAATTATCCTGTCGATCGTTGGGGTGCAAGCTACCCGGTCCTCTGGAACACGTTCAAGCGCATCGCTGCAGCCGCCAGCACGGACGACAAAGCAGCGCTGTTTGCTGGAACAGCCGCGCGCTTCTACCGGATCGAGGACGTGCTGGCGTGAGGTGCTTGCGTGAAGAGGAGGCGCGCCCTACCCAGCGGTATTCCCGTTTAGGAGATCCCGATGCCGCTGCCCGCCCCGTTCGACCGCTTGCGCTTGCCGCTGATCGGATCGCCGCTATTTATCGTGTCCGGCCCCGAACTCGTCATCGCACAATGCAAGGCGGGCATTATCGGCAGTTTTCCCGCGCTCAACGCCAGGCCGCAGTCACTGCTCGACGAATGGCTTCACCAGATCACCGAAGAGCTTGCCAAGCATAACCGCGAGCACCCCGGTCGTCCGGCAGCGCCGTTCGCGGTCAACCAGATCGTTCATCGTACCAATGACAGGGTGATGGATGACATGAAGACCTGCGAGAAATGGCAGGTACCCATGATGATCACCTCGCTCGGTGCGCGTGAGGAAATCTATCAGGCGGTCAAGGGCTGGGGCGGGATCACGCTGCACGACGTCATCAACAACCGTTTTGCAAGGAAGGCGATCGAGAAAGGCGCGGATGGGCTCATCCCGGTCGCGGCGGGCGCTGGCGGTCATGCGGGGGCACAGTCGCCTTTTGCCCTGATGCAGGAGATCCGCGAATGGTTCGACGGACCCGTGGCGCTTTCCGGTGCAATTGCGCACGGCGCCTCGATCCTTGCAGCGCAGGCGCTTCGAGCGGACTTTGCCTATTCCGGCAGTGCCTTCATCGCCACCGAGGAGGCGAATGCTGATCAGGGTTACAAGGAGGGCATTGTCGAGGGTAACGCGGACGCGATCGTCTACACCAACCTATTTACCGGCGTGCACGGCAATTACCTTCGCTCCTCGATAGAGAAAGCCGGGCTTGATCCCGACGATCTGCCGACGAGCGATCCGTCCAAGATGAACTTTGGTAGCGGCGGCAACACCAAGGCCAAGGCGTGGAAGGACATCTGGGGCTCTGGCCAGGGCGTCGGAGCGATCAAATCCGTCGGCAGCGTCGAGGACCTCGTTGCGCGCATGGAACGCGAATATCACGAAGCGAAAGCCAGCCTTGCCCGCAACGCGAACTACACCGCATGGCAGACCTTGGCCGAAGCGGCAGAGTAGAGGTCAGTGGGACACGCAAATGTCGCGCGGCAAAGCGGTTTTAGAGATACCTCCGCCAGCGTGAGAACGCACCGGAAACCCGCTACCCTCCTGCAAGGATAACAGGTTCCTGCGGACTGAGACGAAGGGTCAACATTCTGCCATCAGGCGCGGCGAACCGCTCACCATCCTGCACGCCGCCTGCCAGAATGAGCTGGTTGACGAGGCGCACACCAAGCCGCGTCGCCGCCACCGGATCGCGGGCCAAGTCGCGCACCAGGCGCAACTCGCGCTGAAGCCAGAAATCAAGGCCAACACTTTCGAGATCACCGGTAGACGTGGTGCGGAACGCGGTCAGTCCGAGTCCCGGGAACGCCCCGGTTTCGAGCCATGCACTGATGACCGATTCGAAATAACGCCGTCCGATCGCGCTGGTCGATGCGGGCCAGACCAGCATATCGAGCGCGGGGAAATGCTCCGCAAGGTCGCGAGCCGTTGCCATCAGACCCTTCACCACCGGGATCGAACGCGCGCCGCCAGCGATATGTCGGCCCGGGCTAAGCTCCAATGCCTCGAACGTGTCGGCGCGGGGCAGTGCATCACAGTCGAAGCGAAAGGCTGGTTGAGGGAAATCCATCACACTGCCCGGGTATAGCCCCGCGAGATCGAACGACAGACCGGTGCGCACCAATTGCACGGTGACCGGAGAGCCGCGTTCCGCCACCGTTGTGGCTACGTTGTCCTCTTCGCCCAATCCCTCGGCCAATTCAAAAGCAGGCGCGTCGCCGCCCGGCATATGCACAACGGCAACCGTACCCTGGCGCTTGGCGAAACGGCGCAGGGCGGGAAAGTCCGGGCGTTCACCTTTCGCGAACAGGCAAAACAGACTAACCTTGCGAGCATTGGCCACTGCGCCGTCAATGTCCTGTGGTTGATCCACCCCGTGTCCCCTTGGCATCCGACCCTCGCGCACTGTTACGTGGTATCGGGGTCGGGTTCCACCGGCTTTAAGCATGACACCGGCCAAGGCGTCAAAACACCCCCATTTGCAGCCCCTCGGCAAGCGCGCAGCCCAGATCGTCGCATTCGCGCAGCACATTGCCCTCGACGCGCTTTTGCGCCCAGATGGCTTCGGGAGTTTGCGCGTTGAAGTTGACGATCATCGGATCGGCCACCCGCACGAGGCGCCACCCGGTAACGATCCTGTCAAGCTGGCGCTGCGCGCCCTCCCCATCTGATCCCGCCGCGATGATCGTCGCATAGGCTCGCCCCTCGATCTTGCCGAGAAGGTCGTAATATGTGGTGTCGAACATCTCCTTCATCGCGCCGGTCAGTCCGCCAAGATTTTCGGGGCAGACGAACAGATAGCCTGCTGCCGCTTCCAGAGCGTTGGCAGTTACATCCGTTGCACGCACAAGCCGTGCTGCCTCATGCGCGGCGGCGGCGCGTGCCATCGCCTCGCTTGCGCCCGTCCGGCTGTGCCAGATGACGAGCAAGGTCTTGGAGGTCGCAGAGCCATCCATCGGGCCGAAAGGCTGCATGGGCTGTTGAATGTCAAGACTTGCCCCCTGTGCGCTCGGGCCAATCTCGCCTAGGCTCTCGGATATGGTCGCACAGTTGCAAAGCCCGGTTCTCGGCGTCGAGCGCTCGCTAACGGGCCGCGCGTGGCGCTGGCGCGGCGGCAATATGGAGCTGAGCGATGGGCCTGCCGGGCTCGATACCGATATCCTGAGCCAGCTTTTGACGAGCCGAGGCGCCGGACCGGACGAGATCGCGCGCTACGCCCGCCCGACCTTGCGCGAGTTTTTACCAGACCCCTCCTGTTTTCAGGACATGGACCGCGCTGCCGAGCGCCTGGCGAGCGCGATTCTCGAGCGCGAGACCATCACGATCTACGGCGATTACGATGTCGATGGCGCGACCAGCGCAGCGCTACTGGTGGAACTACTGCGCGCGCTGGGACACGATGCGGGCTATTATATCCCCGACCGCCTGCTCGAAGGCTACGGGCCGAGCGGGGAGGCCCTGGTCAAGCTTGCCGAGGCGGGCTCCAGCCTCATCGTTACGGTCGATTGCGGCGCAATGGCGCACGAGGCGCTGACGATGGCGCGCGACACTGGCGTCGATGTGATCGTGGTCGATCACCACAAATGCGCAAGCGAA
Source organism: Erythrobacter sp. (assembly GCA_036353345.1). Classification (GTDB taxonomy): domain Bacteria; phylum Pseudomonadota; class Alphaproteobacteria; order Sphingomonadales; family Sphingomonadaceae; genus Erythrobacter. The sequence goes on along the minus strand of JAZBPE010000214.1, from coordinate 50,640 downwards.
CTTCCGCCCACCGCTGCGCTGGTCAACCCCAACCGCCTCGACGAAAGCGACGAAGCCAGCGCGCACGGACATCTGGCCGCGGTCGGCGTCGCGTTCCTTCTCGGCATTGCACTGGTGCGTACGTTGCGGGCGCGTGGGTTTTTCACAAAGCGCGCCGAGCCCGACCTGATGAGCCTGCTTGACCTGGTCGCACTCGGCACGGTCGCCGATGTTGCAGCGCTTCACGGACTGAACCGCGCGTTCGTGGCGCAGGGTCTCAAGGTGCTTGCGCGGCGTGAGCGGATCGGAATGGCCGCACTGATGGACGCAAGCCGCCTGACCCGCGCGCCGCTGGCCTCCGATCTGGGCTTTGCGCTCGGACCACGGATCAATGCCGGTGGGCGGGTCGGCGAATCGACCCTTGGCGTGCGCCTCCTGACCGCTCGCGATCCGGACGAGGCGCGCGCGATTGCCGAACAACTGTCGACCCTTAACGAAGAACGCCGCGCGATCGAGGCTGAGGTACAGGAAGCGGCCGAGACGCAAATTGCCAGTCAGCACAACCATGCTGTTCATATCGTCGCCGCGCCCGGCTGGCACCCCGGCGTGATCGGTATCGTCGCAGGCCGGATCAAGGAAAAGACCGGAAAGCCCGCCATCGTCATCGCGCTCGACGAAAGGATTGGCGAGGGCAAAGGGTCGGGGCGCTCTATCAGCGGGGTTGATCTGGGTGCGGCCATCATCGCCGCGCGCGAGGCGGGGCTGTTGGTGGCAGGTGGTGGGCATGCGATGGCAGCAGGCCTGACAATCGCGGTGGACCGGCTGGCGGACCTTGCCGCGTTCCTCGACGAGCGGCTCGCTCGCGATATCACGACAGCGCGCGCCGGGCAGGTGATGGCGCTCGATCTCTCGCTTGCACCGGGCGGACTTACCCCCGAACTGGTCGAAACGCTTGAGCGCGGCGCGCCCTATGGCGTGGGCTGGCCCGCTCCGCGTGTTGCGGTTGGCCCGGTGCGCATCGTCAAGGCAGATATTGTCGGGCGTGATCATCTGCGCCTGATTGCAAGCGGCGCGGACGGACGATCCTTCAAGGCGATCGCATTTCGCCAGGGATCAAGCGAGCTTGGCCAGACGCTGCTTCATCGTAGCGCCGGTCGCCAATTGCACCTCGCCGGGCGGGTCAAGATCGACGATTGGGGCGCACGCCCGGCGGTCGAACTGCATCTTGAAGACGCAGCATTCGCGGATGGCTGAAGAGCGCGCCAGTCAGTCCCTAGCAAGTGCCGCAATTCGCCGATGCGCAATTCTCTTGCGCGGGGCTTGACCCGATCGCGACGCATCCTTAGATGCGCGCTCTCGCAAACGAGCGTGGCCCCTTCGTCTAGCGGTTAGGACGCGGCCCTTTCACGGCTGAAACACGGGTTCGATTCCCGTAGGGGTCACCACCTCTCTTAACGAAAATTCGCGGGTTGGCGAAAGGTTTCACCCTGCAGGCTTGGTTGCCGCGCACTCCCCGGCTAAACAACGCGGTGATGGGGAAGCTGCACACCGTTCCGATTTTCGGCATTCTGCTCGCCTTGGCCGTATTTCTTGCGTGGATCGTGCTCGATCTCGATCCGATAATGGCGATTATAACATTGCTGCTGTGGATCGGTTCGCTGCTGGTTGCGGCTGGACGACCGCCTGAGCGCCCGACCGTCATCGTCGAGCAAAGCGCCAGTCGCGATTTCGTGCGCAGGCTGACCGAAAGCTCGTCGACCCCGATGCTTGTAACCGAGCGCAACACCATCGCATCGGCTAATCGCGCCGCACGCCGGATCATGGGCGAACATATCGTTGGTCAGGACGCGCGCGTTACCTTTCGCCAGCCCGAAGCGATTGCGCTGCTGTCCTCCCGACGCAACGGCCAGGCGATCGTGCACGGGCTCGTGCGGCGGCAGGATATCTGGCAGGTCAATCGCAAGGACATCGATGAGGACCGCGCGGTCATCGAACTGATCGACCAGAGCGCGGAAGCCGATATCAGCCGCGCCCACACCGATTTCGTCGCCAATGCCAGCCACGAATTGCGCACGCCGCTCGCTGCGATCCTCGGCTACGTCGAAACGCTTAGCGAAAGCGACGACCGGATCGATTCGCCAACCGCGCAAAAATTTCTCAGCATAATCGAGCGCGAGGCGCGGCGTCTCCAGAGGCTGATCAGCGACCTCATGAGCCTGTCGCGCGTTGAGGCTGAGAAGCACGAAGTGCCCGAGCAGGTCATCGACCTCGCCCCGCTCGTCCAGCGCGCGGCGCGCGATGCCGCAGGATCCGAGCGGGTCGGGAGGCTCGCCACCAGGATTGTCCGATCGGCAATGGTTCAGGGGGACGACCAGCAGCTCGAACAGGTTGTGCGCAATCTTGTGGATAACGCTCTTAAATATGGCAGCCCCGGAACCCCGGTGCAGGTCCGCCTCGACCGGTCGCGTGACGGGCAGGCGCGGATCACGGTTGCCGATCAAGGCGAAGGCATTGCGCCCGAGCAGGTTCCCCACCTCACCCGCCGGTTCTACCGCACCGATCCGGGGCGCAGCCGGGCATCGGGCGGCACCGGCCTGGGCCTTGCGATTGTGAAGCACATCGTCGAGCGCCATCGCGGTCGGCTCGATATTGCCAGCGAACTGGGAGTGGGGACGCGGGTCATCGTGCGCATTCCGCTGGCCCGTTCCGACGCGATCGACGACGCCATCGACGACGATATAGCTGGAGGGGAACCTACCGGGGAAACCCTGACAGCGGGCGGTTCGAACAGCTTGAGTGCAAAGACTGGCGGCCATGCTGTCGATGCGACGCATGAGAGCCCCATGGCGTCTTAGCGATGTCTTATTTGTTCAACATGCGCCTGCCATTGGATTCGGGGCTTCGTCACCCATTGCGTAGCGCGCCGTCTCGCGCCGCAGAACTCTAACAGGATCAACCGTTTTCGCTCATGTCGCCTATCGCGCTTCTCCTGATCGCTATCGGCCTTGGTCTGGCTGGCTGGCTTGCAGGCCGGGCGAAAGCGTGGAGTTTCCAGAAGGCTGAGCCAAATGTGCGGATCGCTGCGCGCCCCGTTTACCATGCATGGTATGTCGCGGCCTGGATCCTGATGCCCTTGCTGGGCTTCCTGATCGCCTGGTCGTTCCTCTCGTCCCAGCTGATCACGTATTTTGTCCTGCAATCGCCCGCAGCGGACAGCTTGCCCGCATTCGAGTTCGAACGCGCGGCCTGGCTTGACGAGGCGCGCAATGTAGCGCTCGGCAATGCGCCGGGGGTCTTCAATGCGGGGGCTGAGGCTTTTATCGAGCCCTTTGAAGCCGCGATCCTGCGCGTGAACATAATCGGTATCGTGATCACCCTGCTCATCGCGTTTGCGGGCGCGGCTTACGCGTTCGTCCGCCTTAGTCCCGATTTCCGCGCGCGCCGGAAGGTAGAGCAGAAGGTGATGTGGATCCTCATCGCCGCTTCCCTAGTGGCAATCCTGACGACTTTCGGCATCTTTGCGAGCCTGGTTTTTGAAACCGTTCGGTTCTTCAACATGGTCTCGCCGGTCGATTTTCTCTTCGGCACCTTCTGGGGGCCGGACCCGATGAGCAGTGCCGACAGTCCGGACGGCTCGCGTTACGGGGCGATCCCGCTGTTCTGGGGGACGATCTTCATCGGCGCAATCATCGCCATGATCGTAGCCATTCCGCTCGGCCTGATGAGCGCGGTCTACCTCACCCAATATGCGGATCCGACCTTGCGCCGCTGGGTGAAGCCGGCGCTGGAGATCCTCGCAGGCGTGCCGACCGTCGTCTATGGCTATTTTGCCGCGTTGACGGTCGCGCCCATGATCCGCGATGCAGCCGTGGCCATCGGGCTAGAGAACGCTTCGACCGAAAGCGCGCTTGCAGCGGGCGTGGTGATGGGGGTGATGATCATTCCCTTCGTCTCATCGATGGCGGACGATTCGATTGCCGCGGTGCCCGGTTCGATGCGCGATGGCAGTTATGCGATGGGCGCGACCAAGTCAGAGACCATTACCAAGGTGCTCTTCCCCGCGGCGCTTCCCGGTATCGTGGCGGGCGTCATGCTCGCCGTCAGCCGCGCCATCGGCGAAACAATGATCGTGGTCATGGCGGCCTCCACCGCCGCGAACCTGAGCGCCAACCCGCTCGAGCGGATGACCACGGTAACCGTCCAGATCGTGAAGATGCTTACCGGCGAAGGCAGCTTTGATCATCCCGCAACGCTCAGCGCCTTCGCGCTTGGCTTCGTGCTGTTTCTCGTCACCCTCGCCCTCAACTTCGTCGCCCTGCGCGTCGTCAAACGTTTCCGTGAGGCTTATGAGTAGCACACCCGCCACGATCCACGATGCGCATGGAGGCCCCGCAGCCGACGCCGGAACTTCGGTGATCGGCTCGTTCGGCCATACGCGTACACCTGAATTCGAGAAGCGCCTGCAAAAACGCTACCGCAAGGAGCGCAATTTCAAACGGATGGGCCAGGGGGCGATACTGTTTTCGGTCGCGGTTCTCATCTTCCTTCTGGGTAACATGCTGATCAACGGCGTGGGCGGCTTCCAGCGCGCGGAGCTCGCGGTCCCGATCGATTTTCCTGAAAGCGGCCTTGTCGGTGACGAAACCTCGCTGACCGCTTCGTCGGCAGTACAGGTGCTGGAATTGCAGGGACTTCCCGAAATCGTGCAGTTCTACGCCGAAGAGGCTCTTGGCGAAGAGGGCGCGGCGCAACTCAGCCGCGATGCATGGCGCGACGTTGCCGCCGCGCTTCAGGGGGACCCCTCGCTGATTGAGCGCACCCATACGTTCAACCTCGCCGCGTCTTCCGATCTCGCCTCCGGACTTTCGGGCGAAGGCTCGGCCGAGATGCAGGCGCTTGCGCAAAGGCTCGAAGAGCGCGGAGTGCTGTCCGAGAAATTCGACGGCGGCTTCCTGTCTCGCTCGGATGCGACAAGCCCGCAGCAAGTCGGGATCTGGGGCGCACTCAAGGGCTCGATCCTCACCATGATCATAACGCTCGCCCTCGCTTTCCCGGTGGGTGTCCTGTCGGCGTTGTATCTTGAGGAATATGCGCCCCGAAACCGCTGGACCGACCTTATTGAAGTGTCGATCAACAATCTCGCCGCAGTGCCTTCGATCATTTTCGGCTTGCTTGGGCTTGCCGTTTTCCTGACGATCTTTCCCAACTTTCGCTCCGCACCCCTGATCGGCGGACTCACGTTGGCACTGATGACGATGCCGGTTATCGTGATTTCGGGCCGCAATGCGATCAAAGCCGTGCCGCCATCGATCCGCGACGGCGCGCTGGCGGTAGGCGCCTCGCCCTTGCAGGTGGTTTTTCACCACGTTCTGCCGCTCGCGCTGCCCGGAATGCTCACTGGCACCATAATCGGAATGGCGCGAGCGCTGGGCGAGACCGCTCCTCTGCTGCTCATCGGAATGCGTGCCTTCGTCGCGACGCCACCCGACGGCTTTACTTCGCCAGCGACCGTGCTGCCCGTCCAGATCTTTCTGTGGTCCGATGAAATTGATCGCGGCTTTGTCGAGCGGACCAGCGCGGCGATCGTAATCTTGCTGCTATTCCTGCTTTTGATGAACAGCTTTGCTATCTATCTGCGAAACAAATTTGAGAAAACCTGGTGACCGTAATTCACGACAGCATCAAGAAAGACCGCGACGCCAAGATGATAGCGCGCGACGTTTCTGTCTTTTATGGAGCGAAAAAAGCGATTGACGAGGTATCGATCGATATCGCGCCTGATTACGTCACCGCATTTATTGGTCCCTCAGGTTGCGGGAAATCGACGTTTCTGCGCTGTTTCAACCGCATGAACGACACCATCCCCGTTGCGAAGGTCACGGGTTGTATCGAGCTTGACGGGGAAGACATCCATTCAAGCAATATGGACGTCGTCCAGTTGCGCGCGCGGGTGGGGATGGTATTTCAGAAACCCAATCCGTTTCCGAAGTCGATCTACGACAACATCGCCTACGGACCCAAGATTCATGGGCTCGGCGAAAAGAAAGCGGATCTTGATGCAATTGTCGAACGCTCGCTTACCCGTGCTGGGCTCTGGGGCGAGGTCAAGGACCGGCTCGACGAATCGGGCACCGCACTTTCGGGCGGCCAGCAGCAGCGCCTGTGCATCGCGCGGGCGATCGCAGTCGATCCCGAAGTCATCCTGATGGACGAGCCGGCCAGCGCGCTAGACCCCATTGCCACCGCCAAGATCGAGGAATTGATCGACGAACTCTCGGGCCGGTACGCCATCGTCATCGTCACCCACTCGATGCAACAGGCCGCCCGCGTAAGCCAGCGTACCGCTTTCTTTCACTTGGGTAAGATGGTCGAATACGGTCCGACCGACGACATCTTCACCAACCCGATCGAAGAGCGCACCCAGGATTATATTACAGGGCGTTACGGCTGATGCCGGACCACACAGTCAAAGCCTTTGACGAGGACATCACCCGGCTGCGCGGCCTGATTGCGGAGATGGGCGGGCTGGCAGAGGTCGCAATCCAGGAAGCGCTCGATGCGATGGTGCGCGGAGACGAAAAGCTGGGCGACCGGGTGGTCGAGCGCGACAGAAAGATCGACTTGCTCGAAACCGAGGTCGACAAACTGGCCGTTCGGATCATCGCACTTCGCGCGCCGATGGCGGACGATCTGCGAGAAGTGATCGCGGCGCTCAAGATCGCGGGGGTTATCGAGCGGATCGGCGACTATTCCAAGAACATCGCGAAGCGCGTCGGCATGATCGAGGGCCGCGACCGGTTCGAACCGCTAACCCTGCTGCCAGCCATGGGCGAAGTCGCGGGCGAAATGGTGCACGACGTGCTTACGGCCTATGCTGCGCGAGACCCGAGCCTGGCGCGCGAAGTCATCGTCACCGATGCCAAGGTGGATGCGTTCTACAACAGCATCTTTCGCAATCTCGTCAGTCACATGGTGGAAAACCCTGCGACGATTTCGAGTGCGGCGCAGCTCCTGTTCGTCGCTCGCAATCTTGAACGGATCGGTGACCATGCGACCAATGTTGCAGAGATGGTTCACTTCGCTGCGACTGGCAATTATCCCCCGGAGGACTTGCGTCAATAAGGGGCGATCCCAGAGCTCCCCGGATACTTTCATCAAATTGCCGCAAAACTGCAACATGACACGACCGGGGTCTCGGCTCGCGCATGTCATGCGCTGAATGGTCAGGAGTGCAAATCCATGTCCGCTGCCAAGTTGTTACTGGTCGAAGATGATCCAGCTCTGTCGGAACTGCTCGAATATCGCTTCCAGAACGAAGGGTATGATGTGCGCTGCACCAGCGATGGCGATGAAGCGATGATATTGGCGAGCGAGGACGCGCCCGACCTCATCATCCTCGACTGGATGATTGAGGGCACCAGCGGCATAGAGGTCTGCCGCCGCTTGCGGCGCGACAAGGAAACTGCACATGTTCCGATCATCATGCTCACCGCGCGCGAGGCTGAGGATGACCGGGTGCGCGGACTGGAAACGGGTGCGGACGATTACCTCACCAAACCTTTTTCCCCGCGCGAATTGCTGGCGCGCGTTGCAGCGGTAATGCGCCGTATCCGCCCGGCTCTGGCGGGCGAGACGATCGAAGTCGGCGATATCAAGCTCGATCCGGTTGCGCACAAGGTCCAGCGCCGGGGCCGCGCGCTCCAACTGGGACCGACCGAATACCGGCTGCTGAAGTTCTTCATGGAAAGCCCCGGCCGGGTGTTCAGCCGTGGCCAGTTGCTCGATGGCGTCTGGGGCACCGGCTCCGATATCGAGCTGCGCACCGTCGATGTCCACATCCGGCGGCTACGCAAAGCGATCGGACTTGATGGAGCAAAGGACCCGATCCGCACTGTCCGCTCTGCCGGATATGCGCTGGAAGCGGGCTAGCCAGCTAGCGACACACCCCCATCCACCGCCCGCCTTGATCGAAGTGGAAGTGATCCGCATGAGCGGCGTTGTATTCGGGTGAAAGCACGGTAGCGAAAACCTCGCAGGCACCGTCTCGCGCGGTTTCAAGGAAGCGCGCTTTGGCATCGTCCCCGTCCCAATCGTCAAGCACGCTGATCCGCGTGCCATCGCCCAGGGTGAAACCGGCGATGTCGATGGCATTTGCGGTCGCATGCTGGCTCCATGCGCCTTCGGCTCGGCCATAGAGGCGGCGGCAGGAATAGGCGCCCAGATGCTCGATGCGTTGAAGGTCGATACCGAAAATCTCGCGCGCCGCCGGCTCCAGCGTCCTGGCGCGCCAAAGCTCCATCGCGGCTGCAACCGGGCAGGTTACGGGCGGCGAACTTGGAGCAATGGGATAGCTCGTCAACTGCGTCCGGTCGGGGCGAGCGCAGGCCCCTTCACCCGCCGGATCGAGCGCGACGAAGGCAACTTCGCTGCGTTCGAGCACCGCTCGGCATTCGGCCACATCGTCACGCAAGGCGAGCAGCTTGGTTGCGCTCGCTTTTCCAATCGGATCACGTAGGTCGAGGGGTGCCAGGGGATTGTGCTCAGGGTGAGCTTGTAGCCAGCTCCACCCCGCGAAGACAATGGTGCCCAGAATTGCCAAGAGGATCAGCCGTCGCTCGGCGCGGAACTGGCCCACGCGGCGGGAGATGCGGCGTTTCTTGGCGGACCGGGCCATGCTCAGTGAAAATCGCGGGAATTGGGAAGTATGCGCACGTCGCGCGGATGCCCGTGCGGCGCGGGCGCATTGCGCAGGCCGCGCCCACGCGCACCGCTCGCATCGGGCAGCTGATCGATCAGGTCGCGCGGACGGATCGCTTCCAGATCACCGGCGCCCTTTTCGACCAGATTATCGCGCGGATTGGCATGCCGCTTGCCCCCGACCTGAGAGGGCAGCGGCGAATTCACATGGTCGGCGCGGGCGACCGGCGCATTCAGCATATCATCGGACAGCGAATAGAGCTGGTCGGTCGCATCGGTCATGTGATGCGCGATGACATGGATAACCTCGTCATCATATTCGACCCGCCCGCGCACCTCCATCAGCCGCGCGCCCATGACGACGCGGCGCTGCCTTTCCTTGAGGTCCGGCCACACGACGAGGTTGATGACGCCGGTCTCGTCCTCCAGCGTGATGAAGCACACCCCCTTGGCGCTCCCCGGACGCTGGCGGATCAGCACGACGCCCGCGACCTGAACCATCGAGCGAAATTTCCGCGCGCGCAAGTCGCAGGCGCGAACGAACCCGCGCTCACCAAGGCTGGCGCGCAGAAATGCCATCGGATGCGCCTTCAGGCTGAGGCGGGTGGTCTGGTAATCGGCGACCACCTCTTCGGACATGGCCATTGCAGGCAGCCGGGTCACGATCCGCTCATCACCTTCGTCGCGCGCATCGGCGGCGCGGAACAGCGGCAAATCGGGTCCTGCGATGAGACTGCGCGCATCCCACAAGGCCTGTCTTCGGGTTAGCCCCATGGCGGTGAAGGCGTCGGCGCTTGCAAGCCGCTCGATATGGGCAGGGGAGAGACCAGCGCGTTCCCGCAAGCTCGCCACATCGCGGTAGAGGCCATTTTCAGAGCGCTCGGCAATCAGCTTCGCCGCGACGTGCTCAGGCAACCCATCGACCTGCCGCAGGCCGAGCCGCATGGTGACGTGCTTGTCCTGACGGCCTTTGTCGTCCTGGTCCGAAGCGCCTGCCCGCCCGATCTCGCCATCGCGTGTTTCCAAAGTGCAATCCCAATCCGAGCAATTCACGTCTGCAGGCAATACTTCGACCCCATGCTCGCGCGCATCGCGCACGATCTGTGCCGGCGCGTAGAAGCCCATGGGCTGTGAATTGAGCAGGGCCGCCGCGAAGGCTGCCGGGAAATGGCATTTGAGCCAGCTCGACACGTAGACCAGATGCGCAAAGCTCGCCGCGTGGCTTTCGGGGAAACCATATTCGCCAAAGCCGCGGATCTGGTTGAAGCAGCGCTCGGCGAATTCGCGATCATAACCGCGTTCGACCATGCGTTCGACCATCATGTCCTGAAGCTCGTCCACCATGCCGCGCGAGCGGAACGTTGCCATCGCCTTGCGCAGCCGGTTGGCCTCGACACTGGAGAATTTCGCCGCATCGAGCGCGATCTTCATCGCCTGTTCCTGAAAGATCGGCACACCCAGCGTACGCTCCAGGATGCTCGACAATTCGTCGGGCGGGCCATGTCGGGGCGATGGCGCGGGGATGCGCACCGCCTCTTCCCCCCGACGCCGCTTGAGATAGGGGTGGACCATGTCGCCCTGAATGGGGCCGGGCCGCACGATCGCAACCTGGATCACAAGATCGTAGAATTCGCGCGGGCGCAGGCGCGGCAGCATGTTCATCTGTGCCCGACTCTCGACCTGGAACACACCAAGCGAATCGCCCTTGCGCAGCATCGCGTAGGTCTCCGGGTCCTCGCGCGGGACAGTGGCGAGGGTCAGTGCGCGGTCGTGATGCGCCTCGAGCAGGTCGAGGCACTTCTTGATGCAGGTCAGCATGCCCAGTGCCAGCACATCGACCTTTAGGATGCCGAGCGCCTCGATATCGTCCTTGTCCCATTCGATGAAGCTGCGATCGGGCATCGCCCCATTGCCAATGGGTACGGTCTGCGTCAGCGCGCCTTCCGTCAAGATGAACCCGCCGACATGCTGGCTGAGGTGACGCGGCATGCCGATCATCTGCTCGGTCAGCTTGAGCACGCGGCGAAGATGCGGATCGGTGATGTCGAGCCCGGTTTCAGCAGCGTGCTTTTCATTGATCTCGCTCCCCCACGCGCCCCACACAGTCCGGGCGAGCGAAGCGGTGACATCCTCGCTCAACCCCATCGCCTTGCCCACTTCGCGGATCGCCATGCGCGGGCGGTAATGAATGACGGTCGCGGTCAGACCGGCGCGGTGGCGGCCATATTTGCGATAGATGTACTGGATCACTTCCTCGCGGCGCTCATGCTCGAAATCGACGTCGATATCGGGCGGCTCCTTACGGTCCTCCGATATGAAGCGATCGAACAACAGCGCGTGCTTGGCCGGATCAACCGAGGTGATGCCGAGGCAATAGCACACCGCCGAATTCGCCGCGCTGCCCCGGCCCTGGCACAGGATCGGAGGATCGACTTCGTTGCGCGCGTAATCGACTATGTCCTTGATCGTGAGAAAATAGCGCGCCAGCTCCATCTTGCCGATCAGCGCGAGTTCCTTTTCCAAAGTCTCTCCGACGTAATCGGGAATGCCGCAAGGATAGCGCCAGTGCGCACCTTTCCAGGTTTCGCTTTTCAGATATTCCTGCGGCGACTGGTCCTTGGGATAGATCTCCTGCGGATATTCGTAGGCGAGTTCATCCAGACTGAAGTTGCAGGCATCAGCCACCGCGCGCGCGGTGGTGATCGCGTGGGGCCAGCGTTCGAACAGGCGGACCATGGCTTCGGGCGATTTGAGGTGTCGTTCGGCGTTGGCGTGCAGCAGGTGCCCCGCCTCGGCCACGGTGGTCTTGTTCGCAATCGCCGTCATCACGTCTTGCAGCGGACGGCGTTCCGGCGTGTGGTAGTGGACGTCGTTGGTCGCCACCAAAGTCAGACCATTGGCGCGCGCAAGGGCGTCGAGCCGGTCAATCCGCGCAACGTCATCACCGCGGTGGAGGTAAGACGCGGCGAGGTGACGCAGCGTGGGCAGCTGACGCGCCAGATGAGCGATCAGGTCAGGGAACGTCGCTGTCAAAGCGGTTGCCACTTGCGCTGAAGCGGCGGAGGCTTCGGGGGGATCGGCCTCGCGCGGACCGGGAAACGCCACCACATTGCTAGCAACGCCAATAGTGAACTGAGCCTCCAGGTCGTGGGGGGGAAGCAGGATCAGTTGCACGCCCTCGGAATGCTCAGCCAGCATGGCAAGGTCGATCTCGCACACGCCTTTCTCCTGCCACTCGCCCGAGCGCGTCTGCATCCGGCCTGCGCTGATGAGCGTACACAGCCGACCATAAGCCGCGCGATCCTTTGGGTAAGCGAGCAGGGCAAACCCCTCGACCGTCTCGATCCGGCAACCGATCACCGGGGTCAGCTTGAGCGTTCGCGCCTCGGTGTGAATGCGAACAACGCCCGCCATTGAGTTCGCATCGGCGATCCCGATTGCATCATACCCAAGCTCGCGCGCTGTCAGCGCCAGATCGACCGCATCTGATGCGCCGCGCAGGAAACTGAAACACGAAACCACGCCGAGTTCGACAAAGGGTGCGCGCGCCGGCGCGTCGATCAGGTCTGGATCGATCTCCAGCGTGCGCTTGTCAGGAGTGAGCGGCGCGTCGGGCATGTCACGCGGCGAGTTCCCCGAGCCGCTCCTTCACTGCAGCAAGGTCCGATTCGAACAGTGCTGCCTGCTTGTCGCGCGCTTCGCCGTCGAGCCTCAAGAGGTAGGAGGGGTGCGCGGTGACCCACAGTTCGCTGCCATCTTCCAGCGCGATCGGTTCGCCGCGGACTTTCGAGATGCTGACGGTCTTGCCCAACATCCCGCGCGCCGCACTGGCTCCCAGCGCTAAAATCACGCGCGGCTTTACAATCGCGCGTTCGGCCTCGATCCACCAGCGGCAGGTATCGATCTCGCGCGCGGCGGGCGATTGGTGAATGCGTCGCTTGCCGCGCTGGACGTATTTGAAATGCTTGACGGTATTGGTGACGTAAGCATCCCGCCGATCGATCCCGGCCCGCTCCAGATATTCGTCCAGCAACTGACCTGCCGGGCCGACGAACGGGCGACCCTTCTGATCTTCCTGATCGCCCGGCTGTTCACCTACGATCATCAAGGCCGCATCGTCCGGCCCCTCACCCATCACTGCCTGGTTGTCGAGTTCGCCGATCGGGCATTTGCGACATTGATGAATTGCTTTGTCGATCGCGCCGAGCGTTTCCGGTTTCTCTTCAAATTCGAGGCTGCCATCGGCCACCATGCCCGCTTCCCTTGCCTGCGCCCCGGCGATGAGCTCTGGGATAAGCGCGGCCTCGGGCATGTTCTTCCAGTATTTGCGGGGCATCTCAGAAAGCATGGCCCCGACCTTCAAACGCGCAGGATTGAAAATGGATGCGTAATAGGACTTCCAAAGATCCTCGACAGGATCGCCATCGGGTGCATCGGAGCGCTGCGCAGGTCCGCTTTCGCGCATGGTCTGACCGTCCCAGTGGATGCAGCCCCTCGGCGTCAGGATCAACCAGTTCATATTGGCAAAGCGCCGCATGAAAAAGCCTGCATTGGCGCGCACGATATGATGGTCTGGCTCGAACCAGGCAACGTAATGTTCGCTGCCCGTATCATCCTTGACCTGACGAAAGCGGACGAAGGCATGCATCTTGTGACTGTCGCGCCGCACCGCCTTGTCGAGCTCCTCGATGCGGCGCACGTCCGGGTCTGCCTTGTCCTCCATGGCGCGCGGGTTCGCCTGCAGGCGCCAGAGCATGCGGTAAAGCAGGCTGAAGCGATCGGGATCGGAATGGAGCGCGGCGTTGCGCGCAAGGCTCAGGAACCGCTTGCTTGCACGCACGGGACGCGCATTCTCACCCGGCTGCGGAAAGCCCCCTTCGCCATGCGCGAAGAGATCGCCCGATCCGCCCGGCTCCACCCATGCGACCCGATCAGGCGGCACATCGCATTGCACAAGCCCGCGCGCATGCTCTCGCCAGAATGCGAAATCATCAGGCTGAGGAAGCTGCACCACGTAGCGGGCGCTCTCCTCGACATTCTCGGGATCGCGCTGCGTCCGGGCCATCAGAACAGCTCCAGCTGCTCTTGCCGGGGCGCAAGGAGCGTGCGCAGATCCGCGCGGTCGGTCAGCATGGTGGGGCGCCAATCGGCCGTGACGAGGAACGGGCGCACTTTCGCGATCGACTGGGTAAGCCGCGCCACATCGTCGAGCCGCAAGGTCCGGTGACGCCGCGCAGCGAGAATGCGCGCGACCGCCGTGGTGCCAAGACCGGGCACGCGCAGCAGCTGCTCTTTCGATGCGCGGTTCACGTCCATCGGAAAGTGTTCGCGAAACTTCAGCGCCCAAGCGAGCTTGGGATCGATATCGAGCGGCAAATTGCCATCCGCCTCGGTCGCTTGCTGCACCTCGCCGGGACCATAACCATAAAAGCGCATCAGCCAGTCGGACTGGTAGAGACGGTGCTCGCGCATCAATGGTGGACGCTTTAGCGGCAGGACAGCGGAGGCATCGGGTATCGGAGAAAAGGCACTGTAATAGACTCGCCGTAAGCCGAACGATGTGTAAAGCGCGCTTGCCTTGCCCATGATGTCGACATCGCTGGCGGCATCGGCACCAACGATCATCTGAGTCGATTGGCCGGCGGGCGCGAAGCGCGGGGCGTGCTTGAAGCGTTTCCTTTCATCCTTTGCCTCGACAATACGCGCCTTCGTCTTGCCCATCGCGCTTGCGATCTGGGTTTCGTCCTTGTCGGGTGCGAGGCGGGTCAGCCCTGCGCGCGTTGGCAGTTCGACGTTGATCGAGACGCGATCAGCATACAGGCCTGCCTGATGGATCAGCTCGGCATCAGCTTCGGGAATGGTTTTCAGATGGATGTAGCCGCGAAAATCGTGCTCTTCACGCAGGATCCGCGCGACTTCGATCAGCTGCTCCATCGTGTGGTTCGCGCTTTTCACGATGCCTGAAGAGAGGAACAGCCCTTCAATATAGTTGCGGCGATAGAAATTGAGCGTGAGGTCGACGATCTCCTGCGGGGTGAAGCGCGCGCGCCGAACATTCGAGCTCTTGCGATTGATGCAATAATGGCAGTCGAAAATGCAGTGGTTGGTCAGCAGCACCTTCAGCAGCGAGATGCAGCGCCCATCAGGCGCATAGGCGTGGCAGATGCCCATCCCCTCGGTCGAGCCAATGCCTTTTCCGCCCAACGAGTTTTTCTTGGCCGTCCCGGACGATGCGCACGAAGCATCGTATTTCGCCGCGTCGGCGAGAATTTCGAGCTTATCGCGGATGGGGAGTTGCTGAGCCATGGAATACCTAGAAGTTCTATATATGTTCCTTCGCTGACCGATGCAATGCAAACTGTGCAAACAGGGTCGAACCCGAAGGTCCGACCCCGCGCTTGCCAGCCGAGACTGGCTTATTCCGGGCTGTAGGGGATGGTTGACTTGTGCACCGCCATCTTCAGATCGCCCTCGGCATCGCGAATGTAGGCGATCGTATATTCGACCTTGGTTTCCTCACCGCCTGCAGCCGGGGTGAAGTAATAATTGCCCATGGCGACGGCCATGTTGCAGATATTGTTGGTGATCCCGGCATTCTGCCAGCGCACAGCGCTCCATGGCGTGATCGCAAAACCCTTGTCTTCCGGATAAGATGGGTTGCCACCGACGAAGTACGACAGGGCGCCGTCGAAAGAGGGGCGGAACTGTTCGACCGAGGCCAGCGTCGGCTTGAAGAGCACGAGACTTTCATCATAGGCGTAGAATTCAGTGATGTGGTCGGCTGCAGCTTTGCGATAATCGCCACCTTCGGAATAGACGCGCCCGATTTCGACGATGCCCTTGCCCCAGGCCTGCTGCGCTTCGACGACTTCCTGTTCGGAAATGCACTGCAACTGCGCTTCCGTGGGCACGCGCTCGTCGGGGCTGCCGATGGGCGCAGCAGACTGCTGGGCATTCGCGGCCACGCCAAGCGTCGCAGCAATCGAGAGGGAAGCGGCGGTAAGGATAGAACGTTTCGTCACGGGTTTGCTCCATGGTTCCCGGCTTATCCACCTGCCGGGCGGTTGATATATGGGCCGCGGTAAGAAGCGGGTGCCAATGTAATGATATATCGCAGTCTTGGTTCCATCGTGCGCGCCCCTTTCGCTTGGATGCCGCCTGCGTATCGCGAGAAAGGCCTTTTCACTCATGCGCACAGGCCATGCAGGAACCAGTCGGGCGCCCCGCCACGCCCGTCGCCCGCTATGCCATGCCGGTAGATCCAGTAACGACTGCCCGCGCCATCCTCGATCCGGTAATAGTCCCGTAGCCGCGCGCTCGATTTCTGCCGCCACCATTCGGGCGCGATCCGCTCCGGCCCCTCCACCCGAACCACGTCATGCACGCCGCCACGCCAGCGAAAACGCTGGGGATAGCCATCAGGCGTTGCATAGAGGACAGCAATCTTCTCGGGCGCATCGAGCAGCTTGAGCGGGCGTTCGTGAAAGGCGAGCTGACCCTGGCTCGCCGCGACCGGTTCGAGCGGACCCTGCCATTTCTGCGCGCGTTCGGGCAAGTGGCTCGCATGCGGAACCGGACGACGCACCGCTTTCGCGCCGAGTCGCACGCTCAGCCTGTCAATGCAGGCGGCAAGCGAAGTGCCCCGCCGCTCAGCGCTCTCCTCCACGTCGGCCTGCGCGGCTGCAAGCGGTTCGGCCCAGCTTGCGCGGAGACGCACCGTCTCGATCCCGAAGCCCGCGTCGATCCCGTCCAGCCGATCCGCGAACAGGCGCACCATATGTGCCGGCTCGCGCGTTGCCGCCGCCATTTCGAGCCGCCGCACGATCACCTCGCCATCGACCCGCCACAGGCTGAGCTCCAGACGCCGCGCGCCCTCGCCGCGCGCTTCGAGCTCGCGCGCCATGTCCTCGGCAAGGTCAGCGATCACCTGATCGAGCAGCATGCGGTGGCGGATCGGCTCCAGGACCCGGCGCTGGACCATGGGCATGTGCTGCGGGACGACCGGGAGCAGCGGTTCGGGCACACGGCCAAGCAGCTGGTCGAGGCGGACGAGCGGGTTGGCGGCGGGGGACTTGCGGTTGCGAAAGCGCCGGAGGAGCGCGTCGCGCGCGGCGGCTTCCTCGTGATCGAGGTGACCACGCGCCACCCCGGCGAGTTCGCCCAGACGCTTGAGACCCAAGCGGCGCAGTACGCCAAGCACGTCGGTATCGAGCCGCAGCGCCGCGACCGGCAGATCGGCAAGCGCGCGCATCATCGGCTCTTCCCCGCCTGCGCTGTCCAAACCCGCCCGATCCAGGCCCGCGCTATCCAGAATCGTGCGTGGCTGTCCGTAATGCGCGAGCGCCCAAGCTGCCCCCGCGGTCGGCGCGATGGCGGTGCGCACGCTGAGGCTGCGGCGGGCAAAGGCGGCTTCGACATCGGCGATCAGCCGCGCCTCCCCGCCGAACAGATGCGCTGCGGCAGTGATATCGACGAGCACGCCATCAGGCGCATCGAGCGCGCTCCACGGGCCCCAGCGCTGCGACCACACGGCGAGCTTTTCGAGGAAAGCGAGATCGCCCGCAGGGTCTGACGGCGCGGTCCGGATACCTGGAACCAGCGTGCGCGCATCGGCGAGCATCATGCCCGGTGCTGCGCCCGCCTCGCGCCCGGCATGATTCACCGCATCGATGCGCGGTCCGTGCGCGGTCTCGGTAATGAGCGCGGTGGGATGCGCATCAACGCCCTCGCCCGGCTCCAGCCGCAGTGCCGGACCTACGCGCGTGCCACCACTCCCGGGAGCCTCAGTTGTGTGGGAAAGCCGCCAGCGATCGATTGACAGCCGCGCGCACCAGATCGCCAGAATTCGGCGAGCCGGCTGCGTCCGCGCCATCGCCCGCTCGCCGGACGGCAAGCCGTTTGTCGGCATGGTTCAGTATCCAGTTTCCGGGGGCATGACCGCGCGCGCGGAACAGTTGCGCGTCCCATGCGGCGGGACCAGGCGCATCCATGTTCCAGCGCGGGCGCGGCGAAGGGGCTGCGCAGATACGCCAGCGCATGCGCGCCGAGGAGAGATCGGCTTCCGCTTCGAGCCGCACCAGCCACAGCGCAACGCCATGGCGCTCGGCCGCAAGGCTCAAGCGGCGCGAGGCGGTGAAATCGAGCGCGCGCGGATTGCCTACGATCTCTGCGATAATGCAGGCGATCTCGCGACATTTGAGGCCCTCTTCGAGCGCAAAGAGTGCATCTTCGGGGGTCTTCGCCTCGACATGGATCAAACGATCGCGCAAATCGCCTGGCAGTCCGTGGAGGAAGGGGCGACCGCAGCGCTTGATCGCGCGGGCATCCTGCACCCACAGGACTTGGCGGCGATCCTGCGCGTCGGCGAGCGGGTCCGCACGGCTAGTCGCAGCGGCGAGGGCATCGCGCGCCAACGCCAGTGCAAATCCTGCCCCGCTTGCATCCCCGGTGCCCGCGAAGATCTCGCTATGCCAAGGCTGCTCGGCAAGCCCCGGTCGCCAGCGTGCCTCGCGCGCGCTGGACAGGGCGGCGATCTCATCAGCCGACAGAGTCGCGCCAGAAAGGCCCGGCGGCAAGACCGGTCGCAAGGGCAACGCCGAGGACGAAGGTGGTGCGGCGCTGGAGGTGGATGCGGGTTGGGTCATAGGAACAGAATCGGGAAGCATGCGAATCCCCTTTGTTCCTGCTATGTTCCACAAACGCACGCCGATGGCAACGCCTGCGTCCTCGCGGGTCTGAAGGCAACGCCAGCGACGCTGTTCAATTCACCCGTCTAGCCGGAGAACAGTGCGAACACCGCTTCGGTGCCTTCGGGAAAGATACCACCAACCAGAATGATCGTCAGCATCAGCGGGCAGAACCATCGCACCAGAACCAGCCAGAATTGCTGGAGCCCGCCCGACAGGCCGTTCTCCGAATCGATCAGCCGGCGCGAGGCGACCCAGCCGACGAACACCGACGTAAGGATCGCGCCGATCGGCATGAGCAGCTTGCTCGTCAAGGTGTCGAGCACGTTGAACAGGTCCTGCCCGTCGAACAGGCCAAACGATGAAACGCCCGCAACCGGTGTTCCCCAGAACCACGCGGCAAGCGCCCCCAAGACCAGCGCGCTGCCACCCACGATCGTAGTCGCGACGGCGCGCGGCAGCTTTGCCCTGTCCTTGAACCATGCCGTCGGCGCTTCGAGCAGGGAGACCGAACTCGTGAGCGCGGCGAAGAATACCATGATGAAAAAGAGCAACCCGATCAGGGATCCGAACGGCATGTCGCGAAAGGCAATCGGCAGGCTCTGGAACATGAGGCCCGGCCCGGCATTCGCCTCAAGCCCCGCAGCAAACACGATGGGGAAGATGCACAGCCCCGCCAGCAACGCCACCGCCGTGTCGGCGCCTGCGATGATGCCGCTGGTGCTCGCCAGGTTCACATCGCGCCCGACATAAGCGCCATAGGTCATCATCCCCGCAACGCCCAGCGACAGAGAGAAGAACGCTTGCCCCACTGCCGCGAGCATCACCGGCCCGGTCAATCGCGAAAAATCGAAGGTGAAGAGATAGGTCATCGCCTCGCTAAAACCCCCGGTGGTCGCCCCGTAGATCGTGATCGCAAGGAACAGGACAAAGAACAGCGGCATAAGCCAGGTCGCCACCCACTCGATCCCGCTCGACACGCCCCGCGCGACGAAGAACAATGTGATTGCCAGGAACGCGACGTGCAGCCCAACCATGAGCACGTTGTTGCCGAACAGGTTTGGCAGAAGGCCTTCGACCTCTTCGGCAGGCCTGCCCTGAAACGCGCCGCCCGACAGCCCGGTCGCCACCAGATCGTTTGCGAACACTCCAATATAATACAGCACCCATCCACCCACGACGCAGTAGAAACTCAGCACCATGAACGCGCCCAGCACACCGATATCAGCGAGAATGGCCCAGCCTCCCGACTTGCCGCTTTCCGCCGCAATGCGCTTTACGCTTTCGGGCGCATTGGACTGGCCGTGGCGACCGATCAACACTTCGGACAGCAGCACTGGAAGGCCGATCAGCACCACGCACAAGATGTAGAACAGAACGAAGGCCCCGCCCCCGTTCTCCCCCGCTTCAGCCGGGAAGCGCCACATATTGCCTAGTCCCACTGCCGAGCCGACCGCCGCAAGGATGAAGGCGGAGCGCGAAGACCAGCCTTCGCGCGGGGTGATCCCGTCCGAACCCGTGGTGACAACCATGTGTGCAATGTCCCTTTTCGCTTAGGCGACGCCGAACATATCCCCTCGTGGCCCGGCGATCCGTCTGCTGCGTCTTGTGCAAGAAAACTGTCATCAGGGAAAGGGGCTTTGGCTTGGGCGCTGCGGAGCGCTAGGAGAGGACCCCATGTCCTCCACCTTCCAGCTCGATACGAGCACCAGCAGAGCCAATCCCACCCCCCAGCCCATGAAGCGCCTTACCGTGCCGCACATCCGCGCGCGCAAGGTCAATGGCGAGACGAAAGAGCCGCTGGTGATGCTAACAGCGTACACCGCCCGGCAGGCGCAGCTGCTCGATCGGCATTGCGACCTTCTGCTGGTCGGCGATTCGCTCGGTCAGGTGATCTATGGCCTGCCCTCAACCGTGCCGGTGACGCTGGAGATGATGGCGAACCACGGCGCAGCGGTGGTGCGCGGTAGCTACCATTCGGTAGTCGTGATCGACATGCCCTTCGGGTCCTACGAGGCGTCGAGGGAACAGGCGTTTGAAAGTGCAGCTTTCCTGCTGAAACAGACGGGCGCAGCGGCGGTTAAGCTCGAAGGGGGCGAAGCGATGGCGGAGACGGCTGCGTTCCTGCTCGCGCGCGGCATCCCGGTAATGGGCCACGTGGGGCTCACCCCGCAGGCGGTCAACACGCTTGGTGGCTATGCGGCGCGCGGACGCTCGGATGCAGAGGCTGACAAGATCGTGAACGATGCGGTCGCGCTTGACAAGGCAGGCGTCTTTGCGATCGTGATCGAAGGCGTGGTCGAACCCATCGCGATCAAAGCGACCGGCGCAGTGGGCGCGCCCACGATCGGCATCGGCGCTTCGGCGAAATGCGATGGTCAGGTGCTTGTGACCGAAGACATGCTCGGCATGTTCGAGCGCGTGCCCCGCTTCGTCAAACGCTACGAGGATATCGCCAGCGTCATCGACCGCACCGTTGCCACTTATGCTGAGGAAGTGCGCGAGCGCAGCTTTCCAAGCGAAGACCAGACCTACCAGCCAAAGGACTGACCCCCCGCGCACGGGCGGCGTCAGGTCTGCAGGTCATACTGCTTCAGCAGGTCGTAAAGCGTCGGACGGCTGATGCCTAGCAGCTTCGCGGTGCTCGAGATATTGCCTTCCGTGCGGGCTATCGCATGGCGGATGACCCGGCGATCGGCCTCTTCGCGCGCTGCCTTGATATTAAGTACCTCGGCGCTTTCTGTCTCGTCTGCTTCGAAATCGAGATCGGCTGCGCTCACCAGCTTGCCTTCCGCCATGATGACGGCGCGCTTCACCCGGTTTTCCAGTTCGCGAACATTGCCCGGCCAGTCATGCGCGTCGATTGCGGCAAGCGCATCGGGGGCAAAGCTGGTGACCGCCGGGTTCATTTCGACGGCAAATTGCTTCAGGAATGCCTTGGCCAGCAAGACCGGATCGCCGTGCCGCTCTGCCAGACCCGGAATACGCACGACGATTTCGGCGAGGCGGTAGAAAAGGTCCTCGCGGAAGGTGCCGGTCAGGATCATCGCTTCGAGATCCTGATGGGTTGCGCACACGATGCGCGTATCGACTGAGATGGTCTTGCGCCCGCCGATGCGCTCAATCGTGCGTTCCTGCAAGAAGCGCAGCAGCTTTACCTGCAGGGGCAGCGCGATATCACCCACCTCATCGAGGAACAGGGTGCCTCCATCCGCGCTCTCGATCTTGCCTTCGGTGGTTTTGAAAGCGCCTGTAAAAGCGCCTTTTTCATGGCCGAACAGCTCACTTTCGAGCAGATTTTCCGGAATTGCGGCACAATTGATTGCGACGAAGGGTTTGGCCGCGCGATTGCTCGCATCGTGCAGTCCACGAGCCAGCAGCTCCTTGCCAGTTCCGCTCGCGCCCAGCAACATGACCGACACCGTCGTCGAAGCGACCCGCTCGATCGTGCGCGCCACCTTCACCATTTCCGGCGCACCGGTAATCAGCCGTCCGAGGACCGTCTTGTCCTCGCTCGCATGGGCCAGCAGGCGGCGGTTCTCCGCTTCGATCTGATGGAGATTGTACGCCCGCCGCACTATCAGACCGAGCGCATCGATATCGACCGGCTTCTGGTAGAAATCATAGGCACCGCGTTCGATCGCCTTGAGCGCACTTTCGCGCGCACCATGCCCGCTCGCGACAATCACTTTCGTATCGGATTTCAGCTCCATGATTGCATCGAGCACCGCAAAACCCTCACTCGTTCCATCAGGATCTGGTGGCAGTCCCAGATCGAGCGTGACCACCGCCGGTGCCTCGCTGCGCAGTGCGGCAATGGCGGCATCGCGATTGCCCGCTATCACCACGTCGAAATCATCATACGCCCATTTGAGCTGTGCTTGCAGGCCCTCGTCATCTTCGACGATCAGAAGCTTGGGTCTCTTGTCCGCCATCGTCAGGCTGCCTTGCTGTGATGGGATTGGGAGACGGGTGCCATCAGCTTCGCCGTGGCGGTCACCGGGAGCAGGATCGCAAATCGGCTTCCCATACCCTCGCGCGATTCGACTGTAATTCGTCCGCCCATCGCGCGCACCATTTCGCGCGCTTCGAAGGCACCGATGCCAAAACCGCCATCCTTGGAAGAGACGAACGGCTTGAACAGGCCGGTCCGTATGAACTCAGGTGAAATGCCGGTGCCCGAATCAACCACTTCGACTTTCCCGATCATGCCTGTTTGCGTGACGTTCAGATACACCGCTTCGTCTTTCTCGCTTGCATCGACCGCATTCTGAACCAGATGAAGGAGCGCCTGCTCCAGCGTTTCGCCATCGGCAAGCACCATGACTGGATCGGCCCGCACCAGCGTGACGGGATGGATAGGCTTCAGACGATCGGCGATCGCGCCAGCGATTTCAGCAAGGTCAAGTTCGGCAATCGCAATCGGCTGGCCTGCGCCATACCGGCCAAGCCGTTCCAGCAGGGTTTTAAGCTTCTCCGAGGAATTGCGCAGCGTCACCAGCATATCAGCGCGAAATTCGGGATTGTCCGCATGACGCTGTGCGTTCGCCGACAGGAGCGATAGCTGACTGGCGAGGTTCTTGATGTCGTGCATGACAAACGCCATGCGTCGGTTGAACTCGTCAAACCGGCTTGCGTCCATGAGCGCCTGTTGCCCCGCCTGCTCGGCGAGATAGCTCGCCAGCTGCCGAGCGACGACCCGCAACAGATCGAAGTCTTCCCAATCGAGCCGCCGCTCGATCACGGGCCGCTGCAGGATGATCGCGCCCACTAGCCTGTCGAAATGGATCAGCGGGACCAGCGCCCATGCATCCTCGGCCTCGCTCAGCCATTCGGGCACGCGCGTGGCTTCGCCATGATGATCGGTACCCGCACGCACCTCGTCGAGGTCGACAATGCAATCGTGGGTCTCGAGAAGGGCTGAAAGCGTATGAACGGCTGCCGGCGAAGGAACTTCGATCGTAGCCCAGTTCCAGCGGGCAGTGAGCTCGAGCTCACCACTTTCGTTAGGGATCAGGAGCAGGCCTGCAGGGCTTTCCGTTATGTCCGCAAGCGCTTTGACGGCGCGCTGGTCGAAACTGGCACTGGCACTCGAACCGCGCCCCACGGTTCTGGTAAACCGCAGCCATTCCTCCCGATAATCGTAACGGTGCTGAAACAGGTGCCTGCTGGTGAAATGGCGAAAGCGCGAGCGTAGCCTTTCCGACGGAAGCCAAGCAATCGCCGCGATTATGGCGATGACAAGAAAGACGATCTGGGTCGCCAGTGCGATATCTCCGCCAAGCAGCGCAAGCGCGCGGGTGACGACCATCATGGTCACGAGATACGACCCGATAAGCAGCAGCGAAAGCGTTTGGAACGTCACTGCGCGCGATGGACGAAATTGAAGCCCAACGCCCGAAGCGCTTGCGCCGAACACCAGAAGAGCACCCATCATACCCGCGATGGCGCCGCGCAGCTCCAACGCGATCGCGGGATAGTCACCGGTGAGATAGGCCATCGTGTGCAGGTTGAGGTCGAACGCGAAAACGCCGCTCAACCCGGCAACGCTCCACAATACGAGTCGACGCGAAGACGGCGCTGCGCCGACATAAAGATTGTGCAGCAGCACCAACGCTCCAATGGCAACAAGCATGTTCATGATCGCCGCAGTCTCGAATACCAGCGCGTCTACTTCCGGCACGCCGGTTTCCGGGATGCGAACGGTAAGAAGGCCAAGCTGAAGCAGCTGGGTCAACACCAGCGCGCCGATCACCGGGCGAATGGGCTTGAGGCTTTCGGCGCGGCCATCGGCGGTAAACAAGCTGTAGATAAGCGCAATCAGAGCAAGATTGCGCGCGCTCACGGCCAGTGTTTCCGCGCCGCTCGGCGATCCGAACGCGATGCTGGCGACACACCAGATCGCGATAGCGGCACATGCGACGATCGACGCGCTGCGATCAGGACGCTCGCGATCGCCGTCAATTGCGATCCACAAACCCGCGCCTGCGCTCAACACTGCTCCGGCAAGGAAGCTCGCCAGACTGAGGGCGGACGCGATTTCGCCGGGCCAGCCGATCATCGCGCAGCTTCCTCGGCCACGTACCGCACACTCGCGCAATCGCGCTCGGCGTTCGGCAGGTAAGGGGGCATTAAGCGTATCATTGGCCGGAACGTGCAGGATGCCTTTCTAGCAGGGCCCCTCAAAATAGGGGCAAAGCCTTAAGTGTCGGTAAATTTTACAATCTGAGAAAGCCGTGGTTTCCCGGTGCCGCTGCTCACCTGGGCCGTCCGGTATCCGGCTCAGTTTGACGGGCTATGGCGCGCGACGGCAGGTGTAAGACAGTCCATACGACCACAGCGCGGGCAGCCGACACCCAATGGCACCGCATCGTCAGGGTCCAGTGAGACACCGCGCGCTTCAGCCAGTTCCGCGGCATAGCGCGCTTCGATCCCGAGAACGATCGCGCGCCGGGCCGAGCAGGCCGCGCCATCGACTTCGATCGTGCGGGCCATGGTGAGCCAGTGACGCGGGGCCCCCTCGCCCTCACCGAAAGTCACCGCCTGTGTCAGCATCGATCCGCGGCTTTCAAAGGCGGCATACGGCACCCAGGCCGGCCAGCGCGCTCCAGCAAGCGGATAGGCTGCCGCGCTAGCGCCCGCACAAAAATGCACCATCCGGCCCGTGCGCCCGAAGCGCGCACTGAAGAAGGGCAGGCCGCGCTCGCCAACCCGCTGAAGCGTTGTCAGCCGCTGCGCAAGTTGGTCGAAACTGACGGCAAACCGGCGCTGAAGTACCGCAAGATCATAGCCGGTCGTCTCGCACGCGCGCACGAACCGACGATAGGGCATCAGGAGCGCGCCCGCGCAATAATCGGTGACATGTTCGCGAAATCGCTCGCGCGCTTCGGAACCGGACAGGTTCGCGCCCGTCACCAGCGTCTCGATCGCGTCGCGCTGCTCGAGGCTTGCAATCTGGCGCGCGATGGCGAAGCGCCGCGCCGCGCCGCCGAGCATTTCGGAAAGCTGCAACTGGCGCGCATGGAAATCGAGCCGCTGGACCAGCCCGGGGACGACATCAGCGGGCAGGACCCGCACGGTCAACTGGTGCTTTTCGCGCAGCCGCTCGGCAAGCGCGGCTCCCAGATCACCGCTCGACAAGCGTAACTCATCTGAAAGATCCTCGGCCGCATGATCGATATCAGCGAAATGGTTCTGCCAGCGCTCGACCGCGCGCCGTGCCTCGCCCTCGGGGTCGTTGGCGCGCGGGACCGGATCACTGGCCGCGTCGAACAGGCGAACGAAGGCGGAAGCGGCCTGGGGGGCGGCGGCGAGAAACTCGGCTACTTCCTCGCGATCGATCCCAAGATCAGCGAAGCGTTCGTCAGACAGGCGCCGCGCCAGGCCATCAACCCCGCCGATCACCTCGTCCGCCCGCAGTGACTGAGGGTCGAAGTCATAGCGCTCGATGACTTGCATGAGCACGCGCGCCGAGAGCGGACGCTGGTTGCGCTCGATCAGGTTGAGGTAGCTGGGGCTGATACCAAGCGAGCCCGCCATCGCAGCTTGCGTCAGCCCTTCACGCTTGCGCAAACGGCGCAGCGCGGGACCGGCGAGAAGGGCTTTGTCGGACATCCACCAACTTGTAATTTTCTTTGCAGGTTTACACAAGTCATTCGCCAAAACTGGCGCGCATGACAAGATTTCTTGTAACTTTTCCTGCCCGATCGCCCGATAAGACGCCATGGCAGATGGGCGAATATTCCTCCCCAGACTTCAGGAGCACCTTCATGAGCTATCAGAACCATATCGACCAGATGCGCCAGACCATCCAGGCCAACGGCCCGAGCTGGAGCGCGATCGACCCGGAAAGCGCTGCCCGCATGGCGATCCAGAACCGCTTTCCCACCGGCCTCGACATTGCGAAATACACCGCGACAATCATGCGCGAGGACATGGCCGCCTATGACAAGGACCCAGCCGCCTACACGCAATCTTTAGGCTGCTGGCATGGTTTCATTGCGCAGCAGAAGATGATCGCGATCAAGAAGCATTTCGGCTCGACCAAACGCCGTTACCTCTATCTTTCCGGCTGGATGGTCGCCGCTTTGCGCAGCGAATTCGGACCGTTGCCCGACCAGTCGATGCATGAAAAGACCAGCGTTCCAGACACGATCGAGGAACTCTACACCTTCCTCAAGCAGGCCGATGCGCGCGAGCTTGGCGGGATGTTCCGCGATCTCGACGCAGCGCGCGACGCAGGGGATGAGGTGAAGGCGCGCGAAATCCAGAACGGCATCGACAATTACGAAACGCATGTTGTCCCGATCATCGCCGATATCGATGCAGGCTTTGGAAATGCCGAGGCGACTTACCTCCTCGCCAAGAAGATGATTGAAGCGGGCGCCTGCGCGCTGCAGATCGAAAACCAGGTGTCGGACGAAAAGCAGTGCGGCCACCAGGACGGCAAGGTCACCGTCCCGCACGAAGACTTCATCCAGAAAATCCGGGCCCTGCGCCATGCGTTCCTCGAAATGGGCGTCGAGGACGGCATCATCGTGGCGCGCACTGATTCGCTGGGTGCAGGCCTGACGAAATCGATCGCCTATTCGACGCAAACAGGCGACCTTGGCGACCAGTACAACAGCTTCATCGACGCCGAGGAAGTCGATCCCGCGAACATCACCAACGGCCAGGTCTTCATCAGCCGCGATGGCAAGCTGATGGCGCCCAAGCGCCTGCCTTCGAACCTCTACCAGTTCCGCGCGGGCACCGGCGTTGACCGGGTCGTGCTCGATTGCATCACTTCGCTCCAGAACGGCGCAGACCTGCTCTGGATCGAGACCGAGAAGCCCCACGTCGAGCAGATCGCCTCGATGGTTGACAAGATTCGCGAGACCGTGCCGGACGCAAAGCTGGTCTACAACAATTCGCCCAGCTTCAACTGGACGCTCAGCTTCCGCCAGCAGGTCTACGACATGTGGGAAGAAGCGGGCAAGGATGTCTCAGCCTATGAGCGCAGCAGTTTGATGAGCGTGGATTATGACGGCACCGACCTTGCTGCCGAAGCCGACGAAAAGATCCGCACGTTCCAGTCGGACGCGGCCAAGCGGGCGGGCATTTTCCACCATCTCATCACGCTGCCGACCTACCACACCGCGGCGCTGAGCACTGATAACCTCGCACGCGAATATTTCGGCGATCAGGCCATGCTCGGCTACGTCAAGAACGTGCAGCGCGAGGAGATCCGCCAGGGGATCGCCTGCGTCAAGCACCAGAACATGGCCGGTTCCGACATTGGTGACGATCACAAGGAGTATTTCGCCGGGGAAGCTGCGCTGAAGGCTGGCGGCAAGGATAACACCATGAACCAGTTCGAGGCTGCGTGAACCGCAGCCTTGGGGCACCAGTTCGAGGTAGCCTAAGCGTGTCAACGCGTATGACTGTTCCGCAGGGCCCTGTCCGCAGCCGGGCCTTGCGGGAACCGTCCGTGTTCTTCATTAGCTATTTCATGCGAGCGCCGACTGCAGCGGCGCAAGGGAGAGACGAAAGATGAGCGATACCGACACATCCCAGCCTGCACAGGCCCGCGAACCCGGCCGTGCGCGTGCGCTGCTTTCGACCGCAGACATGAAACTGCTACGACGCGCGCTGGAAAGCCATGCGCGCAGCACCGAAGATCGCGACGAACTGGCCAAGATCAACGCGCTGCACCACCGTCTCGGCACTTACGTACCCGACGCGCAGTAAACCGCACCGCGCAAATTGCACCAATTCTCCTGGGGAGGAGAATACGACCGTCGCGCGGGTACGCCCCGCCCGGCGGTCGTAATGTTTTTGCGCCATTTTCCCTTTGAACGAGGGGAACTGCGCGCTCTTAACCTCCGATCCTGGGCATCAGGTCGAGTGTGGCGGCAGTGAGTGCTTCGGTCGCGGTGGCAATCACCACCGGCGCATCGGGCGCCCAGAACGGCGAATGGAGTGAAACCAGCTCCGCTTCCCCTCGCTGCGCCGCTTCGTATTCCGCTTGCGGCACACCGCCGACCCAGAAAATGAGCGATTCGATCCCATCGGGATCAGCCCTGCGAAACTGGCCAAAATCCTCGCCGCCCATCACACTTGGAACCTCGAAGATGCGACCCTCGAAACGGTCCGAAAGCGTTGCCATCACGCGCTCGGTAAAATCCGGGTCGTTGTAGGTCGCAGGCGTATAGGGGTCCTGCACGGTCACGCTCGGCAGCTTGTCTTCCGGCATGCCCGCGGCCAGCGCCTCTGCCCGCGCGATCCGGGCGATCCCTTCGAGCAGCTGCGTGCGCACTTCGTCGGTATAGCTGCGCACAGTCAGTTGGAGGCGCGCTTCGTCGGGCACGATATTGTGCTTGGAACCCGCCCGAAAGCTGCCGACCGTGACAACGGCGGCTTCGAGCGGAGGAATTTCGCGACTGACCAGCGTTTGCAGGCGCATGACGATGCTGGCCCCGATAACCACCGGATCCTTGGTCGTGTGCGGATAGGCCCCGTGCCCTCCAATGCCGGGCACGACGATATCGACGCTATCTACGTTGGCGAGCGCGAAACCCTTCGAATAGCCGATCATTCCTGCAGGTGCCTGCGCCGCGTCATGGAAGGCGAGGACGTAATCGGGCTTGGGAAAGCGCTCGTACAAACCGTCTTCCAGCATCGCGAGCGCGCCTTCACCGATTTCCTCGGCCGGTTGCAGGATCATGACAAGCGTGCCCGACCATTCATCGCGCCGTTCGGTAAGCAGCTGTGCGGTTCCGATCCAGGCGGCCATGTGCGTGTCGTGCCCGCAGGCATGCATGACGCCTGTTTCGACCCCGCTGGCGGGCGTTGCCATACGTGTCGAGGCGTAGGGAAGCCCGGTCTGCTCGACCACGGGAAGCCCGTCCATATCGGCGCGCAACATGACGGTCGGCCCCTCGCCGTTTTCGAGCACGGCGACAACGCCGGTGCGCCCGACGCCCTCGGTCACTTCGAAGCCTAGCGCGCGCGCGCGTTCGGCGAGCTTGGCCGCGGTCTCGACTTCCTGGAAGCTGAGTTCGGGATTGGCGTGCAAATCCTGATAAAGGGCAACGAGTTCGGGCATGTCTTGCGCGATTGCGGCGCGCAATTCGTTAGCCGCGCCCGGCGCACTCCAGGCAAGCGCGAGCGCTGCTCCTATTAGAAATCGTTTCATCATGACCCGCATCCTTTTTCGATTGTTTACAAGCCGTACCACAAAACTAGCAGCACCGACAAAGTCGTTACCATCAATGCAACCAGCGGGACGCCAGTGCGGATGTAATCGGCGAATTCGTAGCTGCCTTCCGCCATGATGAGCATGTTGGTCTGGTAGGCAATGGGCGTTGCGTAACACAGATTGCAGCCGAACAGCACAGCTAGGATCAGCGGTTCGGGCGGAAGGTTCAGCTCCATTGCGATGGAGACGGCAATAGGCGTGCCCACGGTCGCAGCGGTCGCGTTCGAAGCGAAGTTCGTCAGCAGCGTGACGAATATCATGATCGCAGCCAGCACGAGCGCGGGCGGCAGGTATGCCAGTCCGAGCGAGAGCGTCTGCCCCAGCCAATCCGCCGCCCCGCTTTCAAGGATGATCCGGCCGATCGCGATGCTTGCGGCAACCAGCACGATAACCTTGGCCGAGAGCGCGCGCCCGACCCGGTCGAACTTCACACAGCCCGTGACGAACATCAGGATCGCGCCAGCCAGCGCCGAAATCGCGATGGGAAGGAAGCCGAAGCTGGCAAGCGCGACCGATCCACCCATGATGACAGCGGAGAGTACTGCTTTTGAACGACGCGGTAATTCGCGCGCGCCTTCGAGCATGAGCAGACTGTCATTGCGCGCGAAATTCTGCAGCTCATCCTCCAAGCCCATAACCAGCAGCACGTCGCCTTCCGCAATCCGCAGATCGCCCCCGTCGGAATACTGGTCCTTCTCCCCCAGCAAGCGGTTCGGACGATGAATGCCCAGCACCGCCACGCTGTAAAGATCGGCGATGCCCGAAGATGGAAGGGTGCGGGTGAGGAGCCGCGAGTCTCCGGTGACCGTCATTTCGACAACCGTGACGTCCTGTCCGCGCGCAGATGCGGTTCGCTTGATCCGGTCGAGCACCCAGCTTGGCGCAAGTTCGCCCTTGAGAACGCGCGTTGCGTCCTCCAGCGCTTCATGCGTACCGGAGATGTGCAAGCGCTGCTGGGGCTGGAGCGTGCCGCTTGGCGGATTATGGAACGTGATGGTCTTGGGCAGGCGGTCGCGCACCGCGTCCAGTTCCTCGCCCGCCAGCATGCTCTCGCTGCCGACCCGCAGGCGCGTGTGAAACATGCGGCGCTGGCCGTCGGTTGCAATCGTGTTGTCGCCGAGCAGACGCGGCATCACCAGCCACAGGTAAGGCAGCGCGACGGCGGCGGCGATGATGACGATCGGCGTATAGTGAAAGACACTCATCTGCGGCTGGCCCAGATCGACCGCAATCGAGGTGACGAGAATGTTCGTCGATGTGCCGATCGTGGTCGCCATCCCGCCGATCAGGACCGCGGCGTTGAGTGGAATCAGCGTCTTGGAAGCCGGCATCGCGCCCTTCGCTGCCAGCGCGACGAATATCGGCAACAGTAGGACGAGCACAGGCGTATCGTTGACCGCCATCGACAGAAAGAAGGCGAGCAGCAATGAGACCAGCAGGCCGAGCTGGAGGTTGAACTTGAACACGCGCTCAAGGAACCGCGCCGTCGGCTCCAGCGCGCCGGTAACCACCAGGCCCCGCCCCATCACCATCAGCGCGCAGATCGTAATCAGCGCATAATGCCCGAATCCTCCGAAGGCGAGCGCGAGCCCGTCAGTCGGCTTGGAACCCTCCAGCGGGAAGAAATACAGCCCCACCGCGATCACGGCAATCGTGAAGAGGCTGACGATCTCTACAGACACTCGTCCGCGTGCGAAGAACACGAACATGACGACCGTCACGGCCATCGCGGCCATTGCATGGTAAGAAGGTGCTTCGAGCATAAAGTTGCTGACGTCGTCGGCGAATACCGATCGCAGGCGCCTGTTGGCAAGCGAATTGCGGACGCATCAGCTTGCGCGCGTGCCAATGGGCCTCGCTAGTGCAATGGTGGCGCGATCGCACAGGGTGACGAAGCATTGCAAGCGCACCGCCTTCCATCGGGCGAGAGCTGCCGACAGCGGCGACGAGCCGCGTTTGGCGTTGCTTGTCGAAACGCAGCCCCGTGTCGCGCGTGCGGGTAGTCACATTTATGCGGACTGCGCAGGAGTCCGGTTTGGAAGGAAGTTTGCGTCGCAGGCCGTACCAGCTTGACAGCAACACCTTGTGCAAGCTTCCGGCGCTCGCTAACAGCGCCGCTCGCCGTCGGCTGTGCCCCTGTGGTGGAATTGGTAGACGCGAGCGACTCAAAATCGCTTTCCTAACGGAGTGCCCGTTCGAGTCGGGCCAGGGGCACCATTCTTGTCTTTCGAAGCTGCATCCGCGGCCTCGTCCTCGGCGCTGTTCCTTCGCTAGTCGCGCGCAGTTCAGGGCGTTGTCCTGTCCCACTCCGTCTGGTCTTTTGGCGGAGCACGGACCCGTCAGCGCTCGCAAGGCCGACCCGCCGCCCTCAGCGACGCGACCGTTGGGTCGCATAAGCGAGGATATCGCCCCCCCCCCCGGATGGGGCGCGGAAAACAAAAAATCTACTTCAGCGATCCCGCCAGCAGCTTGTGCAGCTTCGAATGCAGCGCCTGGTTCGCGGCAAGTATCTGCGCGGAATGGATTGGCATGGAGCGTCCGCGATAATCGGTCACGAAGCCACCCGCCTCGCGCACCAGCAGGCAGCCTGCGGCCGTGTCCCAATCCTGCAAGTCGCTTTCCCAGAAACCGTCAAACCGCCCTTGGGCCACATAGGCAAGATCAAGCGAGGCCGCGCCGAACCGACGGATCCCTGCGACCTCCGGTCCGATAGCTCCGAAGATACGGCTCCATTCGGCAAAGTCGCCATGCCCCGAAAACGGAATGCCGGTCGCGATCAGGGCATTCGATAGACTCGACCGGGCCGATGCACGCAGCCGCGCATCCTTGAGCCATGCTCCGCGTGTTTTTTCGGCCCAATAGGTCTCATCGTTGATCGGGTGATAGATCAACGCCGCGGTAACCTCACCCCACCCGCTGCCGTCAGGCTTCGGCTCCTGAACCGCGATGCTGATCGCGAAATGCGGGATGCCGTGAAGAAAGTTGGACGTGCCGTCGAGCGGGTCGACGATCCAGCGCGGCTTGCCTGGATCACCTTCGATAACGCCTGCCTCTTCCATCACGAAACCCCAGTCGGGCCGCGCGTGCAGCAATTCGTCATACAAGGTGCGTTCTGCGCGCATGTCGGCCTTGGACACGAAGTCCGCCGGACCCTTGCGACTGACCTGGAGATGCTCGACTTCGCCAAAGTCTCGCCGCAGTCGCCCGCCCGCCTTGCGCGCGGCGCGTTCCATCACCCGGATCAGGCCTGAAAACATCGACATGGGGCTAGCCCGCCTTGCCCACGTAACTCTGCTCGTACACGTCGACCACGATCCGCGTGCCGCTTTCAATATGCGGGGGCACCATGATCCGCACCCCGTTATCGAGCATTGCGGGCTTGAAGCTGGACGACGCGGTCTGCCCCTTCACCACCGCGTCAGCTTCGACGATCTGAGCTTCGACCTGCGACGGCAGCTCGACCGAAATCGGTTTTTCTTCCCACAATTCGAGCTTCACCTGCATTCCGTCCTGCAGGAACGGGCGCGCGTCGCCCAGCAGGTCGCTTGGCAGGTTTATCTGCTCGAACGTGGTCTGGTCCATGAAAACGAGCATGTCGCCGTCTTCGTAGAGGAACTGGTACTCGGCCGTATCGAGGCGCACCTTCTCGACCGTATCGGCGCTGCGAAAGCGCACGTTGGTCTTGCGGCCATCCTGCAGGTTCTTCATTTCGACCTGCATGTAGGCCCCGCCCTTGCCCGGCTGAGTGTGCTGGATTTTCGCGACTTTCCAGATGCCGCCTTCATATTCGAGGATATTGCCGGGGCGGATATCGACGCCGCTGATCTTCATGCGAATTGCTTTCGGGTGGTTGCTGGTGAAGGCGATGCGGAGCCGAAGAGAAATATTTGCTCTGCGGTTCGCCATATGGGTAGCGACCCGTTAACGGCTAGCATGCGCAACGGCAAGCGCGGGGATCCACCGCCGCGGTGCAGTGCGCTGATCCGTGGTCAAGCGCAAACTCCGCTGCTATGGCGCGCGCCATGCCGATCCTGTCGTTTACCCTTACCGCCCTTCTTCTTGCCGCGCAGGCTAGCGCCGATGCAGCGCCGCCGGGCAAGCTGGGCACGCTTCCGCCGGGCGTCTATCAATGCGCCCTGCCCGGCGATGCGGCGGACCGCGCTTTTGTCGTGGTCGCGGACAAGGAGTTTCGCATCGCCACCGGCTCGACCTATTCCGATGCCCGTGGAACCGGAACCTATATCCTGCGCGGCCGGGAGCTGACTTTCACGCGAGGCCCCCGCAAGGGCGAGCGGTATTATCGTGTGGGCCAGAACCAATTGCGCGCGCGTGATGGCGACGGTTCGCTCGGCGAATTGCTCTGCACCCGCTTGCCGGGCAGATAATCCGCGCGGCTGCTGACGAAAGACGGCTCCGCCTTCGGACTTCTTCGAGCGCGAACCACAGGGGATCAGCGAGAGACCGGTTTCGGTTTCATATGATATACGACGATGGATCACCTGACGATCAAGCGATGTGCGACGCCGCCCATCGCATCGCGCAATCACCGCAGTCAGGCAGATTTATCGGGACCGATCGTGCGGCCTAAGCGTAGATGGCGCTCGCCAAAAAAACGCGGATCAGGTGACTTAAAGCGTCGATCAAACCGCGTTGATCGCTTCACGAAAGGCCCTGATATTCGCGACCTCGTCGCCTGACCACACGCCTCCGCAAACCGCGAGGAAATCCGCCCCCGCTGTGACCAATGGTACGCAATTGCCGGGCGTAATACCGCCGATCGCAACGAGCGGAATCTCGAACAACTGCGCCCACCACTCGATAAGCTCAAGATCGGGCCGCTCGCCATCGGGGGCCTTGGCCTTGGTGGTTGAGGGAAAGAACGCTCCGAACGCAATATAATCCGCGCCCGCTTCGCCCGCTTCCATAGCGAGGTGCTTCGAAGCGTGGCAGGTGACGCCGATCTGGGCTTCGCGCCCAAGTGCCTCACGCGCCTCTTTTGGATCGCCATCGTTCTGCCCGAGATGCACGCCGTCAGCGTCGAGCCGCTTGGCGAGCGATACGCTGTCGTTGACGATGAATGCAACATCGTGCGCGGTGCAGATTGCCTGGAGCGGATCCGCCAGTCGCGCGGCCTCGTGCTGATCCACGCCTTTCACCCGAAATTGGAAAGCAGTGACGAGCGCACCGCCTTTTTGGACGCCCTCTTCAGCGTCCGCGGCAAGCGCGCGTTCGAGCCGGTCGGGGAAGCTGCCGCCAACCTCGAGCGGCGAAATAAGGTAAAGCTGCGCTTGCGGATCGCTCACAGACCGGACTCCGCCACCGGCCTCAGGGTGCGATGCTGGCGCAGCGGATTTCCTCGATCGCGGTTTCAAGCGCGGCATCGAAGCGCTGGTCATCCATTTCCTCGCGCAGTTCCTGCAGCAATGCGCGACTGAAGCTGGCGATCATGCCGGTGTTCTTCGCCAGCTCCCTGCATGCCTCACTGCGGGAATAACCACCCGAAAGCGCGACCACCCGCAGCACCTTGGGATGCTCGGTCAGGGCTTTGTAAGTGTTTGGCTGAGCCGGAATGGTCAGCTTCCACATGACCTGCTGCCCGCGCGGTACGCGTTCGAGCTGCTCGATCGCGTGGCTGAGCACCATCGCTTCGGCACCGCCGCGAGTCTCGCTCTTGAGGCTGACCTCGGGCTCCAGGATCGGGGTCAGGCCGTGGCTGAGGATCTCCAGCCCAACATCCATCTGCTGCGCGATGTTGGCAGCGATCCCGCCCTCGTCCGCGTCGTGGATTACCGAGCGCATCTTGGTCCCGAACACGCCAAGCTCCCTTGCTCGCGTGCACATCTCGCCAAGCTGCGGCATCGGCTTCATCAGCTGCGCGCCGTTCTCCGTATCGTGCATACCCTTATCGACCTTGAGGAAGGGGACGATACCCTTTCCCCGCAGTCGCTCCGGGATCGCGATACCTTCGCGATTGCAACCCTCCATTGTCCGCTCGAACAGGATCGCGCCGAGCACCTTGTCGCCGGTGAACGCGGGGCTCTCCACGATGCGACAGCGCATTTCGTGGATCTTGGCGAACATCTCGTCTTCGCCCTCCCACGCATCGTCCGCGACGCCATAGCCGCGCAGCGCCTTGGGCGTGGACCCTCCCGACTGGTCAAGCGCGGCGATAAAGCCTTCGGCCGTCGCGATTTTCTGGCGCATCTCTTCGTGGTTCATCATCTCGGCAATTCCCTGACTTCCCTTTGATCGCGGCTTTAGCCAGCCCTTGTGACGCGGGCAACAGGACGCGTTGTTGACGCGGTCCGCCGACCGGTCAAAGAACACAATGTGCCATTCGGAGACGCATCCATGCTCGATCAGACCCAGGAAGACCTTTGCCGCGACAACGAGACCGACTTCTCCGACCTCAGCGCTCTCTTCATCAATTGCACGCTCAAATATTCGCCCGAACCGAGCCACACCGACACGCTGATGGATATGAGCCGAGCCATCATGCGCAAGAACAGGGTGATCGTCGATAGTATCCGCGCAAGCGATCACGCAATTGCATTCGGGATTTATCCTGACATGACCGAGCACGGGGCGAGCGAGGATGCGTGGCCAAAAATATGGCAGCAGGTGAAAGCAGCGGACATCGTGGTGCTCGGCACACCGATCTGGCTGGGAGAGAAAAGCTCCGTCTGCCAGCTCATCATCGAGAAGCTTTACGCTCATTCGGGCGAGCAAAACAAAAGGGGGCAGTACGTCTTCTACGGCAAGGTTGGCGGCTGCCTCGTCACCGGCAACGAAGACGGGATCAAGCATGCCGCAATGGGCGTGCTTTACGCGATGCAACATATCGGCTTCACTATCCCGCCGCAGGTCGACGCGGGCTGGGTTGGCGAGGCCGGTCCGGGCCCTTCCTATGGGGACGAGATCGACGATGGCGACCGGGCCGGGTTCGACAACAACTTCACCCGCCGCAATACGACTTTCATGACCTGGAACCTCATGCATTTCGCGCGGATGCTAAAGGATGCAGGCGGCATCCCCTCGCATGGCAATTCAAAGGAATTGTGGTCCGAGGGCTACCGCTTTGACGCGCCCAATCCGGAATATCGCTGAACGCTCAGCGCTTCGTCAGCCGCCGGATTATCCCGGTAAAGCTCAGCGCAGGGGCGCCGTCGGCAGTGACGAGGCCGCGGGCAAAGATGGTCTTGCCTTCGCCACGCGTCACATCGCCGCGCGCCTCGATCAAGACGCTTGGCCCTGCCCCGCCAAGAAAATCGGCGGAAAGGTTCATTGTCACGCCCATATCGGTCCCGAGAGCATCTGTCGCGATCGAGAACAGCGAGAAGTCGGCAAACGTCATCAGGCACCCGCCATGAATCGAGCCAGCCCCGTTCATGTGCCGATCCTCAGTACGAAAGGCGCTGGTGACACTGCCGTGCGCCTCCCGCCGCATGTAGAACGGCCCGGCACGATTTTCGAAAGGATCGCCGTTCCAGTAGCGCCAGCCGGCAAACTCGCCCTCACGGCATTCGGCAAGCGCTGCATAGCCCGGATATTCGCCCTGCGCTTCACTCATGCCCCGGCCGTTCTTGCAGGAAGGAGGTTGATCGCAACCGATATCCGCGTGCCGGGCCCTCGAAACTGGCGCACGCTATGTTGCAGCCAGCTGGGAAACAGCACGATCAGGCCTGTCGCCGGGCGCACCATCGGCTCATCCACCTGCGCCTGGCCTTCCGCGCCTTTCAGCCGCAGGTCCGGGGCTGTCATTCGCAGCATCGGCATGCGCGGATCGAGCAATTGAAGCTCCCCACCCAGACCGGGATCGTTCGAGCCTTCATAGCCATCGTCAATATAGGCGACCGCCGACCAGAAGCTGCCGGGATGTGTGTGGTACTGGTTGGCACCGCCCGCACGCGAGACATTGGCCCACATCTCTGGCATCCATTCATAGCGATGGCCCTTGTCGAAAGCGACGTTGACCGTCGCCTCGTCCGCCATCGTCATCGCCTTGTAAGCGAGCGCGCGGGCGGCCTCTCCGCCCCATTCGATCATGTCGGTGCCCGAATGCCAGCCGCCAACATTGCTGATTGAAAGCCCTGCCGGATCGCGGGCCTGCTGAGCGAGGATAATTTCACGCAGCACGCGCAGGCCTTCTGCGCTTTGCAGCCGGTCAGTAATAAAGGGCGTCGCGAAGAGCTGGCGGGTTTCAGCCATCGATTGTCACCTCTGGTCTGAGGACGCTTACCGCCATAATTGAAGCGCATGGATGGCGGCGGACAGATCCTCATCGCCATCAAGCGGAGCAAGGCTGCGCTCGGCCAGTTTCCAGCGGCGCTTGAGTCGCGATTTTGTCCAAAGATCGGTGAGAAGAAAGCGTCCGCGCCATTCGCGTCGGCTGAGCCGCATCTCGAGCTCGATATCGCCGGTGAACCACGCGGCATGCCTGTGCTGTCGTGCGGTCACCGCTCCGAACCGGAACGCCTCGCACACGAACCCGCGATCGATCGCTGCAACGAAGCTTGGCCGGTCGAGCAAGGTCGGCGGCCTCGTTCCGAACATAAACAGGCAGTCCGTCGCCACAAGAGCTTTTATCTCGCGCACGTTGCGGCCCATCCAGCCCCGCATGAGGCGGTTTTCGAGCACTTCCATTTCCGCGCAGATGTCAGACATCGATATCAGACCCGCTGTCAGCTATCGGAGGCTTCCAGCGCCGCAACGCCGGGCAGCTCCTTGCCCTCCATCCATTCCAGGAACGCGCCGCCTGCGGTCGAAACATAGGTCATGTCCTCCGCCACGCCCGCATGGGCGAGCGCCGCGACCGTATCACCCCCACCCGCAACGCTGATGAGCGAGCCTTCCTTCGTCAGAGCGGCGGCGGTCTTCGCGAGCGCGACTGTGGCCGCATCGAAGGGCGGCGTCTCGAACGCGCCGAGCGGACCGTTCCACACCAGCGTGCGACAGGTCTTTAGCACATCGCCCAGCGCCTCGACCGCTTGCGGCCCTATGTCGAGGATCATCTCGTCAGCGCCGACCTCGTGGACGTTGCAGGTGCGCAGTGAAGGCGGGTGTGCGGCGAACTCCTTGGCTACGACCACATCATAGGGCAGGTGGATCGTGCATCCGGCCTCATCGGCCTCGTTCATGATGCGAGTGACCGTTTCGGCAAGATCCTGTTCGGCAAGCGATCGGCCAACGGCGACCCCGCGCGCGGCGAGAAAGGTATTGGCCATGCCCCCGCCGATGATGAGATGCTGAACCCGGTGCACCAGGTTTTCAAGCACCGCGAGCTTGGTTGAAACCTTGGCCCCTCCCACTACCGCGGCGACTGGCGGCGTTGGCTGGCCCAGCGCCGCTTCGAGCGCCTTGAGCTCCGCTTCCATGGCACGGCCAGCAAAAGCGGGAAGGAAATGCGCGATCCCTTGCGTCGAGACATGTGCACGGTGTGCGGTGGAGAAGGCATCGTTCACATAGATGTCGCCATGCGCCGCAATCGATTGCGCGAAATTGGGATCGTTCGCCTTCTCACCCGGCCAGAACCGGGTGTTTTCCAGCAAGGCAATATCACCTGCGCGGAGAATACCGATCGCCTGTTCGACCACTGGACCTGCGACTTCGGGCACGAACATGATTTCACGCTCCAGCACACGCTCCACATCACCTTGCACGAAACTGGTTGAAAGGATCGAGGAGCGCTGACCGCCCGGCCGCCCGAAATGCGCCAGCAACAACACTTTTGCGCCCTTATCGGCGAGTTCGAGGATGGTCGGTCGAACCGCTTCGACACGCGTCACGTCGCTCGCCGAACCCCCATGCATCGGCAGGTTGAGATCGACACGCACGAGTGCGACCTTGCCGGTCAGATCGGCCGGGAGATCGTCAAGGGTCCTGAAGTTCGCCATAGCGCGAGCGCCGCCCGGATCAGAGCAGCTTGGCCATCACGCCGGCGGTATCGATCATGCGGTTGGAAAAGCCCCATTCGTTATCGTACCAACTCACCACGCGCGCCAGCTTGCCTTCGAGAACGGCGGTTTCGAGGCTATCGACCGTCGAGCTGGCAGGCTGATGATTGAAATCCGTGCTGACCAGCGGCTGGTCTGTGTAGTCAAGCACGCCTTTCATCGGGCCGTTGGCCGCAGCTTTCAGCGCATCGTTCAGTTCCTCAACGCTGGTGTCGCGCTCCGGCACGAAAGTGAGATCGACGAGGCTGACATTGGGTGTCGGCACGCGCACGCTCGACCCGTCAAGCTTGCCAGCCAGTTCGGGCAGCACCAACCCGACGGCACGCGCAGCGCCTGTCGTCGTGGGAATCATGTTGACGGCCCCCGCACGCGCCCGGCGCATGTCGCTATGGATCTGGTCCAGCATCCGCTGATCGTTGGTATAGGAGTGGATCGTTGTCATGAAGCCGCGCGCGATGCCGACCGTATCGTTCATCACCTTCGCCACCGGGGCGAGGCAATTAGTGGTGCAGCTGGCGTTCGAGACCACGATGTCCTCAGCCGTCAGCGTTTCGTGATTGACGCCGAAGACGATCGTTTTGGAAGCGTTCTTGGCCGGTGCCGATATCAACACGCGCTTGGCGCCAGCATCAATGTGCGGGCGCGCCGCTTCGTCCGACTGGAAGAAGCCGGTGCATTCGAGCACGATATCGACGCCGTGATCGCCATGCGGCAGCTTGCCCGGCTCACGCTCGGCGGTAACGGCAATGCGGCGGCCGTCGACGGTTATCGCGTCGCTTTCTGCGCTTACCTTGCCTGCGAACCGTCCGTGCACGCTGTCATAGCCGAATAGCAGCGCATTCGCGCTCGCATCGGCAAGGTCGTTGATGGCGACGAGTTCGAGATCATGATCGCTACGCTCGAGGATCGCACGTGCGACCAGCCGGCCGATGCGGCCAAAGCCGTTAATGGCAACCTTGGTGGCCATGAATGCTCCTGTTCAATTTTCCAGATGTTCGTGAATTTGCGGGATGATGGCTTCGGCAGTGAAACCGAAATGTGCCATGACATCCTTACCCGGCGCGGACGCACCGAATTGATCGAGGCCAATATTAAGGCCGCTTCGGCCGGTATAACGCTCCCAGCCAAGGGTACTGCCCGCTTCAATCGACACCAGCAGGGCATCGGCCGGAAGCAAGTCGCCGCGATAGGCTGCGTTCTGTTCATCAAATAGCTCGAAACAGGGCATCGAGACGACGTCCACACCAATACCATCCTCTTCGAGCTTGTCTGCACATTCAACCGCGAGCGCGACTTCCGATCCGGTCGCGAGGATGACAACGCGCCGGTCCGCTCTGGCTGCACGCAGTCGGTAGGCAC
Organism: Erythrobacter sp.; assembly: GCA_036353345.1. GTDB lineage: Bacteria > Pseudomonadota > Alphaproteobacteria > Sphingomonadales > Sphingomonadaceae > Erythrobacter. Next base: position 9,727 of record JAZBPE010000214.1, on the reverse strand, counting down.
CTCTGGCGCAGCGGTTGCTCTCGCCCGTCCATTCGCCATCGTCCTCACCCCGTAATTGCGGCAGGCCCTGACGCGACAGCGCAAGGATCGAAGGTGTAGCCTCACTCCCAAGCGCAAGCGCCCAGCACTCGGCAGTCTCGATCGCGTCGCAGGGCCGGTAGACGTTGAGGTTCGGCACCAACCGCAGACTCATGACCTGCTCGACCGGCTGATGGGTCGGCCCGTCCTCGCCCAACCCGATCGAATCATGCGTCATCACGTATATGACGCGCGTCTGTTGCAGCGCAGACAGGCGGATGGCGTTGCGGCAATAATCGCTGAAGATGAGGAACGTACCGCCATAAGGCACGATCCCGCCATGCAGCGCCATGCCGTTCATCGCCGCTGCCATGCCGAATTCGCGAATGCCATAATAGAGGTAGCGGCCCGAATAATCGTCTGCACCAAACGGGGCCGTGCTCGGCGTCTTGGTGTTGTTGGACCCGGTAAGGTCAGCCGATCCACCAATCATGGGCGGAATGTTCTCGGTCAGCACGGTAAGCGCCATTTCCGAAGCCCTGCGCGAGGCCACGTTCTGCGGATCGGCGGCAAGCCCGCGAATATGTCCTTCGAGCGCCGCGCCAGCGGCCTCGCCGATATCTTCGAAACGCTGTTCGAACGCATCGCGCTGGGGCGATTGTGCCAACCGCTTCTCCCAGGCGCCCAGATCGTCGCGTCCGCGATCGCCGGTGGAACGCCAGTCGCCCAGGATGTCGTCCGGAATATCGAATGGCGGCGCGTCCCAGCCCAGGACTTCGCGCGCGGCGGCCACCTCATCCGAGCCCAGCGGCGCGCCATGGGTTGCCGCGGTGCCCTGCTTGTTGGGGGCACCCTTCCCGATGATCGTGCGGCATGCGACGAGCGTGGGGCGCTCGTCCGCCTTCGCTTCGGTAAGCGCGCGGTCGATATCGTCAAAATCATGCCCGTCGCAGCTGACGACATGCCAGCCGGTCGCTTCATAGCGCGCCCTGACATTCTCGCTGGTCGAGAGGTCAGTGCTGCCGTCGATCGTGATCGTGTTGTCGTCCCACAAGACGATCAGCTGACCAAGGTTGAGGTGTCCGGCCAGGCCGATCGCCTCGTGATTGATGCCTTCCATCAGGCAGCCATCGCCCGCGACCACCCAGGTGCGGTGGTCCACCAGGCCATCACCGAAGATCGCATTGAGCTGCCGCTCCGCAATTGCCATCCCGACCGCCATCGCAAGCCCCTGACCTAGCGGCCCTGTGGTGCATTCGACACCTTCCAGCAGGAAGTTTTCGGGATGTCCCGCACACGGGCTGCCAAGCTGACGGAAATTGCGGATGTCCTCCATCGTGGGGCGCGCATAGCCGGACAGATGAAGCGCAGCGTAGAGCAACATCGAGCCATGGCCGGCCGACAGCACGAAGCGGTCGCGATCCTCCCAGTCGGGCCGCGCCGGATCGAAGCGCAGATGGTTGGCGAACAGGGCGGCAGTCACGTCCGCCATGCCCATCGGCATGCCGGGATGTCCCGAATTCGCCGCCTGCACAGCGTCCATGGACAGCGCCCGGATGGCATTGGCCATATCCTGAAGGCGGGCGGCGTCGGTAATCATGATACGGCGCAGCGCTCCTGCTAGGGGGCGAGTCGAGCCCCCGAAAAATTCAGAACTCGCCATTGCCGAGGGACCGCGCAAGGTCAACCGGTGCGCGGGAAGGACGAGATGCGCTTTCGCGGAGACAATTTATCAACAAACCCGCTCAACCCGTTGCGATAAGGGCGTTCTGCGCTATCCTAACTCGCCTGATGAGCACGGCTCGAACACAAGCAGCGATAATCCGGATCACCGCCGCACTCGCGCGGATCGAAAAGGTGCGCCCCCAAGATGGCGGCGACGAAGCGCTTCGGCGCGAAGTGAGCGCGACCATCGCCGAACTCGATACGCTGATCGACGGACTCGAGATGCCATGAAACCATTCCTTACGGTATGCCCGCAATGAGCACGGTCCGCGTCACCATCGGTCCGCGCACCTACACAATCGGGTGCTCCCCGGGGGAGGAACCGGAAGTGGAGCGTTTGGCCGCTCAGTTTGCGAGCTATTATGAACGGCAAAATGCGACCCGCGCGCCGCAGGAGACGCAGAACTTCCTCATTGCCGCGCTGATCATGGCGAGCGATCTGGAAGCTGCGCACGGCCGCATCGCCAAGCTTGACGCCGATCTCGATGCCGCCCGCCACCAAGCCGAACGCGGCTGGGACGAGGCCGCCGATACGAAAGCTGCGCTCGAAGCCAGACTGGATAGAGCGCGCCTTGCGCAAGAACGGTCCCGGCGCGAAGTTGAGCGGCTGCGCGCGGCGAGCGAGCAGGCGAATAGCGAGCACGCCAATACGGATACAGCGCTGGCCGAGCAGCTCGAAACCCTTGCCGATACAGCAGAGCGCGTCGCAAGCGAGCTTGAAGGGCGCGCGCAGGTCGCCTAGATCAATTGTTGGCGGGACTGCCCGGCACGAGCCATGAACATCCCTGAGGCTATAAGCAATCCAAGGGAGCTGTCCCTGCCTGAGTCCACGGGTTCGTCCTGAGGGTTCGGGCATACGGCACCCACCTGACGTTTTCGCGTCAGAGGATTTCCCGGCAACGACCCATGGTGGTTCCGTCACTTACTCGTTGGGCCTCGGGCGATGGTGCGCGCATTCGCTCGCCGGCTCTCCTCGCTCATACGACCTCAAGGTCGCATCGCTGCGGGCTGGCGGTCGCCGTTTTCAGCCATTCGAGGCCGATATGGAATGGACAAGACCTGGGCGAACATTTGAAAAACAAGGCCCATCTTCGAAAGATCCTTCGCCGTCAGCGCCGAGAGCATGTCGCGGCGCAGTCCGAGGCTGTGCGCGCGCTGCTGTTCAACCGTCCGCCGGTTCCGCTGGTGGAAACGATTTCGCCTGACGCCACGATCGGCCTTTATCACGCAACCAGCGATGAAGCGCCGACGCGAGGTTACGCGCAGTTCTTTCTCGAAGCGGGGCACGATATCGCCTTGCCCTTCTTCGCTGGTGCAAAAGCGCAGATGGAGTTCCGCACTTTCAGTGATCCGTTTGGTGAAAGCGATCTCGAACGAGGTCCATTTGGTGTGTTGCAGCCGACCGACGATCTGTACGAGATTGTCCCCGACGTGGTCTTCGTTCCTCTGATCGGTTTTACCCCGGCTGGCGATCGCCTTGGACAGGGCGGCGGGCATTACGACCGCTGGTTGGCCGGTCATCCGCAAACCCGCGCGATCGGGCTGGCATGGGATTCGCAATGCGTTGACGAGCTTCCGATGGAAGCGCACGACCAGCGCCTGCATATGATCATCACCCCCACCCGTATCTATGGCCTTGATTAAGGACAATTGAGCCCATGCGTGAAACACCCACCTGGCGCATACCCTTCGGTATTATCGGCTTGTTTCTCGCCTTGATCATCTATGGCGTCGTGATTGCCCGCTACGCACCGGAGATCATCGGCGGATGGCCAGGTTCGCTGCAGGCCATCGTCTATCTCGTGCTCGGTCTCGTCTGGTTGCTGCCCCTCAAACGCTTCCTTATCTGGATGGAGACCGGAAGCTGGTCGCCACCGCCCGCCGCGCACGACGAGGTCCAAGACGACGCGGCGACCTGATGCCGGAGCTTCCCGAAAACGAAGCGCAGCGCCTGACGCTGGAGCGCGAATGCCTCAATCGCACTATCGAGAAGGCCGAGCTTGGCCCTGATACGCGCTCTATCGAACTGCCCGGCTCGAACGCGCTGGGCCGACTTGGAGGACGGCAATTCACCGAAGCGCGGCGGCATGGCAAGAACGTGTTTGCCGGCTCGCAAACCGGTCCGTGGATCGCGGTCCATTTGGGGATGACCGGCTGGCTGGTTCCTTTCGACGCGCCGGACGAACCGCCAAAATATACCAAGCTTCTCATCACGTTCGAAGGCGATCGCCGCCTGGCCTTTCGTTGCCCGCGCAAGCTCGGCCATGTCCGCGTGATCGATGACCCCGACACCTATATCGAGGAAGAGGGCCTCGGCCCCGATGCGCTCGACATTTCGCAGGAACGGTTCGTCGAAATCATCGCGAAAAGCCGCGCCACAATCAAGTCAGCGCTGATGGATCAGTCAAAGCTTGCCGGGATCGGGAACCTGTGGTCGGACGAAATCCTGTTTGCCACGCGCCTTCATCCTGAAACGCGCGGGAACGACCTTTCGGACGCAGCGCTCGCCAGATTGTTCGCGGTGATGCGCGAAAAGCTCGCAGAAGGCGTGCGGGTCGAAGCGGATTATTCGCAGCTTCCCGACGATTGGCTGATCCGCAACCGCAAGGAAGGGGCCGACTGCCCCGACGGTGATGGTACGATCATCCGCAAGAAGGTCGGCGGGCGCTCGGCCTACTTCTGTGACAGCCTCGACAGTTGAAGATCGCGGCAGCCACGGGACGTATCTTGAGGGAAATGGCGCGAGTGACGGGACTTGAACCCGCGACCTCCGGCGTGACAGGCCGGCGCTCTAACCAACTGAGCTACACCCGCGCAGGGCATCCGGGGCGCGCCATCTAGGCATAAGCCGCTCGGGAAGCCGGGCCATTAAGACCCGCGCTTTTCGCTGTCAACGCTCCTTGCTCAAAGCAGCCGGTTTTTTCCTCGCACCGACCACTCAGTCGGACAAAAGCAAGACCGGCGTTTCGACAAGGCGCTTCACGTCCTGAATGAAGCTCGCCGCATCGTAGCCATCCACCACACGATGGTCGCAGCTGATCGAGATGTTCATGAGCTTGCGCTTCTCGATCCGCTCGGTGCCGTCCGCGCCGGTGACGAACATGGGACGCTCGATAATGCGGTTCGGTCCGATAATTGCGACTTCGGGCCGGTTGATGACGGGCGTGGTCGCGACCCCGCCCAAAGGCCCGAGCGAAGTGACGGTGAGCGTCGAGCCTGAAAGCTCCTCCGACTTGGCCGAGCCGTCTCGCGCGGCTTCGGCCAGCCGCCCGATCTCGGCCGCCAACTGCCACAGGTTGCGGCTCTGTGCATCGCGGATGACCGGGACCATGAGCCCATTGTCGGTCTGCGCTGCCATGCCGAGATGCACCGCGCCGTGGCGTATGACCACGTTCGCCTCGTCATCGTAGCGCGCATTGATCATCGGATAATCGGGGATCAGCTTGCAGATTGCGGTGATGAGGAGCGGCAGCATGGTGAGCTTTGGCTTGCTCCCGCGCGCGCCGTTCAGATCGGCCCGCATCCGCTCCATCTCGGTAACGTCGCATTCCTCGACATAGGTGAAGTGAGGAATGTTGCGCTTGGCCGCGCTCATGTTCTGAGCGATGCGTTTGCGAAGGCCAATGACCTTGATCGCTTCGTCTTCACGCGCGCGTCCGCCAGGCGAGAAGCCACCACCCGAATTGTAGGCTAGGAACTGGTCGAGGTCGCCGTGCCGCACGCGACCGTCCTCAGCGGCTTTCACCTCGCTGAGGTCCACGCCCAAGTCCTTCGCACGCTTGCGCACGGCAGGGGAGGCGAGCACCTTGCTGGCGTCTGATTTGGACGCCGGGGTCGGCGCGGGATCGACCGGCTGTTTTGGTGCGGGTTCGGGGTCTGCCGCCATCGCATCGTCGGCATCGCTCGGGTCGGGGTTCTCGACTTCGATCCGCTCTTCGACCGTGTTGTTCTTCGGTTCGGGTGCTGTTTCAGGTTCGCGGGCCGGGGCGGACTCGCCTTCATCAACCTCGTCGGGCACTTCGCCTTCGACTTCGATCACCAGCAGCATCGAGCCAACGGCAATCGTATCGCCGACTTCGCCGGCGACCTCGATCACGTTGCCCTCGACAGGGCTCTCGATGTCGATCGTCGCCTTGTCGGTCATCACGTCGACGAGGTGTTGATCCTCCTCCACCCGGTCGCCGACCGCGACGTGCCATTCCACGAGTTCGGCCTCGGCAACGCCCTCGCCCACATCGGGCATGTTGAATGTGAATCTCGCCATTTCTGAGGTCTACTCGCTCAAGATCTTGTCGATGGCCTCGCCAATACGGACAGGGCCGGGGAAATACGCCCATTCGAGGCTGTGGGGATAGGGTGTGTCGAAGCCGGTGACGCGCTCGACGGGAGCTTCGAGATGGTAGAAGCAGCGTTCGGTTACCAGCGCGGAGAGCTCGGCGCCGAAGCCACTGGTCCGCGTCGCTTCATGCACGATCAGGCAGCGGCCGGTCTTCTTCACCGAGGTCTCGATCGCCTCGATATCGAGTGGGACGAGCGTGCGCAGGTCCAGGATCTCAGCATCGACGCCCTTCGCGCGCGCTACCGCCTGCGCGACATGGACCATCGTCCCGTAGGTCAGGACCGTCAACGCCTCCCCTCGCGTCACGTGACGCGCCTTGCCCAGCGGGATCCGATAATAGTCTTTGGGCACCACGCTATCAGGGTGCTTCTTCCACGGCTCTACCGGTTTGTCGTAAAACCCTGAAAAAGGACCGTTATAGATCCGCTTGGGCTCGAAGAAGATCACGGGATCGTTGTCTTCGATGGCAGCGATCAGAAGCCCCTTGGCATCGTAAGGGGTCGCCGGAATCACCGTTTTCAGCCCCGAGACGTGGGTAAAGATGCTCTCGGGCGACTGCGAGTGGGTCTGCCCGCCAAAAATGCCGCCTCCAAAGGGGGAGCGCACGGTCATGGGCGCGATATATTCAGTTGCCGAGCGATAGCGCAGCCGCGCCGCTTCGCTGATCAGCTGGTCGAGGCCGGGATAGATGTAATCGGCGAACTGGATTTCGGGCACCGGGCGAAGGCCATAGGCGCCCATGCCCACCGCGACCCCGATGATACCGCATTCATTGATCGGCGTATCGAACACCCGGGTCTTGCCGTGCTTTTCCTGAAGACCCGCTGTGCAGCGGAAGACGCCGCCGAAATAGCCGACATCCTCACCCATAACGACTACATCGGGATCACGCGCGAGCATGATGTCGAGCGCTTCGTTGATCGCCTCGATCATGTTGATCCGGCGTTCAGTGGCGGTGTCGTCAGGCGCCTTTCCCTCGGACGTGGTTTGCGTTTCGGCGTTCATTCGTGGGGCCTTTCCTCACCGAATTTCGCGATCCGCTCGCGCGTCGCCTGTTCGGCCTGTTCCCGCAGATGCCAGGGCAGCTCTTCGAACACGTCCTCGAACATGGTGTGGAAAGGATGGTGGAGGCCATGGCCAAGAATACCGTTCTTTTCGGCCTCCTTGGTCGTCGCCTTCACTTCCTCGGCACATTTGCGGTCCATCTCCGCCTGCTGGTCCTCATCCCATTCGTTGATCGCGATAAGATGGTTCTTCAGCCGCATGATGGGATCGCCAAGGGGCCAATCCTCGCTTTCCTGCGCGCTGCGATAGCCGGATGGATCGTCCGAGGTGGAGTGGCCTTCGGCGCGATAGGTGAAATATTCGATCAGCGTGGGGCCATCATTGGCACGCGCGCGGTTCGCTGCCCAAACCTGGGCTGCATAGCAGGCGAGCGCGTCGTTCCCATCAACCCGCAGGCCCGCAAGCCCATAGCCTAATGCGCGCGCAGCAAAGGTAGTGCGCTCCGCCCCTGCAAAACCCGAGAAGCTCGAGATCGCCCACTGATTGTTGATAACATTGAGGATAACCGGTGCATTATAGACCGTTGCAAAGGTGCAGGCGCTGTGGAAATCGCCCTCTGCGGTCGAGCCCTCGCCCACCCAGGTCGCGGCGATCCGGCTGTCGCCCTTTATCGCGCTCGCCATGGCCCAGCCGACCGCTTGCGGGGTCTGGGTAGCGAGATTGCCCGATATGCTGAAGAAGCTGTGCTCACGGCTGGAATACATGATCGGAAGCTGGCGGCCCTTCAGCTTGTCACCCTTGTTCGAATAGATCTGGTTGATCATCTCGATCAGGGGATAGCCACGTGCAATGAGGATGCCTTGCTGGCGATAGCTGGGAAACACCATGTCATCCGACGCGAGCGCCATGGAGGCAGCCACGCTGGTCGCCTCCTCACCTGTGCATTTCATGTAGAAGGAAGTCTTGCCCTGCCGCTGCCCGCGAAACATGCGCTCATCGAACGCGCGCACCATCGCCATGTGGCCGAGCATGGTGCGCAAGGTTTCGGCGTCCAGTTTCGGATCCCACGGGCCATGCGCCCGGTCATCTTCACCCAGAACGCGCACCAGGCCGTAGGCAAGGTCCGCCATGCTATCGGGAGCGGCGCTTTCATCGGGCCGGCGCTGCGCACCCGCTTTGCCAATATCGATATCGGAAAAATCGACCGTGTCACCCGGGCGATATTTTGGCTCAGGCACGTGCAGTGCCAGCGCCGGGCGGTTATCTCCGGCAGGCGATGTTAGGTCGGCCGGATCGGCCATGCGAGTGCTCTCCGTTTTGGTTCGCCGCCGGGCTTTTCATCTGGCGTGCAATCATTGCTTGTTCGTAGCTGATTATTTCAGCGCCCGAAGAGGGTCAAGCGTTGCCCGAGCCGCGGCGGTCAGACCGCAACAGGAGCCTTGATCGGCGGGTGCGGCGCGTAATCATGCACCACAAAGTCCTCGATCCGGTAGTCGAATATTGTTTCAGGGGTGCGCGTGATTTCCAGCGTCGGGTGGCCAGTCGGTTCGCGGGCCAGCTGTTCGTCGATCAGATCGGCGTGGTTGAGGTAGAGATGCACATCGCCGCCCATCCACACCAATTCGCCCGGCTGCATCCAGACCTGTTGCGCTATCATCCGCGTGAGCAGCGCCGCTCCGAAGAGATTAAATGGCAGGCCGAGCGCAACATCGCAGCTGCGCTGATACAACAGGCAATTGAGGCGCAAGTTCTCGCCGGCTCCCTGCACATGAAACTGATAGGTCTTGTGGCATGGGGGCAGCGCCATGCGATCGAGTTCGGCAACGTTCCAGCCCTCGATGATATGGCGGCGACTACCCGGATTGGTCCGCAGGCTTTCGACGACCTGCGCGACCTGATTGATGCCCTCGCCCTTCTCGTAAAGCCCGTCCGCACGATAGCGATAGGTTGGCCAGTCGACCCATTGTTTGCCATAGACCGGTCCAAGATCGCCCCACCGCTGCGCGAAGGCTTCGTCATTCGCGATCCGCTCGACAAAGGTATCGAGCGGCAAGTCCTCGCCGGTCTCCTTGAGGTAGCGGGCATGCGGCCAGTCGTTCCAGATCTTTACGCCTTGCAGCACGAGCGGACGGATATTCGTGTTCCCGGTCAGGAACCACAGCATTTCGCGTGCAGCGGTCTTCCAGTAGACCCGCTTGGTGGTAAGAAGCGGGATGGCGCTGTCCTTCAAATCGAACCGCAGCGTTGCTCCAAAGACCGAGCGCGTGCCGATCCCGGTGCGGTCGCGGCGCTCGTCTCCAGTATCCCAGACCTGCCGCATGAGATCGAGATATTGTTGTTCGGGATGGCGCGTCATCACGAAGGGACTAGCGGCAAAAACGCGCCTTGCCACCCCGCCCGTCCACACCTATAGCGCGCGCCTTGCCTCGACCCGCAAGCATATCCATGTTGCGGGGCCGACACGGTCGGGGAGTAGCTCAGCCTGGTAGAGCACTGTCTTCGGGAGGCAGGGGCCGGAGGTTCGAATCCTCTCTCCCCGACCATTTTCGGCTGGAGGAACTCATCGGGGGTCTGAGTTTCCGGCGAAAAGCTTGTGGGCAGCGTCGCCGGGATGTAGCGTTTTGCCAAGGTACGTCGGGT